>CAXTEP010000019.1:5069-12702 GCA_964243125.1 uncultured Lichenihabitans sp. | reverse complement strand
TCCGCTCCACCGTGATCTCGGCGCGCTTGCGGCCGTTGATCTGCACCGGCAGGGTGATCAGGTCCTCGACCGTGAGCGAGCGGTCGGCCTCCGGCCACGGTGCGGCCGACACCAGCGTGTCGTGGCCGAGCGCCGCCCATCCGGTTTCGGCCAGGTGGGGCATGAAGGGCGCCGTGACCTGCACCAGGATCGCGGCAGCCTCGCCGAACGCCGACGGGAGCCCTGCGTCCAGGTCGGGCGCGTCGATGTCGCCGACCGCGGCGGACAGCTGGTTGCACAGGTCGTAGATGTGGGCCACGCAGCGGTTGAAGCGCAGCCGCCCGATGTCGTCCTCGATCCGGACCAGCGCCTTGTGGGCCGCCTTGCGGACCGCGAGCGCGGCGCCGCCTCTGCGGCCCGCCGCCACGTCGGCGCGGCGCGCCAGCCCGGCCAGTTCGCCCACCAGCCGGTGAAAGCGCTGCACGAATTTGGCGGCGCCCTGCACGCCCTCCTCGGTCCAGATCACGTCGCGGTCGGGCGGGCTGTCGGACAGCATGAACCAGCGCGCCGTGTCGGCTCCGTAGGTCGCGATAATGTCGTCGGGATCGACGATGTTGCGCTTGGACTTCGACATTTTCTCGATCGCGCCGATGCCGACGGGCTCGCCCGTGGCGATCAGGGAAGCGCGCCGGTCGGGGCCCATGCCCTCGATGCGGACGTCCTCGGGCGACACCCAGACCCCGTCGGCCGCTCGATAGGTTTCGTGCACCACCATCCCCTGCGTGAACAGGCCCGCGAAGGGCTCGTCGAGGTCGAGCAGGCCGACCTTGCGCATGGCGCGGGTAAAGAAGCGTGAATACAGGAGGTGCAGGATCGCGTGCTCGATGCCGCCGATATACTGATCCACGGCCAGGAAGCGGTCGGCGACCGCGGGCGTGGTCGGGCTGTCCAGGTTCCACGGATCGGTGAAGCGGGCGAAGTACCAGGACGAGTCCACGAACGTGTCCATGGTGTCGGTTTCCCGCCGCGCGGACGCGCCGCATTGCGGGCAGGCCACGGTCCGCCAGGTCGGGTGACGGTCGAGCGGGTTGCCGGGCGCGTCCAGCGTCACGTCGGCGGGCAGGGTCACGGGCAGGTCGGCCACCGGCACCGGCACGGTGCCGCACGCCTCGCAATGGATCACGGGAATCGGGCAGCCCCAGTAGCGCTGCCGCGAGATGCCCCAGTCGCGCAGGCGGTACTGGACCCGCGCCTCGCCCCAGCCCCGGTCCACGAAGGCCGCGAGCGTTTGCGCCATCGCGTCCTTGCCGGTCAGCACGGCGCCGGTCTCGCCGAGCCAGCGCACGTAGCGCACCACCTGCTCCTTGGGCGGCACGAAGGCCACGTCGCCCACCGGCGTGTCGTCGTCCAGCGGCAGGAACACGTCGAGCACCGGCAGGCCGTACTTGCGCGCGAAGTCGAGGTCGCGCTGGTCGTGCGCCGGGCAGCCGATGATGGCGCCCGAGCCGTAGCTCATCAGCACGAAATTGGCGATGAAGAGGGGCAGGCGCCAGGCCGGGTCGGCCGGGTGGGTCACCTGGAGCCCCGTGTCGAACCCGAGCTTCTCGGCCCGCTCGATGGCGCTCTCGGACGTACCGGTCCGCAGGCATTCCTCGCAGAAGGCCGCGACCTCGGGGTTATCGGCCGCGAGCGCTCGGGCGAGCGGATGGTCGGGCGCGACCGCCGCAAAGGTCGGCCCGAACATCGTGTCGGGCCGCGTCGTGAACACCTCGAGGTCGGTAAAGCCGTCGGGCGCACCAGCGAGGCCGAAGCGGAATCGCAGCCCTTCGGAGCGGCCGATCCAGTTGCGCTGCATCAGGCGCACCTTCTCGGGCCAGTCGTCCAGCGTGTCGAGCGCGGCCAGAAGGTCGGGCGCGTAGTCGGTGATCTTCAGGAACCACTGGGTCAGCTCGCGCTGTTCCACGGGGGCGCCCGAGCGCCAGCCGCGCCCGTCGATCACCTGCTCGTTGGCCAGCACGGTACCGTCGACCGGGTCCCAGTTGACCTTGGACTTGCGCCGGTCGACCAGCCCGGCGGCCAGGAAGTCCAGGAAGATGCGCTGCTGGTGCTTGTAGTAGGAGGGATCGCAGGTGGCGATCTCGCGCCACCAGTCGAGCGACAGGCCCATGCTCTTCAGCTGGCCCCGCATCGCGTCGATGTTGGCGTAGGTCCAGGCCGCGGGATGGGTCTTGTTCTGCATCGCGGCATTCTCGGCCGGCATGCCGAACGCGTCCCAGCCCATGGGATGGATGACGTTGAACCCCTTGGCCCGGCGATAGCGCGCCACCACGTCGCCCATGGCGTAGTTGCGGACGTGCCCCATGTGGATGCGCCCCGACGGGTAGGGGAACATTTCGAGCACGTAGTATTTGGGCCGCGGGTCGTCGTTGCGGGCGCGGAAAGTCTCGCGCTCGGCCCACATCCGCTGCCAGTGCGGCTCGGCTTCGCGGGCGTTGTAGCGTTCGTTCACGTCGGGTCCTCGGGGGCGTCCGACCCGCACTTGCGGCACGGGTTTCGGGTTCGCGGCAGTGAACATGAATGGCAAGCAGGGTCAATTCGAGGAAGGCGGGCGGACGCGAAACGGCCTGCCGCGCGATTCACCCCGGGCAGACCTTAAGAAGACCGCTGCGCCCGGCCGAGCGAGGAACAGGAGCAGCCCGCGGCCGGCGTCGCGTACATAGCCCTTCTCGGCCTGCGCGCCGACGGCGAGTGGGTCCGCCGGACATGGCTGCGGCGCGTCAAGCCGGCTGATTCCGGTGGGCCCTGGTCCATCCACCTTCCGGCTTGAGCCGGAAGGTGGGTTTCGCGACCGGTCGGATCGTCACGCCTGATCGTAGGCCCATCGGCCCGGCGTGCCGAGCGCCTGTTGAAACGCTGTCCTCCCGCTTCCGGCGAGCCACGACCGGAAGGATCGCATCTCCGGATTGATCCCGCGCAGGGCGTCGAGGTCCGCGTGGCCCGCGAGGGGACCCTCGTCCAGCAGCGCGGTGAGTTTCCCGAGAAAGGGATTGGCGGCCAGGAGCTCGTCGGGAAAGCGCGCGTAGCCGATGGGATGGCCGGCCGCTTCCGTGAACGCCGCTTCCAGGTCGCGGCCCGTCACGGCGTCGCTCGCGATCTCGAACGTTGCCCCGCCGAACCGCGCCGGGTTGGCGAAGATCGCGGCGACGAACTTGCCGATGTCCTCCACGGCCAGGAGCTGCATCGACTGGTCCGGCTTGGCGAAGAAGGTGAAGCGGCCTCCGTCGAGCCCAAAGCCCGGCATCACCAGCATCTCCATGAACGCCACAGGCCGGACGACCGTGGCGGTGATCGGCAAGGTGCGGATGTGCGCCTCGATGCGGCCCTTGCTGTCGAAATGCCCCATGCCGGTCGGCTCGGCCCCGACGGCGCCGCCCGAGGAGTAGACGAGGTGCTCGACGCCGCTCTCGACCGCGAGATCCGCGACCGCGACGCCGAATCGCACCTCGTCCTCGTCGCTCACGGTGCCGCCGGGCGAGCTGGGCTGGACGCTGAAAATGCCGTGCACGCCCACCATCGCGGCGCGAATCGAGGCCGGGTCCGCGAAGTCGCCCCGGACGACCTCGACACCCTTGCGGCGCAAGGCCTGCGAGCGTTGCGACAACGGCTCGCGCACCAGGGCCCGAACATTCCACCCCGCCGCCGTCAGGGCGTCCGCGACGGAGCCGCCCTGCTGCCCGGTCGCCCCGAAAACCAGGACCGTTCCCTTGCCGTCCACCATGGGTCCACCTTCACGTTCCGCGTCGAAGGCCCCCTATGTATACCCGTGCGGGATCGCCGGAAGACGGCACGTTTCCGTGCCTCGGGCACACGGGAGGAACTCTTGACCGCTCCGACGACCGGTCGGGTCCGCCGCGACGGCGCCCCGACCCCGCTGCTGAAGCCCTGCGTGTCGCACGACGTGCTGGCGAGGCTCGGCGACAAGTGGACGACGTCCGTCGTGTGGCTGCTCGCCGAAGCGCCGGACCATCGGCTTCGCTTTTCCGCCATCCGCCATGGCATCGACGGGATTACCCAGCGCATGCTGACCGTGACGCTTCGCGGCCTCGAACGCGACGGTCTGGTGGAGCGCCACTATTTTCCGGAGGTGCCGCCGCGGGTCGAATACGAGCTGACGGACCTCGGGACGGGCATGTTCCAGGCGCTCGCGGGCTTCGCGAGCTGGCTGGGCCGCAGCTGGCCCCGTATCAAGGAAGCGCGGAACGACTTCGACGAGACCCGAAGATCGGACCCGAAGACCGTCAAAAAGATGGCGGCTCCGGGGCGGCTCGCCCCTCCCCGCCATTGACCACGACCCCGGCTTACGGCGAGGGTCGGGGCGGAGCGAGGCGGAAACGCATGGACGGGATGGTCGAAACGGGGAACCGCGACAGGGCCGCGGCGGCCGGCGAGGTGATCGGGCGGGGCGGGGATGCGCTCCTGCTGCCTGCTCTGTCGTCGGTCGCTACGCGAACCGAGATGCGGCCCTTGGCCGAGCGGCTCGCGGCCACCCTCCGCTGCACCCTGCGCGACTGGCCGGGCTTCGGGGCGCAAGCCCCGCGCGGGCGCCCGCTGTCCCCCGCCGTCATGGACGCCTTCCTAGACGAGTGCCTCGGCGCGGTTCCGGGACCCGGCGCGGTCGGCATCGCGGCGGGGCACGGCGCCACATACCTGGTCAGGGCGGCCGGGCGCCACCCCGGCCGCTTCGGCCGGCTGGTCCTGATCGCGCCCACCTGGCGCGGCCCGCTGCCCACCATGACGGACGGCGGCCGGCCCGCGCTGCGGCGGCGCGTCCGCGCCGCCATCGAGATGCCCGTGGTCGGCCCGCTTCTGTACCGGCTCAACCTCAGCCGGCCGATCGTGGCCCGGATGATGCGCGAGCACGTTTACGCCGATCCCGCCAAGGTCACGCCCGCCCTGCTGCGGTCCAAGCTCGCGGTGGCGGCCACGCCCCGGCGCCGGTTCGGCACCGCGGCCTTCGTGAGCGGCGGCCTCGATCCCGCCGGCTCGCGGGCCGAGTTCCTGGCCCTGTTCGCCCGCGACCTGCCGCCGACCCTGGTGCTGCGGCCCCGCGGGGCCCCGCGCCGCTCGGCCGCCGAGATGGACGCGCTGGCCGCCACCGGACGGGTCGAGACCGTCGCGACCAGCGGCGCGCTCGCGGCCCACGAGGAGGAGCCCGACGAGGTCGCGGCCGCGATCTCGGCCTGGCTCGCCTGACGGAGCAAGACGGCACGACGGGGGAAGGGACGGCGCATGACGGCATCGCTGGACGGCAGGATCGCGGTGGTCACGGGAGGCACACAGGGCCTGGGAGTCGCGGCCGCAACGCCGACAAGGGCCGCGCGGTGGCGGAGCGGATCACGGCGGACACGGGCTGCGCGACGCGCTTCGTGGCCGCCGACCTGTCGAGCGTCGAGGATTGTGTTCGCGTCATCGACGAGGCCGACCACGGCTTCGGGCGGCTCGACGTGCTGGTGAACGCGGCCGGCAACACCGACCGGGGCACGATCCTGGACACCACGCCCGCGACCTTCGATGCCCTGTTCGCGGTCAACACGCGGGCGCCCTTCTTCCTGATCCGGGTCAACGGCCTGAACATCGGCTGGATGACGTCCGACGACGAGGACCGCGTCCAGCGCGAGTTCCACGGCCGCGGGCCGGACTGGCTGGCCGAGGCGGCGGCCGGGCAGCCGACGGGCCGGCTGCTCGACCCCGCCGAGGTGGCCCGTGCGGTCGCGTTCCTGGCCAGCGACGAATCCGGCATGATGACGGGCGCCACCATCACCATGGACCAGGCCGTCTGGGGCGCCTACGATGCCACGTCCCACCCCGACGCGCCGCTGTGGTCGCGTCGAACGGGGCCGAACCGGCACCGCCGCGAGCGCGACGATGCGGTCGATACCCGGTTGCATTCGCGCCGCCCCTGTTTCAGCATCGCGGGGCGGAAACCGCGACGGCCGCGGTTCCCTCTCGTGGAAATGCGCCGGTGCTTTCCGACGCCACAAAAGGACAGGCAGGATGATCGGACACGCGGTCGCGCTCGCCGCCGCGACCCTCCTCCTGGTCGCGGTTCCGGGCCCGAACGTCGCGACCATCGTGGCGACCAGCATCCGGCACGGTGCCCGCCTCGGCATGGTCACGGTGGCGGGCACGACGCTCGGCGTGGCGCTCCAGCTCCTGCTGGTCGTGGCGGGACTGGCGACGCTGGTGGGGGTCGCGGCCGATGCGCTCGCCTGGATCCGCTGGGCCGGAGTCGCCTACCTGATCGTCCTGGGCGTGCGGACGTGGACCAGCTGGGCCGACGACCTCGACGCGGTCGAGGCGCGGGCCGGGCGTCCGTCGCGGCTCGCCCTGCGCGGCGCGATCCTGGCGGTCGTCAACCCCAAAACCCTGATCTTCAACGCGGCCTTCCTGCCCCAGTTCGTCGACCCTTCAGGCAATCCGGCATCTCAGCTCGCCCTCCTGGCCGCCGTGTTCGTCGCGGTTCTGGCCGCGGGCGACTGCGCCTGGGCGCTCGCGGCCGGCTCGGCGCGTTCCGCCTTGCAGAAATACGGCCGGCTCCGGAACAGGATCACGGGCGGGCTCCTGGTGGCGTCCGGCGTCGGGCTGGCCGCGGCGCGCCGCTGATGGCCTCGGCCCAGACCACGGTCGACCTCATCCTCGAACAGATTGCCGCGGCCGGGCCCGTGTCGGCCCGCAAGATATTCGGCGAATACGGCCTGTACTGCGGCGGAAAACTGGTGGCGCTAGTCTGCGACGACCAGCTGTTCGTCAAGCCGACCCCGGCCGGCCGCGCCTGGGCGCCCGACGTTGCCGAAGCGTCCCCGTACCCGGGCGCGAAACCCTGCCTGCTTGTTCCCGGCGAGCGGTGGGACGACGGTGACTGGATGACCGGGTTGATCCGGGTCACGGCCGAGAGCTTGCCGAAGCTCCAGCCTAGAAGGCACAAGGAACGGTGATGAGTCGGAATATCAAAAGCGTCACTTCGTGGTGTTTTTTAGCTTTAACGAGATTTCATCAACCCTGCTTTCGCGAAGTTGAAGTCCAAGTATCCCCAAAATGTCCCACTCAGGATGCAAACGGCAGAGAGCACAAATTTGTCCAATCCTCGTAAGAACACCAAACTGGTCAGACCCTCAGCCAAGTAGAAGAACGCAGAAACACACATCGCGATAAGAATAATTCTAGCCTGTGTATCGAACGTAAAAACCACAAATACCTGAAGCGTTAGAATCCCAGAAAATATTAATGATTCAGTAAATACGACATTTGATAATCTAATAAATATCGATGCAGCAAGTAGGTGACCCACAAGCGATTCGAAACTTATTTGCAATGCAGTTTTGCTGTAATTAACATGATCTTCATGAATTGGCCGATACTTATTCTGCATCGTCCTCATCATGTTAGGAAAATAACCTGAGCATTCAGCATACAGGCGTACATCCAATCTGCCGCTTTGTACCTCGCCACATGAGCAAGCGACAATAACCGAGTCGTATTACTCACGTGCGAACACTCGCAGCGAGTTTGACCAATTATCCATCGGAGACCGCCTCGCCAAACCCGATCTCCACCTCCGGCCGCGGCTTCAGCAGCACCGGCAACCCGGCCGCCA
>CAXTEP010000019.1:2279-4969 GCA_964243125.1 uncultured Lichenihabitans sp. | reverse complement strand
AACCCGATCTCCACCTCCGGCCGCGGCTTCAGCAGCACCGGCAACCCGGCCGCCACCAGCACGGCCGTGTCGCAAGCCCCCGCCATGCGCTGGTTCAACCTCCCCTGGGCGTCGCGGAACAGGCGAGCCAGCGCGTTGTCGGGCACGATACCCGAGCCGACCTCGTTGGACACGAAGATCACCGGGCCGGGCAGGGCGGGCACGCAGGCGGCCAGGAGCGCGGTTTCATGCGCCGGGTCGCGGCCGGCCAGCACCACGTTGGTGAGCCAGAGCGTCAGGCAGTCCACCAGCACGATCCGGCCCGGCTCGGTTTCGGCCGCCAGGGTGTCGGCGAGCGCCAGGGGGGCTTCCACGGTGCGCCAGCGCCCGTCCCGCGCGGCGCGGTGGCGGGCGATGCGCTCCCCCATCTCGGGATCGTCGGGAAGGAGCGCCGCGGTGGCGCAGAACGTCAGCCCGCGCCCCGACCGCTCGGCCAAGGCTTGCGCGTAGGCGCTCTTGCCCGAGCGCGCCCCGCCGAGCACCAGCAGGCTGCGCGCCGTCACCCCGTCGCCGGCATCCATCGACCGTCAATCCGCCCCGACCGTCACGGGCCCACCCCGCCGCAGCGACTCGGCCGCGGCGTCGGCGAGCCGCTGCGCCCGCAGCCCGTCGTGGCCCGAGGGCGAGGGCGCCGCGCCGGTCGCCAGCGCCGTCACGAAGGCGTCCAGCTCGCGCCGGTAGGCCTCGGCGTAGCGTTCAAGGAAGAAGTTCTGCACCGGGTCGGCCCGCAGCCCCTCGGCGGTGGCGAGCTCCACCGTGGTCTCGTGCACGTTGCCGGCCCGCAGCATGCCTTTTGACCCGTGCACCTCGATCCGCTGGTCGTAGCCGTAGGTGGCGCGGCGGGAGTTGGAGATCTGGCACAGCTTGCCCGACGCGGTGCGCATCTGCACCGCCGCCGTGTCGACGTCGCCGGCTTGGCCGATCGCCGGGTCGACGAGGCTGGAGCCGAGCGCCTGCACCTCGACCGGCTCCTCGCCCAGGAGAAAGCGCGCCATGTCGAAGTCGTGGATCATCATGTCCCGGAACAGCCCGCCCGACCGTGCGATGTAGGAAACGGGCGGCGGCGCGGGATCGCGGGACAGGATGGTGACGAGTTCCACCTCGCCCACCGCGCCCTGCCGCAACCGCTCCTGCAGGGCCGCGAAATGCGTGTCGAAGCGCCGGTTGAAGCCGATCATCAGCGGCGTGCCGGCCTCGGCCACGACCCGCAGGGTCGCGACGATCCGTTCGGACGACAGGTCGACGGGTTTTTCGCAGAACACCGCCTTGCCGGCGCGCGCGGCCCGCTCGATCAGGTCGGCGTGCATGTCGGTGGGCGCGCAGACCAGCACGGCGGCGATGTCGGGCGCGGCCAGGACGGCGTCGACCGTGGCGGTCTCGGCCCCGCTCTGCGCCGCCACGGAGCGGGCCGCCGCGGCATCGGCGTCGGCCACCGCGACCAGCGTCGCGTCCGGCCGCGCCGCCACGTTGCGGCCGTGGATGCGCCCGATCCGGCCCGCGCCGATGAGACCCACCTTCAGCATGCCGGCTCCTCCCGCGTTCCGGCCCTGTCCTAAGCCGAAACACCACGAATGCCTATTCCGGTTCGGCGCGATTCCGGTGCCGTTGTTTCAATCCGCCGCCCGCTTTCGTATAAGACCAGTGCATTGTCGGGCAGCCGCGGCCCCGCGAAAACCGCGCGGAGACGAGGAAGCGGGTTGCGCGACGGGGTGCCTCGGCAAGGTCGTGATCGGCCGATCCCAGCCCGATGTCCCCAAACACAGGACCCGGACCCATGGCGCCCTCGCCCCTCCTCGTGAAACCCTCCGCGGCCGATGCGGACGGCCGCGTCCATGCCGTGACGCCCGCCAGCGCGGGCTGGACCTACGTGGGGTTCGAAGTCTACGACCTGCCGGCGGCCCGCGCCCTGGAGCGCCCCACGAGCGACCGCGAGGTCTGCCTCGTAGTGCTGGCGGGCCGCGCCCGGGTGACCGCGGGCGACGAGGATCTTGGGGTGATCGGCGAGCGCCCCGATCCCTTCGCGGGCCTGCCCTGGTCGGTCTACGTCCCGGCCCGTTCCGGCTGGCGCGTCGTGGCCGAGGGCCCGTGCGAGCTGGCGGTCTGTTCGGCGCCGGCCCGTGGCGGCCGGCCCGCCGCGCTGATCGGCCCGGATCGGGTGGGGCAGGAAACGCGCGGGGTCGGCAGCAACACGCGCCACGTGCGCAACATCCTGCCCGACGGGAGCCCCGTGGCCGAGAGCCTGCTCGTGGTCGAGGTGGTGACGCCCGCGGGCAACTGGTCGAGCTACCCGCCCCACAAGCACGACCGGGACGCCCTGCCGGCCGAGAGCCTGCTGGAAGAAACCTACTACCACCGCCTGCACCCCGCCCAGGGTTACGGGGTGCAGCGCGTCTACACGGACGACCGCTCGCTCGACGAAACGCTCAGCTTCGCGGACCGCGACGTGGTGCTGGTGCCGCGCGGCTACCATCCGGTCGGCGCCCCGCACGGCTACGACCTGTTCTACCTCAACGTCATGGCGGGCCCGACTCGCATCTGGCGCTTCCACAACGACCCCGACCACGCCTGGATGCTGGCTTGACCCGCGCGGCCGGGCTTCCTGTCGAGGGCGGAACCGTTTAGGTCGGGCCGGCGCGGGCGATCGGATCGGC
>CAXTEP010000019.1:0-2179 GCA_964243125.1 uncultured Lichenihabitans sp. | reverse complement strand
TGTCCAAGGCCTTCATGAAGGGCGGGGCCGAGCCCCTGCCGCTCCGGGCCGCGGACTTCTACCGGGCCGGCGACATCGACCTGCGGCTCGGCGAAACCGTCGCCCGGATCGACCGCGAGCGCCGCCGCGTCGACCTCGGGTCCGGCACCTCCCTCGACTACGGCCACCTCGTGCTAGCCACGGGCGCGATGGCGCGCCCCTTCGCGGTGCCGGGCCACGACCTCGGCGGCGTCCTGGCCCTGCGGACCGTCGCGGATGCGGCGCAGGTGCGGGAGCGCCTGGGGGCCGCGGGGGATGTGCTGGTGGTGGGGGCGGGCTTCATCGGCCTGGAACTCGCGGCCGTGGCGGCCGCGGCGGGCAAGCGCGTGCGCGTCGTGGAACTGGGTTCCCGGCCGCTCGGCCGCGCCGTGTCGTCCCACATCTCGACCTTCACCCGGGACAGCCACGCGGTGGCGGGCGCCACCATGCTGTTCGGGGCGGGCGTCGCGGCCCTGGAGGGCGAGGGCGGCACCGTGACGGCCGCGACCCTGACCGACGGCCAGCGCGTGGCCGCCGACCTCGTGCTGGTCGGCATCGGGGTGCTGCCCGACGATGCCCTGGCCCGGCAGGCCGGCCTGTCCTGCGACAACGGCGTGCTGGTCGACGCCTTCCTGGCCACGGCCGACCCGCACGTGTCGGCGATCGGCGACTGCGCCCTGTTTCCCAGCCACCACGCCGCGACGCCGCTGCGGCTCGAATCGGTGCAGAACGCCGTCGACCAGGCCCGCTGCCTGGCCCGGCGCCTCGCGGGCCGGCCGCCCGAGCCCTACCGCGACCTGCCGTGGTTCTGGAGCGACCAGGGCACCGTGAAGCTGCAGATTGCCGGCCTCGGGCACGGCTGCGACCGCTGGGTCATGCGCGGCGACCCCGCGGCCGGAGCCTTCACGGTGTTCGGCTTCCGCGGCCCCGCGCTGGCCGTGATCGAGACCGTGAACCGGCCCGCCGACCACATGGTGGCGCGCAAGCTGCTCGCCGCCGGTACGGCGCTCACGCCCGAACAGGCCGCTGACCCCGGCTTCGACCTCCGTGCCGTGCTGGCGTCCCGGGGCTGAGCGCGCGGTGATCTGCCCGGCGCCGTGACCCCGCTGGGTCCTGCGGAAGGCGGCTCCGCCGTGCGGTTGCGGCGGCGCGAGGCACGGCGTTGGCGCCTGCAACAGGCGGATGGGGAAGCCGAGCGGGCCATGGGATCAGGGTGCAAGCCCCTCCAATATGCAACCTGTGACATATGGCAAAGTGTCGCAACGTTGATGTGTGTTTCAGGCCGTGGTTGCAGGACTCTCCGGGCTTGGTAGCGTCGGGCTTCACGCGACCGCACCCTTGAAACCAACGCGGCGCATGGGGGAGGAAACCATGGCTGAACGTGCGAGAAAGGTCGGCTCCGCATTCCAGGTCAGCGGTCCGGCGAACGGTAGCCAGTACGACTCGGTGACCGTGGGTCTTCTCAACGGGAATTTCGTCGTCACCTGGACGGACGAGAGCAGTTCCGGCGATGACTATTCCAACGTCAGGGCGCAAATCTTCGCCGCCTCGGGCGCCAGGATCGGTTCCGAGTTCGAGGTCAACACGACCGTTTTCCGTTCCCAGGACAGTCCTGACATCACGGTCCTGACAAACGGCAACTTCGTTGTCAGCTGGCACGATGGCAGTGGCCAGGGCGGCGCCGCAAAGGCGCAGATCTTCACGGCCTCGGGTGACAAGGTTGGTTCGGAATTCTCAGTCGAAGGCGCGTCCTCGATCGCAGGCCTTGCGGGCGGGGGATTCGTGGTGAGCCGGACGGGTGGAAGCGGCGAAGGCGAGGACACGAAGTCCAGCATCAAGGCGCAGATCTATTCCGCTTCGGGCGCCGAGGTCGGAGCCGAGCTCCTGGTTGCCGCCGAGACGGCCGGGTTCAAGTTCAATCCCGACATCGCGGCCCTGGCGAACGGCGGTTTCGTGGTGAACTGGGTCGACATCCCGTTCGCGGGCGTGGGCGGCTCAACCGGAGAGGCACAAGTCTTCTCCGCCGCGGGTGAGAAGGTCGGCCCCGAGATCCAGATCGATCGCGAGCCGAACAGCACCGACTCGTACCGCACCATCACGGGGCTCCTCGACGGCAATTTCGTGGCCAGCTGGACGGATCACGAGGGTCGCGACGACAGCA
>CAXTEP010000018.1:25986-35966 GCA_964243125.1 uncultured Lichenihabitans sp. | reverse complement strand
CGGCCAGCGCGCCGTCCTGGGCGGCTCCGCCGGCGTGCTCGGCGACCAGCTCGACGCTGCTGACCGGGGTGCCGCGCTCGCCGGACAGGTGGGTCGCGGAGATCAGCCGGCACAGCGCGGCCCAGCCGCGGGGCGCCGTCCTGCCCCCGCCGGGCAGGACGGCGCGCACGGCCGCCTGACCCCGGAGCGGGGCCGGCATCCGCGGGCCGTCGGTTAATCTTACGAAACGTTCATGCGCGGACGCGCCCTTGCGGCTTGTCGCCTTCTCTGGACGACGCCATATTGCTGTGGGTGGCGGGGTTGATCCGATCCCGCCGAGACGGGCGGACCCGGTGGTCCGGCCCGTTCGTAGCGAGGGTTCAATGTCCGACTTCGATCGCAATGCGACGGCGCGCTTCGGCGGCCGTGCGGCCCGAGCCGGCGCTGCCGAGATCGATCAAGGCCTGCGCCAGTACATGCTGGGCGTTTACAACAACATGGTCGTGGGCCTGGCGCTCACGGGTCTGGTGGCTCTGGGCGCCAACATGCTGGCCACCGCGCCGGCCGGCGAGGGCGTGCCGTTCGGGCGCAATCTTTGGTTGAGCAGTTTCGGGGTGGCGCTCTACGGCAGCCCGTTGCGCTACGTCGTGATGCTGGCCCCGCTGGCCTTCATCTTCTTCTTCTCGTTCCGCATCAACCGCATGTCGGCTGCCTCGGCCCGCAACCTGTTTCTGGCCTTTTCTGCCGTGATGGGCCTGTCGTTGTCGTCGATCCTTCTGTTCTACACCAAGCAGTCGGTGTCGCTCGCGTTCTTTGAAACATCGGCCGCGTTCGGGGCGCTGAGCCTTTACGGCTACACCACCAAGCGCAGCCTGTCGGCCATGGGGTCGTTCCTGGTCATGGGGCTGTTCGGCCTGGTGATCGCGAGCCTGATCAACGTGTTCATCGGCAGCTCGGCGTTCCAGTTCGGCCTGTCGGCCCTGGCGATCCTGATCTTCGCGGGCCTGACCGCCTGGGACACGCAGGCCATCAAGGAGATGTACGATCCGCGTGACGGCGTCGAGCTCGCGACCAAGAAGTCGGTCAACGGCGCCCTGATGCTCTACCTGGATTTCATCAACATCTTCCAGAATCTGCTTTACCTGTCGGGCAACCGCAACAACTGATGGTTCCTCCCCCCGGGAGGACCTTCGTGAACCCCGGAGCGATCCGGGGTTTTTTCTTGCCCGGCGACGGCCCGGGCTTCTCCGTCGATCCCGACGGCGCGGCAGGTTCCGGCACTTGTGCAGGGCTTTGTGCCGGTCCCGCTCGGAATTCGGTTGCCAAGCGGCTCCCCGATGCGGAAAAAGCGGGGAAGCCGGCGGAAAGGGCCAGAGTGATGCGCGAGGCGGTGGTGCCCGGACTGGCCGTGAGCTCGCGTCGGCCCGCGGACCGGAAGTTCGGCCGGCTCCTGGCCGCGGCGCTCCTTGCGGCGATGGGACCCTGGCCCGGCGCCGCGCATGCCGCGGAGGAAGGCCAGCCCGCGGCGCCCGCTGCCCCGGCGGCGCCCGAGACCACCTCCCCGACCGTGGCGCCCGCGCCTCCAACCGTCGCCCCGCCCGCCAAGCCGCCCGAAATGGCCGGCACGCCCGCCACCGTGATCGACGGGCAGCAGGTGGAAAGCGTGCTCGGCAAGTCCGTGCAGAGCGCCTCGGGCGAAGACATGGGCCGGATCGTCGACGTGATCGCCGACAAGGCCGGGCAGGCGCGGGCCGTGATCATCGATTTCGGCGGCTTCTTCGGCATGGGGTCGCGCAAGATCGCGGTCGACTGGCACGCGCTCCATTTTTCGGCCGAAAAGAAGTCCGACAAGGTCGTGGTCGACCTGCCGCGCAACCAGCTGCGGACCGCGCCCGTATACAAGGAAGGCGAGCCCGTCGTGGTGCTGGGCGCGAGCGCCGGCGCGCCGGCCGGCCCCGCGTCCTCCTCCTCCCCTCCCGCCGAGCCCACGCCGCCGTCCCCCGCCCCGTGACGGCGGTCGGCAGCCGGGCCGGCCGCCACCCGACCGGGGCTCATGACCAGCCGGAAACCCGATGCTGCCGAGGCGCGATTGGACGCTGAACGGCCGAGCCCCGGGCCCGTCGCGTCGATCGGCAGCCGCCGCGGGCTCGACTGGTTCGTGTTCTTTCTGGCCGACATCCAGACCGGGTTCGGGCCGTTCATCGCGGTCTACCTCACGGCGCAGAAGTGGACCCAGACCGATATCGGCTTCGTGCTCACCGCGTCGGGCCTGGTCAGCCTGTTCGGCCAGATCCCGGCCGGCGCCGTGGTCGACGCGTCGCGTTTCCTGCGCACGGCCGCGGCCGTGGCCGTGACCGCCATCGGCCTGAGCGCGCTGGCGCTCGCGGTTTGGCCCGTGTTTCCGGTCGTGCTCGCCTCGCGGGTGGTCCACGCGGCCGCGAGCTGCGTCCTGGGCGTCGCGCTCGCGTCCCTCAGCCTGAATCTCGTGGGCCGGGCGGCGCTCGGCGAGCGGCTCGGCCGCAACGCGTCCTTCGCGTCGGTCGGCACCGGCCTGGCCGCGGCCGGCATGGGGGCCTGCGGGTATTTCCTGTCCAACCGGGCCGTCTTCTTCATCGCGGCCGCGCTGGTGATCCCGGCGCTCGCGGCCCTGTTCCGCATCGCGGCCGGGGAGGTCGACCCGGCCCGGTCCGGTCCGGACACGCCCGCGGCGGCGCCGGACGACGTCACGGCCGCCGCCCTGCCGGGCGCGCTCCTGGGGCTCGCCCGCAACCGGCCGCTGATGGTTTTCGCGGCCTGCGTGGTGATGTTCCACCTCGCCAACGCGGCCCTCCTGCCGCTCGCGGCCAGCATGGTGACGCTGCGGTCGAGCAGCGCCGCCACCGCCATGGTGGCGGCCGCCATCGTGGTGCCGCAGGTGATCGTGGCGGTGCTGTCGCCCCTTGTGGGCCTCTGGGCGCAGCGCTGGGGACGGCGGCCGCTGCTGCTGATCGGCTTCGCGGCGCTGCCGCTCCGCGCGCTCCTGTTCGCCTTCGTGATCCACCCCCGCCTGCTCGTCGCCGTCCAGCTGCTCGACGGGGTGTCGGCGGCCGTGCTCGGCGTGCTGCTGCCTCTGACGGTCGCGGACGTGACCCTGGGGCGCGGGCGCTTCAACCTCGCCCAGGGGGCGGTCGGCACCGCGGTCGGCATCGGGGCTTCGATCAGCGCCACCGCGGCGGGGCTCATCACGGACCGCTACGGCAGCCACGCGGCCTTTCTCACCCTGGCGGTGCTGGCCCTGGCGGGCTTCGCGGTGCTGGCGCTGTTCATGCCGGAAACCCGCCCCCCGCGGTTCGCCTCGGCGCCGTCCATCTTGCCGGACGGACGCGGTGGAGCTTGACCGTGGCTTTGAACAATGTTGTGCGCGCCGCGATGATTTGGTCTGATGCGGCGGTGCGAGATCCCGGATGCGGGCGCGTTCCGAACTGCACCGGAGGCATGCCGCTTCGATGAACCGCTACGCGCATCATCCCCTGGCGTTTTTCGGGCGCTATATCCTCAAGCGGCGGCTGGCCCATGCGGCGATCCTGCTGGCGGTGTTCGGCGCCGTCACCTGCTCGGTCAGCACGCAGTACGGCGTCAAATTCCTCGTCGATACCCTGTCGGCGGGCCAGGGCGGCGACGCGAGCCCCTGGGTGGCGTTCTCGGTCCTGGTGTCCTTCGTGGCGGCCGATAACCTGCTGTGGCGGGTGGCGAGCTGGGTCGCCAGCTACGCCTTCGTGAGCGTGACCGGCGACCTGCGGTCCGACCTGTTCCGCCACCTGACCGGCCACGCGCCGGGCTATTTCGCCGACCGGCTACCCGGCGTCCTGACGAGCCGCATCACCGCGACCTCGAACGCCGTGTTCACCATCGAGAACATGTTCGTTTGGAACGTGCTGCCGCCCTGCGTCGCGACCGTCGGGTCCATCGCCTACCTTTCGGTCGTCAGCGTGCGCATGGCCGCGGCCCTGGTCATGGTGGCGGTCGTGGTGATGACGATCATGTTCCGCTTCGCGGCGGCGGGCCGGCCGCTGCACCACGAATTCGCCACCAGGGCCGCGGCCGTGGACGGCGAGATGGTGGACGTGATCGGCAACATGACGCTGGTCAAGGCGTTCGGCGGCATCGCCCGCGAGCACCGCCGCTTCGACGCGACCGTGAACCAGGAGATGAAGGCGCGGGGCCGCAGCCTGCGCTACCTCGAGAAGCTCCGGCTCGGCCACGCGCTCGTGGTGGTGGTGCTGACCCTGGTGCTGCTCGCCTGGGCGATCCGGCTTTGGGAGGCCCGGCAGGCCACGGCGGGCGACGTGGTGCTGGTCTGCACGCTCGGCCTGTCGGTGCTGAGCGCCACGCGCGACCTCGCGGTGGCGCTGGTCGACGTGACCCAGCACATGGCGCGGCTGTCCGAGGCGCTCACCACGCTGCTGGCCCCCCACACCATGACGGACCATCCGGAAGCCGCGGCGCTGGTGCCGAGCGGCGCCCGCGTGGCCTTCAAGGACGTGACGTTCCGCTACCCGTCCGGCAAGCAGGTGTTCCAGAACCTGACGCTCGAGATCGAGCCCGGCCAGCGGGTCGGCCTGGTGGGGCCATCGGGCGGCGGCAAGTCCAGCCTGATCGCGGTGCTGCAGCGGTTCTACGACGTCGGGGGCGGCCGCATCCTGATCGACGGCCAGGACATCGCCCGCATCACGGAAACGAGCCTGCGGCAGGCCATCGCGATCGTGCCGCAGGACACGGCGCTGCTGAACCGCAGCCTGAAGGAGAACATCCGCTACGGGCGCCCGGAAGCGAGCGACGAGGAGGTGTGGGAGGCCGCCATCGCGGCCCGCTGCCGACCCTTCATCGAGACCCTGCCCAAGGGCCTGGAAACGATCGTGGGCGACCGCGGGCTGCTGCTGTCGGGCGGCCAGCGCCAGCGCATCGCCATCGCCCGGGCCTTCCTCAAGAACGCCCCCATCCTGCTGCTCGACGAGGCCACGTCGGCGCTCGACAGCGAGGCCGAGGAGGCGATCCGCCAGGCCCTGGAGCGGCTGATGGACAAGCGCACCGTGATCGCCATCGCGCATCGCCTGTCGACCCTGCGCGGGTTCGACCGCATCCTGGTGCTGCAGGGCGGGCGGCTGGTCCAGGACGGCGCGCCCGACGACCTGCTCGGCCGCGAAGGCCCCTACCGCGCGCTGGTGCAGCAGGAGATGAGCCGATTGGCCCAGCGCGCCGCATGAGGGCCGCGATCCCCGCACTCGCGCGCGCGGTCCTGCTGGCCGCGGTTCTCGGCGTCCGACCCGCGCCCGCGGCCCCGCTGCCAACCCTGGCGCTCGATCCCCAGGTCCCGGCGCCCTCGGCCTGGGCCGGGTTCCGGGTCGGCACGGAGGTGTTCGGCGTGTCGGGCCGGGGCGGGGCGCGCGGCGGCTTCGGCGGCGTCGCCTTCGCGGGCTACAACCGCGCCTACCAGAATAACGTCCTGGTGAGCCTGGAAGGGTCGACCGGCACGGTGCCGCTGGCCTTCGGGCCGGGGCGGATCCGCGCCTTCGACTACGCGGCCGCCGACCTCACGCTCGGCTACGACATGGGACGGGTCGTGCTGTTCTTGGCCACGGGCGTGGTGCTGGCCCGTCCTCGGCTCGGGCCCGGTTTCCCCGGGTTCGGGGGGACCGAGTCCTTCAACGCGCTCGTCAACGGGCCCGGCCTGGAGGCGGCGGGCCGCGTGGGGGCCGGCGTCACGGTCGAGGTCACCGACAACCTCCACCTCGGGCTGGGCGTGTCGGTGAGCCACGGCCGGGGCCTGCTGGCGCCCTGAACCCATCCGGCCGCGCTCACGGCCGCGAAAGATCGGCCAGGCGCACCGGATAGGCATGCGGGCGCGTGGCCAGCATGCTGTCGATCAGCGCCAGCGCCTCGGATCGGCCGCTGTTGCGGGCCTGCTCGAACGGGGTCCAGGTCTGGATGAAGTCGAGCGGCGCGAACACGTCGCGGTAGCGGCGCAACTCGTCGGGCGTCAGCGGGATGCCGCGCACGAAGGCCTTGTGGGCCGAGATCGTGGTGGCCACGCGGGGATCGTGCTCGTCGAGTTCGAACTTCAGGGCGTCGCCGCAGAACAGGATGCGCCGGGTCCGGTCGTAGAGCACCGTGTGGCCGGTGAAATGCCCCGCCGTGAGGTGGAGTTCGAGCCCCGGCACGGGTTCCAGGAAGCCGTCGAACGGCCAAGTCACGCAGACCGCCCCCGACCAGGCGAGGTCGCCGGGGTGCAGGGCGAGTTCCGGGTCGAACCGGTCCTGCAACTGCCACAGCGCCCCGTAGCTGTGCGGGTGGGAGGCGCCGAGCACCGTGACGCCACCGAGTGCCGCGATCTTGTCGAGCGCGGCCGCGCTGTAGACCGCGCAGCCCTCGAACCCCACATTGCCGCTCCGGGTCTCGATCAGGTAGCCCGAGGACCCGATGCCGCTGACGGGATCGTTCCAGAACCGCCACACCCCGTCCTCCACCTCGGCCCAGTGGCACGGGTAGCGATCCGCGGCCTCGGCGGCGGTCCGGAACTGCCAGCCCGCCTGCGGCATCACGTGCCGGGCATCCATGCACAGGGGGCAGAAGGACGGCGTCGCGAAGGAGCGCTGCCAGAAGCCGCAATTGTCGCAGAAGAAGGCCGGCAGATCGAGCGCGTCCTTGAAGGGCAGGTAGCCTGGGCTCATGGTGCCTTTGCCAAACTTCCTCGGCCGTGCCGCCCGGCGACCCGCCGCGAACGGACAGCGATCAGCAAGGAACCGCGATGCTCGGCCCTTGTTCCCGCCGGGTCGGCCTGGCGGCGCGGCACGAAACCGCAGTTCTTGACCGACGGTCCTTTGCCGATCCGGCGGAGCCTACCGGCAGGGCGGATGGGAGTTCGGCCCGCGGTCCCCGTCCTGCACTTCGCGCCATCCTTTCCGCGACGAGGAAGGGGCCGGAACTCGGCCGCTCGCGGCGTGACGCTCCGCGGGACCTTGCCCGACCTACTTCGACACGAAGGTCCGCTGGAACCCGTCCACGATCGTGTCGTGGAACCGCGCCAGCCAGGCATCGGCGTCCTTGGCCCTGGACTCGGCCAGTTCGGCGCGCTTCTCGGTGACGGACAGCCGCTGTTCCAGCGCCTTGATCTGTTCCTTGTGGTGCTGGATCAACTGCTGGTGGTAGTCCTCGGCCGCGATGGCGCGCTCCTCGGCCATGCGGATCGCCTCGAAAGCCTCGTTGACGAGATCGAGCGCCGACGACCAGTCGCGCTTGCCCGAGCTCGCGCGTTCGCCGCCCGCCAGCGGCATGACCTTGTCCTTGAACGCGTTGGTGAACCGGAGCACCCGGTCGGCCGGGTTCTCGCCGCCCGCCTGGGCTCCCGCGTCGCCGGTCTCGGCCGCGTCGGGCTTCAATTGCTGCGCTTCCATGCCACCATCTCCTTCGTCGCCCATCCGGCGCGGGTCCGCCACCCGGCCGTCGAATCCGTTCCAGCCGCGACCCGACTGCCGCCACCCGGGCTCGCCGTCAACGCGGTTCGTCGCCCCGTTCGGCGCCCTTGAACGGATGCACGTTGTCGGTCCCTTCGCGGGCCGGCTCGTCCGCGTCCAGCCCCGCGTCCTCGACCCGCAGGCCGGCCCCGCCCTGCTGCCGCTTCAGCGCCGTGAACTGCGTCAGCAGCTTGGTCCGGCTGTTGCGCGCGATGTCGAGGGCGCCCTGCGCAAGCGAGCGCTCGGCCCGCTCGCTTTGCAGCTCCTCGATGAGGCGGCGGTTGGCCGTCTCGAACGCGCTCCGTTCCTGCTCGAACCGCGCGTTCATCTGCTCGATGCGCAGGTCCAGGTTCATGATCTTGCGGGCGCCGCTGTCGAGCGCGACCTCCTTGGCGCTCAAGGCCTTGGCCAGCATCTCGGCGCGATCCTTGAACTCCTGGGCGGCGCGCTGCGTTTCGGCCACCTGGGCCAGGTGCCGGGCGTTGGCGTCCTGGGCCAGTTCGGTCCGGCGCTCGGACGCGAGCTTCTCGGCCACCGCCTCCTTAAGGGTTTTTTCCGAGACCCGCAGGCCCTCGGTCCTGTCGCGCAGCTGGTCCCGCAGGTTGATCAGCATCTTGTCGGTGGTGGCCACGTGGGCGTTCAGGCCCTCGATCTTCATCCGCAGGGACGAGACCTCGCCTTCCAGCGCGACGCGCTCGGACTCCCGCGTGGCCTCGACCTTGAGCCGGGCCGCCTGTTCGGACGCGAGGCGCGATTGCAGCCCCATGAGCTCCTGCCGACCGGCCTGGATCTGCGGCTCCAGGTCGAGCACCTGGCTTTTCAGCGCCGTGATGCGCTGCGCCTGGTTCTCGGTGACCTGCTGCAGGCGCCCGTTCTCGCCCAGCGCCGCCGCATTCTGCTCGCGGGCTTCCGCGAGCTCGGCCTCGGCGCGGGACCGGAACTGGTCGAGCCCCTCGATCTCGACGCGCAGCGCCTGATTGTCGTCCGACAGGGCGCGGGCCCGCTCGGTCGCCGCATCGAGCTCGCGTTCCAGGTTGTGGATCTGCACGCCCTGATCGTCGGCCCGCAGGCGGACCTGCCCGAGCTGCGCTTCGATGTCGCGCCCGGCGGTTTCCCTGGCTCGGAGCTCGACGGTGGCGGCCCCGAGCTCGTCGGCGGCCTTCGACGCGGTGGCGTGCAGCTCGTTCAACTCGCTGCGGGCCGCGGCCGACAGCTCACGTTCCCGCGCCAGCAGCGCTTCCATCTCAAGCAGGCGGGACTGGCTGTGGGCGTGCCGGACCACGAAGTCGTTGACAGGCTGCACGATCTGGCCGAAATCGTCAGCCAGGGTCTTGATCTCCTCGAGGCGCGCCGCCAGCACGCTCACGCGCTCGCGGACCTGCTCGCTCTGCTTGCCGACGGCGTCCAGCGTGTCGCGGCCCGGCGGCGCCCGCCGCGGCTCACTCATCACGATCGTTTCAAGCGTGATGGGTTCCTCCCTGTCGGGTTTCGCGCCGAACACTCTTCCGACCCAGGACGCCATGGCCCAACCTTCGCGTGCGATCCGAGTTGACGGCTGTTTACCACATTAGTGCCCGGCCATCCGGCCCCGCGCCGAACATCGTTAACGCGGCGCCGGCCCGAAGGCGCTGACGGCGCCCGGCAGGGGCGAAACGTCCGGACGCCGTCCCGGCGGCGGGACGCGCAGTGGGACCGCCCGGCGTCGGATCAGGACCGGTCGAGCAGCAGCGCCCGGTCGTCGTTGAGCGTGCCCTTGGCCAGGGCGTCCAGCGAGGCATGCGCCTGCGAGCCGATGCCGAAGGCCGCAACGATCTTGTCGTGAAACCGGATGGTCAGGTCCATGGCCGAGGCGGCCTGCTGGTCGGCGGCCCCGGCGCGCTCCCGCGCTTCCGCGAGGCGGGCCTCGGCGTCCTTGAGCTTGTCCTTGAGCACGCCGACGCGCTGCTCGCTGTCCTCCAGGTGCATCTTCAGCGCCGAAGCCAGCTGCTGCCACTGCTTGGTGGTGTCGGACGCGGCCTCGACGTCGGCCCAGGCCTTCTCCTTGACGCCGCGCAGCTCGGCTTCGAGTTGCTGGCAACGGTCGCTCAGCAGCTGGAACGCCTCGGACGCGCGGGCCAGCAGATCGAAGGCCGTCTCGTAGTTGCGGCTCAACGCCGTGCCGCCCGACCCGTCGTCGGCCGCGCTGGCCGTGCTGTGGAACACGTGCCGCATGAAGGTGCCGAGGTCCGGCAGCCCGGCCGCACCCTTCGACTCGGCCTTGGCAAGCGACCCGGATTTGGCACTCGTGAGCTCGTTGTTGTAGGACAATGTCGCCCCTGACTTGTGACCGCCCGCCAGTTAGGGAAATTCGGATCGATTAGGCAAGGGGGCTTCCCGCCTCAACGCTTTATTTGCTAGTCTTCATTTCGGCGTTTTGATTGGACGGGTGGCAGGGTACAGCACGCGGGCAGCGCGTCGGCCTGTCACCATCGGCGCCGCGGGGAGGAACACGGTGCGGAACCGGGCACGGGC
>CAXTEP010000018.1:9723-25886 GCA_964243125.1 uncultured Lichenihabitans sp. | reverse complement strand
CGGGCACGGGCCATGCCTGCCGGACGTGTCGCGCGAGGGGCGAAACCAATCATTAACCATAGTCGTGACACGGTCGGGACCGTTAAGATTTCAGAGACACTGGTGAGTCTCATGTCGCTCGCAGCAACATCGGTTTGGCATCGACTGTCCGTGGACGATCTCCACCCCTCCGATCCGGCGGGTCACGGAGGGGAGCGCCTCGCGCCGAGGCTCGTGGCGAGGTCCGGGCCCGTCCCGGTCGACCGCGACGCGGACCCCGGCGGGACCCTGGCCCAGCCCTTCAATTCCCGGTCGGTCCTGCGCTTGCTGAACAAGGCCGCCGACGTGCTGGAGCAGGTCCAGGCGCGGTGCCTCGGGGTCGAAACCCGGGCCGAGGAAGCCGCGGCCCTGCGGGCCTGCGAGCGCGCCGAGGCGCTTCGGCTGCTGGAAGCCGCCGAAGCGGACGCCGCAGCCAGCAGGGCGCAGGTCGAGGACCTGCAGCGGCGCCTCGCCGAAGCCGAGACCGTCACCATGGAGCTCCGGTCGCGCCTCGTGTGCCTCACCGGCAAGCTGGCCGCCTCGGCCGACATGATCCGCTACCAGTCCCTGTCGCGGGCCCTGGTGGACGGACCGGGTCACCCTCCGTCCGGGGGTCTCGACGCCTCGGCGGTTGTGCTCGACGTGGCCCGACCGTGATCCCCGCGGCCGGATCGCCGTGCTCGTGCGCCCGGCCCCCTGCCAGACCCTTTCCACCTCACCTCACGCGGCGCCAGCGCGCGCCGAACGGGCCCGGAGACAAGCCGTGTCGTTAGCCCACAAGACTTCCCCCCTGGACTCCCTCGCCCAGTTCGGACAGGTGTCCGGCGAGATGAATAACATCCTGCGCCTCGCGCTCAACAGCGTGGCGCGCAAGTCCGCAACCCCGATGGCGTCGCCGAGCCGCCACGGCCACCCGTTCGACCGGTCGATGAACCTGATCGATCAGGTGGCGGGCAACATGGAAGCGCTGCAGCGCCGCTGCGACCAGATCGAGCGCGACCGGGCCCAGGATGCCGAACAATCGCGGTCGGAGATCGATGCCGCCCAGCAGCAGGCCCGGGAATGGGAGCGCCGCGCCAACACGGTGCGGGCCCAGCTCTGCGAATGCGAGGCCCGCCTGTCGGACCTCCAGCTCCGGCTGGACGCGACCGTGCATCGCGCCGAACACGCCGAAACCCGGCTCGCCGCGGCCGAGCAGCAGGCCGTCGATGCCACCGACCAGGCCCAGCGCTTCCACGAGAAGATCATGACGGTGTTCGGCTCGGACGATTGAGCGCTCCCGCCCCGGCCGCACGAACCGCCACGAGGGCGCGGCCGCGCCCGGCTCGTGCCAAGCCGCCTGCCCGTGCAACAGCGGCCGTGAACCCGGGCCGCAAACCCCGGAGCGTCGCATGTCCTCCCATCCGGCCGTAGCGGCGGGCCGCGTCGCGGTGGTCACCGGCGGCGCGAGCGGCATCGGGCTCGCGGCGGCCCGCAGGTTCGCGAGCCTCGGCCTGAAGGTCTGCATCGCGGACCGGCCCGGGCCGGCCCTGGACGCCGCCGCGGCCTCGCTCGACCGCGACGCCCTGGCGGTCGCGACCGACGTGAGCGTCCGGGCCGAGGTGCTGGCCCTCAAGGAGCAGGTCTACGCCCGGTGGGGCGAGGTGGGCGTGCTGATGAACAACGCCGGCATCGGTCCGGTCGGCCGCGCCCTGGAGGAGGGTCCGGCCTGGACCGACGTGCTGGGCGTCAATCTTTGGGGCGTGATCCACGGCGTGCAGGCCTTCGGGCCCGCCATGGCGGCGCAGGGCACGGACTGCGCCATCGTCAACACGGGCTCCAAGCAGGGTATCACGACGCCGCCCGGCAACGCGGCCTACAACGTCAGCAAGGCCGGCCTGAAGGTGTTCACGGAAGCCGTGGCCCACGAGCTCCGCTCGACGCCGGGATGCCGCGTGTCGGCCCACCTGCTCATCCCCGGCTTCACCTACACGGGCCTGACGGACGCGAACGAGAAGCCCGCGGCCGCCTGGACGGGCGAGCAGGTGGTCGACTTCATGCTCGACGGCCTCGGGCGCGGCGACTTCTACATCCTGTGCCCCGACAACGCCGTGGACCGAGCCACCGACGAGCGTCGCATGGCCTGGGCGGCCGGCGACGTGATCCACAACCGCCCGGCGCTGTCGCGCTGGCACCCGGACTACGCGGAGGCCTTCGAGGCCCACATGGCGGCACCCGCCGCCGAGCCCTAGGACCCGGTCAGCCCGCGTCCTCCTTGGGGGCCGGGCCGCGGGTGGTGTCCAGGCCCGCCACGGCCGGCAGGGTCACGGTGCCGCCGCCCCGGGCCGCCTGGTAGATGGCCTCCATGATCCGCATGTCCTGCAGGCCTTCCTCGCCCGGCGTGTGGGGCACGCGGTCGGCCCGGATCGCCTCGGCGAAATGGTCCATCTCGGTAGCAAACTGGTTCTTGGGCGGGTACTGGCGGTGGTCGACGCCGTTCACGCGGCCCACCTTGCGGGACACCTGCATGGCGATGTTGCCGTACGCGAAGGCGTTCTCCAGCCCGATCCAGCCCTCCGAGCCGATGACCTGCAGCGACCGCGCCTCGTGGAAGCTGTAGCCGCTGCTGCCCACCCCCACGACGCCCGAGGGGAACTGCAGGGTGAACTGGGCGATGTCCTCGACCTCGCGGAAGCGCGGGTCGTCCTTGGGCTGCGTGACCCGCGCCGTGATGGCGACCGGCTCCTCGCCGGTCAGGTAGCGGAACGCGTTGTAGCAGTAGACGCCCACGTCGGGCAGCGAGCCGCCGCCCGCCATGGCCTTGTCGAGGCGCCAGGCGCCGGGCAGGTCGTTCTGCCCGTTGACGGCCTGGATCAGGCGGAGGTCGCCGATCGACTTGTCGCGCACCATGGCGATCGTGGCGCGCTGGGTCGCCTCGTACTGCATCCGGTAGGCGATCATCAGCTTGACCCGGGCGTCGCGGCAGGCCGCGATCATCCGCTCGGCATCGGCCGCGCTCGTCGCCATGGGTTTTTCGCACAGCACGTGCTTGCCGGCCTGCGCGGCCCTGACCGTGTATTCGAGATGCATGGCGTTGGGCAGGACGACGTAGACGATGTCGACCTCCGGGTTGTCCTTGATCCGGTCGAAGTCCTTGTAGTCGTAGAGGTTGCGGTCCGGCACGCCGTGCTGGGCCGCGAGCGCCAGCGCCTTGTCGCGGTGGCCGCTCACCAGGGCCGTGAGCCTGACGTTGCCGGCCTGACCGAAGCCCGGCAGGATCTGCTCCAGCGACAGGTGGCCGAGGCCCACCACGGCGACGCCGAGGCGCTTGCCGACCGGATCCGGGTTGGCGATCGGGGCATTGATCTCCGTCGGGGCGTGCAGGGGTGGCAGGTCGACCTTGCCGTCCGCCACGGCCCCCGTGTAGGGGAGGGCGCCTGCCGCCTGGGCCGCCGACGGGACGCCCAGCAACCCGGCCGTGGTGCCCAACACCGTGCCGGTCGCGCCCAGAACGGTGCGTCGCGTCAGGTCTGACATCGGTTGGCTCCCTGCGGTCCGAGTTGTTAAAACCCGCGAAGCCGCGCGAATGTCCCGGGTCCGCCCGCCCCGGGGGCGAATCGCCACAGGCCCGGCCACGATGGCGCGGCGTCCGCGGCCTTCCACCCGCAACGTTGTTCGGCGTCCGCACGTTTCCTGCCGTGACGCACCCGCACCAAGGAGAACCGGGATGACGCAGGATCCGCAGCCGGACGCCCCGCAAGGGGCCGCCTACACGACGGGCGTGAAGCCCCCCGACCAGACCAGCACGGCCAAGCCTCCCACGGAGCCGAAGGCGTCCTCGCTCGAAGTCGAGGACGGGGAAGCGGGGCGGATCGACGATCGCACGATCGAGAAGACGCCCTCGCCCAAAGGCTGAACCCTAACTCTCGCCGATGGGCCGGGCGTGCGAAACGCGATCCGGTCCGTCGTTCCGCTCACGGGACGTCGCCGATCGCCACGATGCGGTCGGCCCCGTGGAACACCGTCACGGCGTCGCGGCGCGCGACCCCGACCAGCGTGAGGTCGAGCGCGCGGGCGCGGTCCAGGGCGAGCGTGGTCGGGGCCGAGATCGCCACCAGGGTGCGGGCCCCGAAACTCGCGACCTTCTCGACCATCTCGAAGGACGCGCGGCTGGTGATCAGCACGAAGCCGTCGGACGGCGCCACCCCGGCCCGTAGCAGCGCCCCCACGAGCTTGTCGAGCGCGTTGTGGCGTCCCACGTCCTCGCGCAGGTGCCGCACGGTCCCGTCGAACCCGCACCAGGCGGCGCCGTGGACGGCCCGGGTCGCAGTACCGAGCGGCTGGCGGGCGTCGAGCCCCGACAGGGCGCGGCCGATGGCGTCGAGCGCGACGTGCGGGGCCGGGCCCGCGAGCGCCGGGGCGCGGGGCAGGGCGTCCAGGTCCTCGATGCCGCACAAGCCGCAGCTCGTGCGTCCCGTCATGGCCCGCCGGCGCGCCAGATGCGCCCCGAGCCGCGCCCCCGTGAGGTCAATCCGCAGCCGCAGCCCGTCGGCCTGCGGCTCGACCGCGACGCCGCGGATGTCGCCCGGCGCCGCGATCACGCCCTCGGTCCGGCTGAACCCGTAGGCGAAATCAGCCAGATCCGCGGGGGTGAGCATCATGACCCCGAACGGCACGTCGCCGTATGCCACCTGGACCGGCACCTCGGCCGCGATCTGCCGCGGCTCGTGCCGGACCTCGCCCGCGAAGGTGAGAACCCGCACGGCGCGGGTCTCGGCCGGAGCCGCGCCGACGGCCGCATCCCAGGTCACGGATCCCGGCATTGCTTCTTCCCACTTGCATGTCCGGTCGCCAACAGCGGCACAAACGAGGGCCGACACAAGCCCGCTTCCCCGCCGAGCGACGGACAACCGCGGGGAGCGAAGTCTGCGCGGGCCCGCGCGGGTGATTTCTCCGCGCCTCCGGCTGCCCTAGGAAGCGGCTCGTGCATCGCGGGCGCCCGGCCGCCGCGGCCCGACGGCGCGAACGCGGAGCCACGCCGCCCATGTCAGACCCCGTCCCGTTCGACGCGCTCGAAAACATCGCGCACGTGGTTTAGGTCGAGCTGACGCCGGTGTTCCTGCTGTCGGGCATCGGCACCCTGCTCAACGTCTTCTCGACGCGGTTGGGCCGCGTGGCCGACAAGGTGCAGCACGTGTCCGACCTGATCGACACCGCCGAGCACGCGCGGCTGCGGGCCCAGCTCGAATTCCTGCGGCGGCGGAGCTACGCGCTCGACACGGCGGTCGTGCTGGCCGCGATTAGGGGCTGGCTGACCTGCGGGGCGACGCTGACGCTGTTCCTGGGCGCCCTGCGCGACGCGGGCGTGGCGTCGCTTCTGTACCTCATGTTCGGTCTGGCGCTGCTGTTCACTCTCATGTCGCTCGCGGCCTTCGTGGTCGAGATGACGCTGGCGAGCCGCAGCATCCGCAACCAGCTGGCCCGGCTGCCGACCGCCGCGGCTCAGACCGCGGCCGACACGGGGCGCTCCCCCGAACCCTCCGGGTAGCCGGCCCGCCCGTCGACCGCGTCGCGCCCGGCCGACACGTCGCGCACCTCCACGCTGACCTTCATGCCGCGGGCGTCGGCGGCGTCGCCGTAGAAGGTGCCGGACAGCGGCACGGCCTGGCGCGGGTCGCGCGCCACCGCGACGCGGATCAGGTCGCGGTTGCCCACGATGCCGTTGGTGGGGTCGAACTCGACCCAGCCGGCGCCCGGCAGGTAGACCTGGCACCAGGCGTGCGTGTCGCCGCCGCCGAGGTGGGTCTCGCCTTCGCTGCCGCGCACGTGCAGGTAGCCGGACACGAACCGGGCCGCGAGCCCCAGCGCCCGCACGGCCTCGATCATCAGCACCGCGAAGTCGCGGCAGGTGCCGCGGCCCGTGGTCAGGGTGGTGAGCGGGTCCTGGGTGCCGAGCTCGTAGCGCTTGGCGTAGGTAAAACCCTCCTTGATCGCGTAGGTCAGGGTCATCAGCAGCTTGGCGGTGTCGGTTTCGCGGCCGTTCAGCAGGAAGCGCCGCACCCAGTTGTCGACCGCGTGCTCGGGATCGAGGAACTGCCGTTCGGTCAGCCGCACGAGGTCGGGCGACTCGTCCGGCCCGTAGGTGAACGGGTAGGTCCGGGCGTAGTCCTCGATGGAGAAGTCGGGCGCGTTGGAGGGCGTGTGGTCGAGCTCGATGCTGGCCTCGAACGACAGCTGGTCCGCCATCCGGTTGAAGCTCGCCACCGCGACGCAATTGCCGAACACGTCGTGCAGCCAACGGATGCGGCGCGGCTGCGGGTCGACCACGAGGTCGGCCCGGAGCAGGCGCTGGTCGTAGCTGTCGCTCGGCCGGAACATGATCCGGTGGTCGCCGAAGCCGACGGGCTTGGCGTAATGGTAGGTGGTGACGTGCCTGACCGCGAGAACGCTCATTCTTGGTCCGGTGCTCCATCGGCCGTCCGGGCGCCCCGCGAAGGCTAGCGGCCCGTTTGCGGAATGCCGAGTTCAGGGGCCGGGCCGGCCGGCCTCATAGCATCCGGGCCCGGGATTTCGGGAAGTTCGTCCGTGATAACGACGAACTTGGTCAACTGGGCAGGCCCGAAGGCGGTCGAAATCGCCACATCGGTCGCGTCGCGGCCACGCGCCATCACGATGCGGCCGATGCGCGGCCTGTTGTGGCGGGCGTCGAACGTGTACCAGCGGCCGCCCAGGTAGACCTCGAACCAGGCGCTGAAATCCATCGGGGAGGGGTCCTTGGGCACGCCGATGTCGCCCAGGTAGCCGGTGCAGTAGCGGGCCGGGATGTTCATGCAGCGGCACAGCGTCACGGCGAGATGCGCGAAATCGCGGCACACGCCGACCTGCTCGCGATGGCCCTCGCTGGCCGTGCGGGTCGCGCGGGCGTGCTCGTACCCGAAGGTGATGCGGTCGTGGGCGTAGTCCACGATGGCCTGGACCCTCGCCCAGCCGCGCGGCACGCCGCCGAACTGCGCCCAGGCGAGGTCGCTCAGGGCCTCGGTGTCGCAGTAGCGGCTGGCCAGCAAGTAGACGAGCGTGTCGTCGGGCAGGTCCTCGACGGGGATCTCGCGCGCGTCGGGCGCGTGCTCGTCGGGCAGGCCGCTGTCCTCGACCACGAAATCGGCGTGGAGGTGCAGGTCGCCGACCGGGGCCAGGACGCGCGTGACGCGGTTGCCGAACAGGTCGAGGTAGTCGCGCGACGCGACGCCCTGGTTGAAGCGGATGACCTGCGGGGTCAGCAGGTCCCCGTCCCGCGAGGTGTGCACGCTGAGAAGGAACAGGATCGGGGTCGGCATCGTGCACCGGTAGGCAATGTCGAAACCGCAGCGAATTTTCATGTCGATCCCTTTCAAGCGGCGGCGACCCGCGACCGCGACCGGCCGTCGGCTCACCGTGGCGCCCAGCATCATTCGCGCCAAGCCCCATCCGGGATAATATCGGATCCGTGGCCCGGGCCGCCGAACCATCAAGGCGCGCCGGCCGCAAGGCCCCGCGCCAGCGCCGCGGCGTAGCGTGCCTCCTGCGCCCGCCAGGCGCTCGCGTCGGAATCGGGGTTGCGGCCGGCGGCGAGCCGGCAGAGCCCGAGCTGGAACGCCGGGTAGGCGGCCCGGTGGAACCGGAGCAGGGCCGGGTCGGGCCGGTCCCCGCGGGCGTGCCCGATGGCGGCCCCCACGGCCGCGACCTCGTCGGCCGCGAGATCGAACTCGACGGCCGCACCCGCCAGGTCCCAGGCGATGTCCTGGCAGCCGACGAGGTCGTGGCCGGCGTGGTGGTCCACGGCGTCGGTTTTCACCAAGCCGCCGTCCGGAGTGACCAGCCATTCCCAGGCGTGCAGGCGGTTGTCGGTCACGACCGGGACGGCCGCGGCCTGCAGCGCTGCCATCCGCGGCGCCCAGGTCGCGAAGGCCTCGCCGGCCTCCCGGCCGAGCGCCTCGCCCGCGTTGGCGACCAGCATGGCCAGCAGAGCGTCCGCGGTGGCGCCGCCGCGGCCCTCGGCGGGCAGCCGGGCGGCGCGAAAGCCCAGGTAGGCGCCGAGCCGCTCGACCAGCAGGGTACGCGGCACCCGTGCGGACTCGATCGGCTGGCAATCATCCCGCCAGCGTTCAACCGTGAAGCCGTGGCGCCAGCCGCTCGGCGGCAGCGCGAAACCGGCTTCGGCCAGCACCCGTCGCATGGCGAAGCGCTCCCGGCCGCCCCGCCCCAGGCCCGTGAACTTCAGCAGAAAGGCCCCGTTCCCGCCTCGCAGCAGGAATTTTCGCCGTTCCGCGAACGCGTCGGCGGGCGGCCGCGCGGCCCCGGGCCGGCGGCCCAAGTCGCGCCACCGCCCGCCCGCCACGTCGGCGGGCGCCGCCGTCAATGGGCCGGTCAGGTCGCGCACCCAGGCTTCCAAGCCCTGTTCGGGCCGGGCCGGGGCCAGCACGAGGTCCTCGAAGCTCGTTACGACGCAGCGCGTCGAGTGCCAGCGCCGGCGAAGCGCTTCGCCGGCCTGCGGCCCGGGCCCGTTGGCGTGGCTCGGAAAGAACACGACGCGCGACCGGTCCACGCCGATCCGGTCGAGCCGGTCCGCCACGGCGCCGAACGAACTGCCCGACAGGCCCGGCCCCTCGTCCACGACCGCGAAGGTGCCTCCGGGATCAAAGCGGCGGGCGAGGTCGGGGTCGAGTTCGAGCCGGCGGGCGAAGGGGTGCCCGACGGGGCGGACCGTCACGGGCGTGGGAGCGCCCAGGGCCGCGGCCACGATCGCGGCCAGCGACGTGCCGATGCTGCGGATGCCGATCACCTGCGTGTCGGGCCGGCCCCGCCACCCCGCGGCGGCCTGCCAGAAGGCTTCCGGGTACAGCGCGTAGCAGGCGTAGCCTTCGGGTTCGCGCAGGATGAGGTGGGGGTCGCGGCCAGGGTCGAGTGCCGCGAGGCCCGCCAGCAGTGCGTCGGGCGCGGGCGCCTGGTCGGCGAAGCCGCTCGCCCACGAGCGTCCCACGAGCCCCGCCACGGCTCGGGTCAGGTCCATGGCGGCCCGGTGGGCCGGGCCGAACCCGTCGCGGCCCAGGGCGTCGGCTTCCCGGTCGGCATCGGCCTGCGCGACCTGCCCCAGGCCGACCAGAGCCTCGACGAGACGGGTGTGCCGATCCAGGGCGGACCCGGACCCGTCCCGCAGCAGCCCGTCCAGGGCCGCGAGCACATCGGCCCGGCGCGTCGCGCGGGACTGGTCGCCGAAGGTGATCATCGGGGCGGCCTTTCCGCTACGAAGTCCGCCCTCCGCGGACCGTACGCGGTGGTCCAGAATTCGAACAAAATGCCGGGAACCTGACCAGAGCGCGTCAAAAATGAGCGGTCGGTCTTGCGTTTTGCCGTTTGATGAGCAAAGTGCCAAAACAAAAGAAAAAGGGCCGCTTGCGCGGCCCAAGTCTAGGGAGGAAACGCCCAAGGAGGGCATGCGACAATCACGTCGCATTTCCGACTATATGCTGCGGCGCGATAAAAGCAAGACTTTTTCGCGTATCCGCCAGCATCGGGCTGCCCTGTCTCCAAAGTGCAACGTTGATCCCGGGCCGGTCGCCGCGGTTCCCCCGAGCGGCCTTTGCAAACCCGACCGGATCGGGTAAGTACCTTGCGGGCGGGCGGCAACGGATTGACCATTTGGGACAGCGCAAGCTTCGCTGCGGTATCATCGGGATCGGGAACTGCGCGTCCTCCTTCGTTCAGGGCTTGACCTTCTACGAGGGCGCGCAGGGAAACGAGCCCGTACCCGGCTTGATGCACCCGCACGTGGGCCCCTACGGGATCGGCGACATCGAGGTCGCGGCCGCCTTCGACGTGAGCGCCGCCAAGGTCGGCCGCAGCCTCGACGAGGCGCTCCGTGCCGCACCCAACAACACCGCGGTCTTCGCCGGGGTGCCGCCCAGCGGCGTCGTGGTCCAGCGCGGCCCGACCCTGGACGGGCTCGGCCGCTATGTCCGGGCCGCGGTCACCGAGTCCGAAGCCCCGCCCGTGGACGTCGCGGCCGCTCTACGGTCCAGCGGCACCGACGTGCTCGTGTCCTACCTGCCGGTGGGATCGCAGCGGGCCGCCGAATACTACGCCGAACAGGCGCTCGCGGCCGGCTGCGCCTTCGTGAACTGCATGCCGGTGTTCATCGCCTCCAACCCGGACTGGGAAGCGCGCTTCGCCGAGCGGAAGCTTCCCTTGATCGGCGACGACATCAAGAGCCAGGTCGGCGCCACCATCGTGCACCGCGCGCTGGTCAACCTGTTCAAGGACCGGGGCGTCCGCCTCGACCGGACCTACCAGCTCAACTTCGGCGGCAACGCCGACTTCCAGAACATGCTTGAGCGGGAACGGCTGGAATCCAAGAAGATCTCCAAGACGCAGGCCGTCACCAGCCAGTTCGACGTGCCGCTCGATCCCGGCAGCATTCACGTCGGCCCGAGCGATCACGTGCCATGGCTGACCGACCGCAAATGGGCCCACATCCGTCTCGAAGGCACGGGGTTCGGCGGCATGCCGCTGAACCTGGAGCTCAAGCTCGAGGTCTGGGACTCGCCCAACTCGGCCGGCATCGTGATCGACGCGGTCCGCTGCGCCCGGCTGGCGCTCGACCGCGGCATCGGCGGCGCCCTGATCGGCCCGTCGAGCTACTTCATGAAGTCCCCGCCCCAGCAGTTCACCGACGAGGAGGCTCGTCGGCGGACCGAGGGCTTCATCGCGGGCCGTGACCGCTGAGGCCGAGGGTCCGCCCGTGACCACCATCCACTTGGTGCGCCACGCGCTGCACGGCTTGGTGGGCCGCGAACTGGTGGGGCGTCGCCCCGGCGTGCCGCTGAGCCCGGAGGGCGTCGCTCAGGCCACGCGCCTGCGCGACCGGCTGGCGGGCGAAAGCATCGCGCGCATCCTGTCGAGCCCGCTGCAGCGCGCCGGGGAAACCGCCGCCCTGGTCGCCGGGCCGCACGGGCTGAATGTCGAGGTCGCGGACGCCCTGACTGAGATCGACTGCGGGGAATGGACGGGCGCGAGCTTCGACACCCTGGCCGGCGACCCGCGCTGGCGGGCCTGGAACGACGAGCGGTCCCGGGCCGCGATCCCGGGCGGTGAAACCATGGCGGCCGTGCGCGACCGCGTCGCGGCCCTCGTGGACGGACTCGCGCGACCCGACGGGGGAACCGTGGTGCTGGTCAGCCACGCCGACGTGATCAAGGCCGTCGTGGCAGGGCTGATCGGCCTGCCGCTCGACTGGCATCACCGCATCGTGGTCGACCCGGCCTCGATCACCACCCTGGAGATGTGGGGACCGGGCGCGGGCCGGCTGCTGCGCATGAACGAGACGGTCGCGCCGTGAAGATCGTCATCTTCGGCCTGACGGTCTCGTCGTCCTGGGGCAACGGCCACGCCACGCTGTGGCGGGGGCTGATCAAGGCCTTCGCGGCCGCCGGGCACCGCACCACCTTCTTCGAGCGCGACACACCCTATTACGCGGCCAACCGCGACCTGCATGAGCTGCCCAACGGCCGCCTCGTGCTCTACGAGGCCTGGGACGAGGTCGCGGCCGAGGCCCGGGCGGCCTTGCGCGACGCGGACGCCGCAATCGTCACCTCCTACTGCCCGGACGCGCTCGCGGCGGGGGCGCTCGTGCTGGACGCGGGGCGGCCGGTGCGGGTCTTCTACGACCTCGACACGCCCGTGACCCTGTCGCGGCTCGGCACCGAAAGCGCGCCCGACTACGTGGGTCCGCGGGGCTTCGCGGACTACGACCTGGTTCTGAGCTACACCGGCGGCGCGGCGCTCGACGCCCTGCGCGAGCGGCTCGGGGCGCGCCGGGTCGCGCCGCTCTACGGCCACGCCGACCCCGACCTGCACCGTCCGGTGCTGCCCGACGGGCGCTTCGCGGCCGGGCTGTCCTACATGGGGACCTACGCGGCCGACCGGCAGGACGCGTTGCAGGCGCTCTTCATCGAGCCCGCCCGGCACCGGCCGCGAACGCGGTTCCTCATCGGCGGCGCCCAGTACCCGGCCGACTTCCCGTGGCGGCCCAACATCTTCTTCGTGCGGCACCTGCCGCCGCCCGACCACCCGGCCTTCTTCTCCTCGGGCCGGCTGACCCTGAACGTGACGCGCCGCGCCATGGCGGCCATGGGCTGGTGCCCCTCGGGCCGGCTGTTCGAGGCCGCGGCCTGCGGCTGCGCGATCCTGTCCGACCGGTGGGACGGGCTCGACGCCTTCTTCGAGCCCGGCCGCGACCTGCTGGTCGCCGGAACCACCGACGACGCCCTGGCGGCCCTCGACCTTCCCGACGCGGCGGTCCGGCGCATCGCCGCGAGCGGCCGCGAGCGGGTCCTGGCCGAGCACACGTCGGCGCACCGGGCGCGCGACTTCGAGGACGCGGTCGCGGCGGTGCGCCATCCCGGGCACGCCGATGCCTCCGCGGGAGGACCCTGACCCGTGTGGGGCATCGTTCCGGCCGCGGGGCGCGGCAGCCGCATCCAGCCGCTCGCCTTTTCCAAGGAGCTGCTGCCCGTGGGCAGCCGTCGCGGTCCGGACGGCGAGCGCCCCTGCGCGGTCAGCGAATATCTGCTCGACCGGATGGTGGCGGGCGGGGCCGACAAGATCTGCTTCGTGATCTCGCCCGGCAAGTCCGACATTCTGGCCTATTTCGGCGGCGGCTTCGCGGGGGCCGCGGTCGCCTACGTGGTGCAGCCGCAGCCGAGCGGGCTATGCGACGCCCTGTTCCGCGCCGCTCCCCTGGTGGGGGCCGACGAGCCCGTGATGGTGGGCCTGCCCGACACCGTCTGGTTCCCGGCCGACGGTTTTGCGGCCCTGCCGGACGACCGGCTGTCCTTTCTGCTGTTCCCGGTCGACCGGCCGGAGGTGTTCGACGCCGTCGTGTGCGGGCCCGACGGAACCGTGACCGCCATCCAGGTCAAGCAGCCGGCGCCCGCCACCAACTGGGTCTGGGGCGGCTTCAAGATGCCGGGCCGCACCTTCCACGCCCTGCGGGCGCTCTGGACGGCCCGCGGCCGGGCGGACGAATATGTGGGCACGCTGGTCAACGCCTATCTGGCGTCGGGCGGGCAGGCCGTCGGGATCAAGGCCGGCCGGTCCTACGTGGACGTGGGGACCCTCAACGGCTACCGCGCCGCCCTGGCCCTGCTCGACGCCGCCGGTCCCGCGGCGCCGGGCGGAGGGCCGCAGCGGCCGATACCAGGGGAAGGGAGCCGATCATGACGGGCACGATGAGCCGGGCCGAGATCGCCGAGCGCGCCAGGGCGCTCGGCCCCTGGTTCCACAACATGGAGCTCGACGGGGTCTGGACCGCGCCCGACCACTTCCTCGGCGACTACCCGGGCGTCAAGTTCCGCGGCTTCGCCCACGTGCTGCCGGCCGACCTGACGGGCCGCAGCGTGCTCGACATCGGCTGCAACGGCGGCTTCTACTCGCTGGAGATGAAGAAGCGCGGCGCCGCCCGCGTGCTCGGCATCGACTTCGACGAGGACTACCTCGCCCAGGCGCGGTTCGCGGCCGCCGTCACGGGCCTCGACGTCGAGTTCAGGCACCTGTCGGTCTACGACGTGGGGGCGCTCGGCGAGCGTTTCGACGTCGTGATCTTCATGGGCGTGCTCTATCACCTGCGCCACCCGCTGCTGGCGCTCGACCTGATCCACGAGCACGTGGCGGCCGACCTCGTGCTGTTCCAGTCGCTGCAGCGCGGGTCGGACGAGGTCATGACGGTCGCGCCCGACTACGACTTCTGGCAGGTCGACCAGTTCGACCGGCCCGATTACCCCAAGATGCACTTCATCGAGCGCGACTACGCGGGCGACCCCACCAACTGGTGGGCGCCCAACCGGGCCTGCTCGGCCGCCATGCTGCGCTCGGCCGGCTTCACGATCCTGGAAAACCCCGACCCGGAGGTCTTCCTGTGCCGCAGGGCCGAGCGCTCGCCCTGGGCCGCGGCCGCCTATCCGGCCAGGGGGAACCGGCCTTGAGCGGCGCGTCGACGCGACAAGGGGCAGCGGCTCGGCTAGACTGGCCGACCCCCGCGGCCACGGAGTCCGACCTGAACGCCCTGCGACACACCCTCCTCGAAGGCGAGGCCCTGACGGTGCCCGACAGCCTGCGCGACGCCATGGGTTTGCGGCCGGGCGACACCGTGATCATGGAACTGCACCGCGGCGAGTCGCACATCCGGCCAGAAAAACCAGAACGGGCGGCGTTGCGGCGGCTGCAGGCTCGTCGTGCTCCCCTCGCGCCGAAGGACGGCTACGTGTCCGATGAACTTATCGCTGAGCGACGGGCCGAGGCCGAGCGGGAATGACGTGCGCCACATCGGCAACGCCTTGACGCTGCTTTGTCCCGTCCTCCGCGAGCCCGGTATGGACTATGTGATGGCGGCCCGGGACCGGCCGTGGGCGCGGGTCCAGGCGGGTGGATCGGTCGACGCGATCCGCTGACACTCCTTATTCTGACGGAAAGACCCGAAATGATCGAAGCCGCCATGATCTGGAACGAGCCCAACAACAAGTCCCATTGGGACCCGGCGCTCGACCCGGACTGGAGCCGCTTCGCCGGCATGGTGACGCTCGCGGGCCAGGCCATCCGGGCCGAGAACGCGACGCTGCCGCGCGTGCTGGGCGGCATGTCGCCCATCGACCCCACCTTCGTCCAGAACCTCGCCGGCCGGGGCGCCATCGACCACGTCGAGGCGGTGGCGGTGCACGGCTTCCCGCTCGACTGGAACCTGTGGGCCATCGACGAATGGCCCGCCAAGATCGACGAAATCCGCGCCGTCACGGACAAGCCCGTCTGGGTCAGCGAGGTCGGCATTTCCAGCTTCGGGGCCGAGGAGGTGCAGGACTGGGGCCTAGGGCGCACCGCCGACCTTCTGCGCGGCAAGGCGCCCCGCGTGCACTGGTACAGCCTTTACGACCTGCCGCGCGAATGGGAAGCCACCACCCGCCACAAGGAGGCCGAGGGCTCCTCCTACTACCGCCACTTCCACATGGGCCTGCTGCGGCAGGACGGCACCCCCAAGATCGCGGCCGGCCGCTTCGCCGAATGCGCCCCCGCCATGGGGCTGTGCCAGTGGTTCCACTTCGAGGACCACCGCCTCGACGACGCGGTCGCCTGGATGAAGCGGCTCGGCGTCACCTACCTCCGCACGGGCTTGAGCTGGGCCGACTGGCTCCGGCCCGACGCCGAGCGCTGGTTCGACCGGCTCGTGAAAGCGTTGGAGCCCTTCGACACGACCGTGACGTTCTGCTTCACGCCCGAGCACCTCGGCCTCGAGCCCCACCACACGAGCCCGCCGCGCGAGCCGGAGCTGTTTGCGGAGTTCTGCGCCGCCATGGTGCGCCGCTACGTGGGCGCGGGCGCGGTCAGGCCGATCCCGGGCTGAGCGGCTTGTCGAAGACCACGAAATGCAGGTCGGGCCGCAGCGGCACGCCGAAGCGCTCGTCGCCGTAGGGAAAGGGCTCGGTTTCGCCGGTCCGACAATAGCCGCGCCGCTCGTACCAGGCGATCAGGGTGTCGCGCACTTGGATCACGGTGATGCGCACGCGCCTGCCGCCCCGCCGTCGCGCGAAATCCTCGCCCGCGTCGAGCAGCCGCCGCCCGAGCCCGTCGGCCTGCCGGGCCGGGTCGATCGACAGCATGCTCAGGTACCAGGCGCCGTCGGCCAGGGGCTCGACCGAAACGCAGCCCAGGAGCGCACCCCCGGCCTCCCGGCGCAGGAGCAGGACCGTGGCGCCGCCGCCTTCGACCGTGGCCCGCACGGTCGCGGCATCGGTGCGCCGGCCCGTCATGTAGCCCGCTTCCGTGGTCCAGCCGGTTTCGGCGCGCTCGCCCCGGTAGGCGCCGTTGACGAGGGCCGCGACCGCGTCGCTGTCGTCGGGCCGGGCGGGTTCGATGATCATGGGTCCTGTCTGCCGCCCGCCGCGGCCGGAATCAAGGGCCTTGGCGCGGCGCGATTGACCCCGGGGTGGGCCGCATGGTTCTTGCCTGACCCATGCCCGATCCCGTGCCGCTCCCGTCCCTGATCGCCGGCTCCGCGCCCGCCGGCACCCGGGTCGTCGCAGTGGTGGCGCACCCCGACGACGAGGTGCTGGGCTGCGGCGTCCTGCTGCGCCGGCTCGGCCGCG
>CAXTEP010000018.1:7773-9623 GCA_964243125.1 uncultured Lichenihabitans sp. | reverse complement strand
TCGTGCTGACCCACGCCTACGAGGGCGGCCATCCCGACCACGACGCCGTGGCGTTCGCGGTGCACGCCGCGGTCCGGCTGCTCGGCCCCGCGGCGCCGGCGCTCGTCGAGATGCCCTTCTACCGCGCCGCCCCCGACGACTGGCTGCGCCAGAACTTCGCGCCCGCCGCCGGGGCGGGACCCGAAGTGGTGCTCGAGCTCACCGAGGCCGAGCACGCCCTCAAGCGGGCCATGGTCGACGCCCATGCCAGCCAGGCCGACGTGCTTGGCGGCTTTCCCATCGCGGACGAACGGTTTCGGCTCGCCCCGGCCTACGACTTCACGGCCCTGCCCAACGGCGGGCTGGTACTCTACGAACGCTACGGTTGGGGCGCCACGGGCGCGACCTGGATCGCCCGGGCGCGGGCCGCGCTGGACGCGGTTCCGCCCGCGTGAGCCTGACGGTGCTGAGCGTCAGCTACCCGCTCGCCCGCGTGTCGCCCGACGCCACCGGCGGGTCCGAACAGGTCCTGGCGGCGCTGGACCGGGGACTGGCGGCGGCAGGCCACCGTTCGATCGTGGTGGCGCCGGAAGGGTCGCGGGTGCAGGGCACCCTGCGGCCCATCGGATTTGAGGCGGGACCGCTGGACAAGGCCGCGCGGGCCCGCGCCACAGCGGCCGTGCGGGCCGCGGTCGCGGCGGTCTTGGCCGCGGAACGGGTCGATCTCGTCCACCTGCATGGCATCGATTTTCCCGCCTACCTGCCGCCCGTGGGCGTGCCGGTGCTCGCGACCCTCCACCTGCCGCCCGACTGGTACCCGGAGGGCGTGCTGCGCCCCGCGCGGCTCGAGACCTGGCTGAACGCCGTGTCGGCCACCCAGCACGCCGCCTGCCCGCCGAGTTCCGCGCTTCTTCCCCCCATCCCGAACGGCGTGCCCGTGGACCGGCTGACGGCCCGCCACGCCAAGCGCTCCTTCGCGCTGTTTCTCGGCCGCATCTGCCCCGAGAAGGGGGTTCACCTCGCGATCGAGGCGGCCCGCCGCGCCGACGTGCCCCTGCTAATCGCCGGCGAGGTGTACGGCTACGCGGCCCATCAAGCTTATTTCGACGACGCCGTGCGGCCCCGCCTCGATGCCCGCTGCCGCTTCCTCGGTCCGGTCGGCTTCGCGCGCAAGCGGCGGCTGCTCACGGCGGCCCGCTGCCTGCTCGTCCCCTCGCTCGCGGCCGAAACCTCCTCGCTGGTGGCGCGCGAGGCGGCGGCCTGCGGCACCGCCGCGGTGGCGTTCCGGGCCGGCGCGCTGCCCGAAACGGTGGCGCACGGGCGCATCGGCTTCCTGGTCGACGACGTGGACGGCATGGCCGAGGCGATCGGCGCGGCCGGCCGGATCGATCCCACGGCCTGCCGGGCTCACGCGCGCGAGCGGTTCTCCGAGGCCGGGATGGTGGCGGCCTATCTGGCGCTCTACGCCCGACTGGCGCGGACCGCCGCCGCGTGACCCGGCTCGCGGCGCGGCTGGTCGACACCGAGGCCGGCCTGCGGGCCCTGGAACCGGCCTGGTGGGACCTGTGGGGGCGCTGCCCGGCCGCGACCCCGTTCCAAACGCCGGCCTGGCTCCTGCCCTGGTGGACCTGCTTTCGCCCGGGGACCCTGCGCGTCCTGGCCGTGGAGGCAGGTGACCGGCTGGTGGCACTGGCGCCGCTGTACCGGGAGGAGGGCGCGAGCCCCCGCCTGCTGCCCCTCGGCATGTCGATCAGCGACTACCTCGACGCGCTGGTCGACCCGGCCTGGGACGCGGAGGCCGGGGCCGCGCTGGCGGAGGCGCTCGGCCCCGAGCCCGTCGACTGGGAGGAACTCGCGCCCGGCGCGTCCGC
>CAXTEP010000018.1:4448-7673 GCA_964243125.1 uncultured Lichenihabitans sp. | reverse complement strand
AGGCGCTCGGCCCCGAGCCCGTCGACTGGGAGGAACTCGCGCCCGGCGCGTCCGCGCTGCGCCTGCCCTGCCCGGACCGCTGGGACGATGCCGTGGCGGATCAGAGCGCCTGCCCGGTGCTGGTTCTGCCTGCAGGGGGCGATCTGCCGGCCGCGGTTCCGGCCCGCAAGCTCCGCAAAGTCCGCATGGCGCGCCACCGGGCCGCGCGCCGCGGCGTCCGCGTCGAAGCCGCCACCGCGGCCTCGGCCCCCGCGCTCATGGATCACCTGGTCCGGCTGCACGGCGAACGCTGGCAGGCGCGCGGGCAGGCCGGCGTGCTCGACGGCGCGGCCGTGCGCCGGTTCCACGCGCTCGTCTGGCCGGGCCTGCTCGCCGCCGGGCTGCTGCGCCTCCGCGCGGTCCACCTGGATGAGCAGGTCGCGGGGGTCTACTACGGGTTCGCGGCCAAGGGCGCGGCCTGCGCGTATCTCGGCGGCTTCGATCCCGCCTTCGCGTTCGAGAGCCCCGGCACGCTGCTGATGGCCCACGCGATCGAGGAATCCATGGCCGAGGGCGCCGCGACCTTCCATTTCCTCCGCGGCCGGGAAGCCTACAAATACGAGTGGGGCGCCGTCGACCGCTGGAACCGCTGCCGCCGCATGGCGCCGCCCCGTGGCTGAGGCGGCCGACGGCCCGGTCGACGCGGCCCTCGCGGCGGGCGCGGCCGGGCTGGTGCCGGCCAACGTCGCGCTGATGCGGGCCCTGGTGGAAGCACGCGACCCCGCGGCCGTCGACGCGGCCCTGGCCCGCTGTGGCGCCCGGCTCGCGGATGATGCGGCCTCGCGGGCGCGCCTCGCCGCCGTGGACGCGCTCTGGCGGGCGCATCCGGGAGCCTGGGCGCTGGTGCGCGGCGTCATCGCGGCGGCCGACCACTGGTCTGGTCCGGACAGGTCCGGTCCGGACGGGGCCGAACCGGGCGCGCCCCGCTGGGCCGACGTCTTCGACCGCCTCGCGGCCGCCGCCCCCGACGCGGCCTCGGCGCTCTACGCCCTGGGCGACCCCGACCTGCTGGGGCGCGCCACGGACGCCGTGGTGGACCGGCTCCACGCCTGGGGCCTGCTCGGCCCCGACCGGGACGTGGTCGAGCTCGGCTGCGGCAGCGGCCGCTTTCTCGAGGCCCTGGCGCCGCGCGTGCGCACGGTCCTGGGGCTCGACGTATCGGACCGCATGGTGGAAGCGGCGCGCCGCCGCTGCGCGGCGCTGGGCAACGTCGGGGTCGAGCGGTCCGGCGGCCGCGACCTCGCCGTGATCGCGGACGCTTCGGCCGACCTGCTGCTCGGCGCCGACGTCTTCCCCTATCTCCACGGCGGCGGCGACGCGCTGGTCGCGTCCCACATGGGCGAGGCCGCCCGGGTGCTGCGGGCGGGCGGGCACCTCCTCGTGCTCAACTGGTCGTACCGCGGCGACCTCGACCGGGACCGGCGGGACGCCCTGCTTCTGGCGGCCGCGCACGGGCTGGCGGTGCGGCGGTTCGCGGCCGGGGACTTCGCCCTGTGGGACGCGGCGACCTTCCACTTCACCAAGCCCGCGCCGCCCCCGTGAACGCCGCGGTCGTCGCCCTGGTGCTGGCCGCCGCCGTGCTGCACGCGACCTGGAACGGCCTGCTGAAGGCCGGCCGCGACCGGCTGCGCGGCATCGCCGTGATGTCGGTGGCCGGGAGCGCGGTCGGCCTCGCGGCCGCGCTGGTCCTGCCCGTCCCCCGCGCGTCCTCCTGGCCCGCCATCCTGCTGTCGGGGCTGCTGCACGTCGGCTACAACCTGTTCCTGGTCCGGGCCTACCGCCACGGCGACCTGGGCGAGGTTTACCCGATCGCGCGGGGCGCCTCGCCGCTGCTGGTCACGGTGGGAGGCGCCCTGCTGGCCGGCGACCGGCTCGGCCCCCCGGAACTCGGCGGCGTGCTGCTGGTGTCGGCGGGCATCCTGAGCCTCGCGCGGGGCTGGGGCGACTCGCGGGCGCGGGGCAACCTGCTGGCGGCCCTCGGCACGGGCGTGTTCATCGCCGCCTATACGGTGACGGACGGGATCGGCGGCCGGTTGTCGGGCAGCCCGCCCGCCTACGCGGCCTGGCTGTTCGTGCTGGACGGCCCGCCCATGGTGCTGGCCTTCGGGTGGCGGCGAGGTTTCGGGGCGCGATTGTTCGAGCCCGGTGCCGAGACCCTGAAGGGCCTGGCGGGCGGCGGTGTGTCGGTGCTGGCCTACGGCCTGGTGATCTGGGCCGCCAGCGTGGCGCCAATGGGCGCGGTCTCGGCCCTGCGCGAAACCTCCGTCGTGTTCGCCCTGCTGATCGGGCGCGTGGCTTTCGGCGAAACACTCCGCCCCCGCCGGGTGGCGGGATGCGTCGCGGTGGCGGCAGGCGCGCTGCTGCTGGTGAGCGGCTGAGGCGACGTCCTCGGGTCGCTCGACCCGCGGTCCCGTGTCGCCGTCCGCCGCCCGTTTCAGCCCCGTCTGAGCGGCGCCGTGGCGGCGTCCAGCCATGCCCGCACGGCGGGCTCGACCTGCGGCCCGACCACCTCCCGCACCCGGGCGTGGTAGGCGTCGAGCCAGGCGGTCTCCTCGGCGGTCATCAGCCCGGGCTCGACCAGCGCCAGGTCAATGGGCGCGAAGCTCAGCGTCTCGAAGCCCAGCATGGGACGTTCGGCGCCCGCGATCGCGCGCGCCTCCACCAGGATCAGGTTCTCGATCCGGATCCCCCATTGGCCCGGCTTGTAGTAGCCGGGTTCGTTGGACAGGATCATGCCTTCCCGGAGCGGCACCGTGCCGGTCTTGGCGATCCGCTGCGGCCCCTCGTGCACCGACAGGTAGGACCCGACCCCGTGGCCCGTGCCGTGGTCGAAGTCGAGCCCCGCTTGCCACAGCGCCGCGCGGGCAAAACTGTCGAGCTGCGCGCCCGACACGCCGGCCGGGAACACCGCGCGGGCGATCGCGATGTGTCCCTTGAGCACGCGGGTGAAGCGGTCCCGCATTTCGGGGCTCGGCTCCCCGATCGCGATCGTGCGGGTGATGTCGGTGGTGCCCGTCTCGTACTGGCCGCCGCTGTCGATCAGGAACAAGCCCGGTCCGATCGGCAGGTTCGAGGCCGTCGACACGCGGTAATGGGGAATTGCGGCATGCGGCCCGAAGCCAGCGATGGAGGGGAACGACACGTCCTTGAGGGCGCCGGTGTCGCGCCGGAACGTTTCCAGCGCCT
>CAXTEP010000018.1:0-4348 GCA_964243125.1 uncultured Lichenihabitans sp. | reverse complement strand
GGGAACGACACGTCCTTGAGGGCGCCGGTGTCGCGCCGGAACGTTTCCAGCGCCTCGGCGGCGGCGATCTCGGTCAGCCCGCCCCGGGGCGCGGCCTCGCCGAACCAGTGCAGGAAGCGCGAGACCGCCGCGGCGTCCAGCCTGTGGGCGTCGCGCGAGCCCTGGCGTTCGGCCTCGGTCTTCACGGCCTTGAGGAGCGCGATCGGGTCCGTGCCGACCTCCGCGGTGCCCCCCGCGGCCTTGAGGCCCGCCGCGAGCTTGTCGGGCGCGGTAGCGCCGTCGAACATCACCTTGGCCTTGGCGGTGCCGAGTTCCGTCATCCGGGCCGGCAGGTCGGCGGGATCGGCCACGTCGGCGCGCGCTTCGATGGCGTCGCGCACGCTGTTCGACAGCTTGCGGCCGTCCAGGTAGACCGTGGGCCGCCCGTCCTTCGGCACCAGCGCGAAGCCGAGCGGCACGGGTGTGTGGGCCACGTCGGCGCCGCGGACATTGAACAGCCAGGCCAGCGCGTGGGGGTCGCTCACCACCAGGGCCGCGGCGCCCTTCAGGCCCGCCCGCACGTCGGCGAGCTTGGCGTCTGGGTCGCGGCCCGCGAGCGCGTCACCGTGCAGGCTCACGGCGCCCACGGGCGGAGCCGGCCGGTCGTGCCACACGGCGTCGACCGGGTTGCGATCGACGGGCGCCAGGGTCGCCCCGACCGCCTCGGCCGCAGCCCGAAGGCGCGCCACCTGGCCCGGCGTGTGCAGCCAGGGGTCGTAGCCCAGGCGGTCGCCGTATTTCAGCACCTCGCCGAGCCAGGCCTCGGGCGGATGGTCGATCAGCGAGTCGGGCGCGAACACGGCCGTGTCGACCTGATCGCGCACCTGCAGGGTGTAGCGCCCGTCCACGAAGATCGCGGCCGTGTGGCGTAGCACGATCGCGACGCCCGCCGATCCCGTGAAGCCCGTCAGCCAGGCGAGCCGTTCGGCCCCCTCCGGCACGGTCTCGTTCTGGTGCTCGTCCGAGCGGGGCACCACGAAGCCGTCGAGGCTCTGGGCCGCGAGCTCGGCGCGCAGCAGCGTCGCGCGGGCCGCGCCTTGCGTCGGGTCGGCGGTTTCGTCAAAGGATTGGAATTGCGCCTTGAACATGGGGCGCAAGGATAGGCCGGCCGCGGCGGCCCGGCAATGCCGGAGCCGAGGGGAGACGCGCATGCTCGACGCCATCCACCACGTGGCCGTGATCGCCTCCGACTACGAGCGGTCGAAGCGGTTCTACGCCGAAGTGCTCGGCCTGCGGGTGATCCGCGAGGTGTGGCGCGCCGAGCGGCGGTCCTGGAAGTGCGACCTCGCGGTGGGGTCGGCGCAAATCGAGCTGTTCTCGTTTCCCGAGCCGCCACCGCGCCCGTCGCGGCCCGAAGCCTGCGGGCTGCGGCATCTGGCGTTCAGCGTGGCGGCCCTGGATCCGGTGGTGGCGCGGCTTGAGGCCGGGGGCGTGGCGGTCGAGCGCGTGCGGGTCGACGAGCACACGGGCCGGCGCTTCACCTTCCTGGCCGACCCGGACGGGCTGCCGCTCGAACTCTACGAGGCCTGAGGCGCGTCGGCCGGAGCCGCCGCGCGCTAGAACGCCGACACTAGCGCCAGACCGCCGATCATCAGCAGGCACCCTACGACGCGCCAAAGCCCCGCAGAATGCTGCTCGAACCCGACCAGGCCGAAATGGTCGAGCAGCACCGAGGTCGTGATCGCGACCGTCACGGTCACGCCCGTGAAGACCGCCGAGCCGAGCTTCTGGGCCAGGAAGATCAGGGCCAGAACGTAAAGGCCGCCGAGCAGGCCGCCCGTCCAGGCCCACCAGGGGACTTGCGCGAGCTTGCCGCCGTCCGGCCACTTGAACCCCACCACGGCCCCGGCCGCGAGGTAGACCAGCGCGTTCCCGAACGCCACCACGAAGGCGGTGAAGACCGGCGCCTCGGACATCTTGTTCAAGGTGGCGTTGGTGCCGCCCTGGACCGTGTTGAGCATGCCGGTCGCGGCTGCGAGCAGGGCCAGGAGCCAGGTCATCGTCGTGTCCCGATGGGCCGGGCTGGCCGACGCGGCCCCCGATCCCCGGATGCACAACATCGGGACGGCAGGGCAGTTGCCACCCGCAACGGGATACGGAACATGTCGCGCGGTCGTTCACGGGGGGTGGAAGCGCTTGCACGAGGACGAACATCTCGCGGTTCATGGGCCGCGGCCGGCGGTCCTGCCGTCCTACGTCAGGGCTCGCGGCGGGGTCCGGATGGTGTTCGCGGCGCGGGGCGGACCGACATCGTTGATCGAGCGGGCCGAGAGCGGCGGCTACCGGGTGCGTTGCCCCCGTCAGCACGGCGCCCAGGCCGGCACCTGCGAGGCCGTGCTGATCAACACGGGCGGCGGCATGGCGGGGGGCGACCGCATGGCGGTCGAGGTGCAGGTCGGGTGTGCCGCTTCCGCGGTCGTGACCACGCAGGCGGCCGAGAAGATCTATCGGTCGCAGGGTCCCGCGACCGAGATCGAGGCGCTTCTCCGCCTGGAGCCCGGCAGCCGCCTCGACTGGGTGCCGCAGGAAACCATCCTGTTCTCGGGCAGCCGCTGGTGCCGCACCCTGACGGTCGACACGGCGTCCGACGCGACGCTGACGCTCGCCGAAAGCACGGTGTTCGGCCGCCTCGCCATGCGCGAAACCGTGGGGGAGGGCACGGTGGCGGACCGCTGGCGCGTGCGCCGGGACGGCCGGCTCGTGTTCGCCGAGGACGTCCGGCTCGGCGACGCGCCGGCCCTGCAGATGGCGGCCCGCGCGGCCGGCGGGGGCGCCTGCGCCCTGGCAACGATCCTGCATGTGGCGCCCGGAGCCGAGTTGCGGATCGACGAGGCGCGGGGCATGCTGGACGGGGCTGCGGCCGAATGCGGCGCGAGCGCCTGGAACGGCCTGCTGCTGATGCGGTTCGCGTCGCCCGACCCGCAGGCCCTGCGGGCCGACGTGGCCCGCGCGGTCGCATGGGTGCGGGAGCGGCCGATGCCGCGCTCGTGGGGGACATGAGGTGGGGACGGGATGCAGCTGACGCCGCACGAGAAGGACAAGCTGCTGATCGCGGTCGCGGCCCAGGTGGCGCGGCGGCGGCTCGAGCGCGGCGTCAAGCTGAACTATCCCGAGGCGATCGCGCTGATCACCGACTTCATCGTCGAGGGCGCCCGTGACGGGCGCGCGGTCGCGGACCTGATGGAGGCCGGCGCCCATGTGCTCGGACCCGAGCAGGTCATGGACGGCATCGCGGCCATGATCCACGACGTGCAGGTGGAGGCCACCTTCCCGGACGGCACCAAGCTCGTCACCGTGCACGAGCCGATCCGCGGGGCCGACCACGCGGACGCACCGGGCGCGGTGATGGCGGCGCCGGGTGACATCGTGCTCAACGATGGCCTGGAGCCCGTGACCCTGACGGTGGCCAACACGGGCGACCGCCCCATCCAGGTCGGCTCCCACTACCATTTCGCCGAAGCGAACCCCGGCCTGTCGTTCGACCGCGACAGGGCGCGGGGCCTGCGGCTCGACATCCCGGCCGGCACGGCGGTGCGGTTCGAACCGGGGCAGAGCCGCGACGTGACGCTGGTGCCGTTCCGCGGCGACCGCCGCGTATATGGCTTCCGCCAGGCCGTGATGGGCGCGCTCTGATGCCCTACCGGATCTCGCGCGCCGCCTACGCGGACATGTTCGGGCCCACGACGGGCGACCGGATGAGGCTCGCCGACACCGGCCTCGTGCTGGAAGTCGAGCGCGACTTCACGACCTACGGCGACGAGGTGAAGTTCGGCGGCGGCAAGGTCATCCGCGACGGCATGGGCCAGAGCCAGGCCACGAGTGCTTCGGGCGCGGTCGATACCGTGATCACCAATGCCGTGGTGCTGGACCACTGGGGGATCGTCAAGGCCGACGTCGGGCTCCGGCACGGCCGGATCGTGGCGGTCGGCAAGGCCGGCAACCCGGACGTCCAGCCCGGCGTGACGATCGTGATCGGCCCCGGCACCGAGGTGATCGCGGGCGAGGGCAAGATCCTGACGGCGGGAGGCTTCGACTCCCACATCCACTTCATCTGCCCGCAGCAGGTCGACGACGCGCTGATGTCGGGCGTCACCACCCTGCTGGGCGGCGGCACCGGCCCGGCCACCGGCACCAACGCCACGACCTGCACGCCGGGGCCCTGGCACCTGCACCGCATGATCCAGGCCGCCGACGCGTTCCCGATCAACATCGGCTTCGCGGGCAAGGGCAACGCGTCGCTGCCGGCCGGCCTCGTCGAGCAGGTCGAGGCGGGCGCCTGCGCGCTCAAGCTGCACGAGGACTGGGGCAC
>CAXTEP010000017.1:27294-38196 GCA_964243125.1 uncultured Lichenihabitans sp. | reverse complement strand
TGATGCCGGTCAGCAGGTTGTTGAAGTCGTGCGCGATGCCGCCGGTGAGCTGGCCCACCGCCTCCATCTTCTGGGCTTGCCGCAACGCCTCCTCGGCGCGCCGGCGCTCGGCCATCTCGGCCAGGAGACGGGCGTTGGCGTCGCTGAGTTCGGCCGTGCGGGCCGCGACCTGACGCTCGAGGTCCTCGCCGAACCGCGCCTGCGCGTCGCCCGCGCGCACCTGGTCGTCGATGTCCGTGTGGGTCCCGAACCAGTGCAGGATCCCGCCGATCTCGTCGCGGATCGGCAGCGCCCGCGACAGGAACCAGCGGAAGCCGCCGTCCCGCCCGCGCAACTGGATGGTGTCGTCCCACGCGGTTCCGGTCTCGAAGGCCACCCGCATGCGCCCCCACACGGCCGCAAACGTGTCGGGGTGGTGCACGCGCTCCCAGCCCCGGCCGCGCACCTCGTCGGGGGTGGTGCCGGTGTAGTCGAACCAGCGCTCGTTGAACCAGACGATCTCGGCGGCGGGCGTCGCCATCCAGGCGAGTTGCGGGATGCTTTCGGCCACCGTGCGGAAGCGCTGCTCGTCCTCGCGCAGCGCCGCTTCGAGGCGCTTGCGCTCGGTGATGTCCCCGGCGGTCCCGATGACGCGGATGCAGCGGCCGCCCTCGAAGAAGAGCTGGGCCGCCACCTGCACCCAGCGCGCCTCGCCGTCGGGGCGCAGGATCTCGAACTCGTGGACCTGATCGGCGAGGCGTCCCACCTTGGCGGCGTTGCGCACGGTTTCCCGCAGCATCGCCCGGCTGCGCGGGTGAACGCTGCCCATGACCGCGTCGAGCGTCGGGGCGGCTTGCGGCGGCAGGTCGAAGATGTCCCGGCAGGACTCGTCCCAGGTCAGCTCGTCGGTCGACGGATCGTAGTCCCACAGGCCCAGTCCCGCGGCCCGCACGGCCAGCCGGGCGTTGGCTTCCGCGTCGCGGAGCGAGGTTTCGACCCGCTTGCGCTCCGTGATGTCCACCACGGCTCCGGGAAAGCGGACCGGCCGTCCCTGGTCGTCGTTGAAGCTGCGCCCCCGGGTCGAAACCCAGCGGACCGGTCCGCCCGGCAGCTGCACGCGGTGCTCGATGGCCAGGTCGCCCCCCTCAGCCATGGCCTTGCGGGCCGCGGCCTGGACCCAGATCCTGTCGTCGGGGTGGATGGCTTCGAGCAGGACGGCGGCGCCGCGCAGCCCTTTCGCGGCCCGCGCGGGATCCAGGCCGAACAGCCGCGCGAAGCCTGCGTCCGCGACGCACAGGCCGCTCGCCGCGTCCCAGTCCCAGACGCCGATGCTTTCGGAGGCCAGCAGCGCGAACTGCAGCCGTTCCTGGCTTTGCCGCATGTCCCGCAGCGCCTGCTGCTCGTCGGCCTGCGCCAGCGCCGTGGCGATATGCCCGACCAGCACCTGAGCCACCACGACGTCGCTCGCCCCGAAGGCCGACGGGCTGGGCGCCACGAGCTTGAGCACGCCCACAAAGGTGCGATGGCGAGGGATGGGAACAACGATCATCGAGCGCACGCCGTGCTGGCGGGTCCGGTCGCGGTCGAGCCGGTCGTCCGCGTCCGTGTCGTCGCAGATGAGCGGCAGGCCGGCGTCGAGGCTGGCGCCCGCCAAGGAACGGGCGAGCCGCACCCGCATGCCGAGCGGGCCGCGGCGCGGATCGGAGGTGCTGCGAACCACGCAGGCGTCCCCGTCCACCATCTCGACCACGGTGGCGGCACCCGGCGGAAGCACCCGGTCGGCCATGGTGGCGATCACCGAAAGGATGCGGTCGAGGTCGCGGCCGGCAGTTTCGACCGACTTGCGGATCTGTTCCAGAACCTCGTAGCGGCGGATCTCGACCGGCAGGCCGACCCCGGCGCGGCGGTCGTCCGAGGACGGGTCGGCCCTCACGGACAGGGTGCTTGCGGCGCGGCGCGCGCCAAGATCCCGGCAGCACACCGCGGCGACCGGCCTCCCGGTTGCGTTCCGACGAGCCATCCCGGTTCGCCAGGAGCGCGAACGCCGCCGGGTTCGACGCATTCCGGCCGATGGGCGTGGGGTCGAGCCAAGCCGCCTTCCTTCCTGCCGCCGGGCTCACGCCCGTCTGGTCGGCAAAGCCACGTGTCCTCCATAGCCCGCGCGGGGGCGCCGCACCAGTGACGGGCTGCGCGCCAGCCAAGATGCTGCCACGAAGAACTGGCAGAAGCCGCCATAGCCAGCGGCAAAAAGCCTTGCCGCCCGTCGGCAAGGGCCCGGTTGACGACCGGTCGGTTTCCGCCGTTACCTGCGTTCGTTCCGCGCCTTGGCCCGTGACGCGACCAGTTCAGGAGTTCGATGTGAAGCTGCCGATTAGCTTTGCGGCCGTGGGAGTCGCCTTGGTGGCGACCCATGCGCTGGCACAACCCGCGGGGCTCACGCCGGTCGGCACTTGGCTGACCGAGGACGGTCGCGCCAAGATCCGGCTGGAGCGGTGCGGCGAGGGTGAGAACAGGCTGTGCGGCTTCGTGGCCTGGATGAAGGATCCCCTGAACGACAAGGGGCAGCCCAAGACCGACATCCGTAATCCCGATCCCGCCAAGCGCAGCCGTGCCGCCCTCGGCATGGAACTGATGGAGGGGCTGCAACCCGAGGATGACGCCCATTATTCGGGCGAGATCTACAATGCGGAGAACGGCAAGAAATACGCCGTCACCCTGGCGGTCGAGAAGGCCGAGGAACTCGAGGTCAAGGGTTGCCTCCTCAAGTTCCTGTGTGGGTCGCAAACCTGGACGCGCGTGGCCGACGTGGCGCTGCCGGCCAACAAGGTGGTTTCCAACACCGTGAAGACCGGCAAGGCCCCGGTGCCGGGCGGCGCGCGCCTCCACGATACCCAGCCGGCCCGCTGACGCCGGGGAAAGCGTTTCGGCCACGGGCGTGAGCGCGCCGGCCCGCGCCGTGCCGACGTGGTGGCGCCGCTTCCTCAATCCCTTTCTCAACCGGCCGCACCTGCTCGCAGGCTTGGCGGCCGGCTTGCTCGTCTTCGTGGCGCTGGCCTTGGGCGCCCCGGCGCTGCCCTGGACCTCCAAGGCGGTGCTGGCCTGGAACCTGGCTGCCCTCCTGTTCATCGTGCTCGTGCTGAGGAAGATGCGGGGCCAGGACGAGGCTTCCATCCGGGCCCGTGCGGCCGAGCAGGACGAGGGCAAGGGGCTGATCCTCGTCGTGGTCCTGGTGGCGGCGGTCGCGAGCCTCGCCGCCACGGGGCTGGAACTCTCGCTCGCCAAGAATGCGCACGGGCTCACGCGAACCCTGCAGGTCGTCCTGGCCGTAACGACCGTCACCCTGTCATGGGCGACGGTCCAGTTCGTCTTCGCGCTCCACTACGCCCACGAATATTACGCGCCCGACGAGACGACTCCGGATGAGGGCGACCTTACGGGGGGACTCGGCTTCCCGGGCGGTGCGGCGCCCGACTACTGGGATTTCCTGCATTTCGCCCTGGTGATCGGGGTGGCGAGCCAGACCGCCGACATCGCGTTCACGTCCAAAAGCCTGCGCCGCATCGGCACGGTGCACAGCCTGGTGGCCTTCGTGTTCAACACCGTGATCCTGGCGCTGACCATCAACCTGGCGGCCGGGCTGTTCTGACCCGGCGGTTCAATGGCCGCCGCCACCCGCTGCCCGCTGCGGCCGCTGCATCAACGGCGTCACCAGCACCAGCAGGATGAACAGGGCCGTCAGGGCCACGAACACGTCGGCGAGCGACATGACCAGGGCTTCCCGGCGCACCATGCGGGCGAGCTGCTTGGTGGCCGACATGGTGGCGTCCGATCCCATGGATGAAAAACTCTGCGTGAGGTCGGCAAGCCGCTGGTCGGCCTGCTCGCGGCCCCAGGCCACGCTCTCGTGCAGCCGCTGCAGATGCAGGTCCCAGCGGTTGTTGATGAGCGTGTTGATCATGGCGAGGCCGACCGCGCCGCCCAGGTTCCTGGTCAGGTTGAACAGGCCCGACGCGTTCTTGAGCTTCTGGGGCGGCACGGTGCCCAGCGCCACGTTGTTGATCGGCACCATGGCGGTCATCAGCGAGAAGCCGCGCAGCACCTGCGGGATCAGCAGTTCCCAGAAGTCCCAGTCCTTGGTGATCTGCGACGCCTGCCAGGTGCCAAGCGCGAAACCCGTGAACCCGATGGCGATCAGCAGGCGCGGGTCGACCTTGCCCATGAGCCGGCCCACGATCGGCGCGGCCGCGAACATGCACAGGCCCGACACGAACATGGTCTCGCCGATCTGCAGCGAGGAATAGCCGCGCACGTTGGCGAGGTAGACCGGGTAGACGTAGGTCAGCCCGTAGAGCCCGACGCCCATCACGAAGGAGAAGATCGAGCCGAACGCGAGGTTGCGGTTCTCGAACACCCGCAGGTCGACGATCGGCTGCGGCGCCGTGAAGGCGCGCCAGAAGAACACGACGCCCCCGATCGCGGACGCGACGGCACTGAACACGATGATGTTCTCGTCGAACCAGTTCTTCTGCGGACCCTCCTCGAGCAGGTATTCGAGCGCTCCCAGGAACACCGCCATGGCGATCAGGCCGGTCCAGTCGAACCGTTCGAGCAGCGAATAATCGGGCTTGTCGAAGTCGATCAGCAGGTAGGTCGCGACCGTCACCACGATGCCGGGCGCGACGTTGACCAGGAACAGCCAGTGCCAGGAGAACAGGTCCGTGAGGTAGCCCCCGACCGTCGGGCCGATCGTGGGGGCGAGCGTGGCCACGAGGCCGATCAGGGGCGCGATGAGGGGCTGCTTGCTTTTGGGAAAGATCATGTACGACGAGGCGAACACCGTGGGGATCATGGCGCCGCCGATGAAGCCCTGCAGGGCCCGCCACAGGATCATCTGGTTGATGTCGGTGGCGGTCGAGCACATGAAGCTCATGAGCGTGAAGCCCGCGCACGAGAAGGCGAACAGGTAGCGGGTCGAGAAGGCGCGCGACAGGATCCCCGACAGCGGGATCATGATGACCTCGGCGATCAGGTAGCTGGTCTGGACCCAGGCGACCTCCTCGGAACTGGCCGACAGGCCGGCCTGGATCTCGGCCAGCGACGCCGACACGATCTGGATGTCCAGAATCGCCATGAACATGCCGAATACCATGCAGATGAAGGTGATCAGCCTGCGCTTGTCGATGCTTTGATCAGTCGGCGCGGCGGTCGGCGAAGCCGCGGCCGGGGTCAGGGTTGCGGACGCCAAGGGATCAGTCCTGCCGGGACGCGAGGTGCGGGCGCACGGCAGCCGCCAGGACGTCGAGCCCGAGCGCGCTGGTCAGAGAGGGTTTCGGCTCGCTCTCGTCGCGGGTGTGCACCTCGACCTCGACGGACAGGCCGGGCCGCAGCAGGCCTTCCTGGGCAACCTCGGTCGGGATCTTGATGCGAACCGGAACGCGCTGCACGATCTTGGTGAAGTTGCCGGTCGCGTTCTCGGGCGGCAGCAGCGAGAACTCGGCGCCCGAGGCCGGAGCCACGCTTTCGACGCTGCCCTCGATGGTCCGGCTGGAAAAGGCGTCCGGCTTGATCGTGACCTTCTGGCCGGGCTTGAGGCGATCGAGCTGCGTTTCCTTGAAGTTGGCCTGGACGTAGGCGCTGTCGAGCGGCACCAGGGCCAGCAGCCGCGTGCCGGTCTGCACGTATTGCCCGGGCTGGGCCGCCTTGTTGCCGATCACGCCATCGAACGGCGCCCGGATCGTCGTGAACGAAAGGTCGCGCTGGGCGCGGGCCAGCACGGTGCCGAGCTCGTTCTCGGTCTTCTCGGCCTCGCGCTTCTGGGCCCTGAGCACCGCGATGGCGGCCTGGGCGGACGCGAGCCCGGCCGTGGCGCTGGCCACGGTGGCGACGCTCCGGTCGCGGTCGGCCAGCGCTTGGTCCAAGCGCTGCTGGGTCCCGAACGTGCTCTGCATCAGCCGGGACGCCCGGTCGTATTCAACGGCGGTGCGGGTCGCCTCGGCCTTGGCGGCCGCCACCATGGCGCCGGCCTGGTCGACCGCGGCCTTCTGGGCCTCGATCTGCGCGTCGAAGCGGGCCACCGTGGCGCCCTGCGTGTCGATGCGGGCCTGGGCGTTGTCGACGGCGTTGCGGTAATCGCCGTCGTCGATGGTGGCGAGCACCTGACCCTTGGTGACCCGCATGTTCTCGACCACCGGCACGGCCGTGATGTAGCCCCCGACCTTGGCCATGACGGTCGACATGTCGGCCTTCACGTAAGCGTCGTCGGTGGACACCAGGAAGCGCCCTTCCATGAACCAGTGGTAGCCCTCGTAGCCGCCACCGCCGACCGCGGCCAGAAGGACGAGCGGCAGGACGACGCGGCGGCGCTTCTTCTTGGGTGGAATGACCTCGCCCCTCATGGGCGCCGCAGCCGCCTGACCGGGGCCCTGCCGCACGGCAAGGCTTCCCCCGCCCGTCACCGCGGCGGGACCCGTGGCGGTCGCGGTGTCGGCAACAACTTGATCAGACATCCGAAGCTCCGAAAACCGTACGACCCGCCAGCACCGACGCGTGACTGAACCGTTCGGTCAGTGTCGATTGACATATCGCGAACTCCTACCTAATTCAAGAGTGACCGAACGGTTCGGTCGGCCTTCCTTGGATGCGATCGTGGCCGTTCTGATTGCGCAAAAGCACGATGGTGAGCCCGCTGGCGTGACGCCCCGCGAGGAAGGTGCCAAGCTGCGCCAAGTCATGGACGGGGCTCGCCAAGTCTTCCTGGCCGACGGGTTCGACGGCGCCAGCATGAACGAGATCGCGCGCGCCGCCGGGGTGTCCAAGGGCACGCTCTACGTTTACTTCGCGAGCAAGGAAGCCCTGTTCGAGGCGCTGATCCGCCAGGAAAAGCGCGAACAGGCCGAGCAGACCTGCAACGTCGATTTCACCAACGACGACATCGCGTCGGTTCTCCGCGAACTCGGGGAACGGCTGCTCGACCGGATGCTTCGCCCGACCTCGATCGCCCACATGCGGATCGTCGCCGGCGTCGCGCCCAAGTTCCCGAGCATCGGCCGGGCCTTCTACGAAGCGGGGCCCGAGTTCGGGCGCGAGCGCTTGAAGAACTATCTGGACCGGCAGGTCGAAGCGGGACGGATCGCGGTCGACGACACGATCCTCGCCGCGACTTTCTTCTTGGAACTATGCAAGGCGGTCCATTTCCTGCCCGTCATGCTGTGCATCTCGGAGCCGCCGTCGCGATCCGAGATCGTCAAACACATGACGAAGGTCATGGCCGTCTTCCTGCGCGCCTATCCGCTGGCGGGCTGACTGCCGCCCGAACCCGTCGCCGGATTCAGTGACGGCGGTGAGCCATCATCGGCATGCCGCCTTGCGGGCGCAGGGAAATGCGCTGCACCGGCATCACCCGGTGCCCGGGCGCGAGGTCGAGACGAAAGTGGCGCATCACGGTCGCCAGCACGGTGACGGCCTCCTGAAGCGCGAACGAGGCCCCGATGCAGACCCGCGGCCCGACCCCGAAGGGCAGGTAGGCGAAGCGGTCGATCGACGCGCGGTTGTCCGGCAGGAACCGTTCGGGCCGGAAATGATCCGGCTCCTCCCACAGGCGCTTGTGCCGCCCCAGCACCCACGGCGAGATGACCACCCGGGTTCCCGCCTTGATCCGCCGGCCGCCGATGACGTCGGGACCGATCGCCTCGCGGGTGATGGTGGCGGCGGGCGGATACAGGCGAAGCGTTTCGTCCAGCGCGGCGCGCGTTTCCACCAGGCGATCCGCCGTACCCGGGGGAGCGAAACCATCGGGCAGGGCGGCATCGACCTCGCGCTCGACCCGGTCTCGCACGTCGGGAGCCTGGGACAGCAGATAGAGCGCCCAGGTCAGGGCGTTCGAGGTCGTCTCATGGCCGGCCGCGATGAAAGTCACGATGTTGGCCTGGATCTCGACCTCGCTCAGGCCTTCGCCGGTTTCAGGGTCGCGGGCCTCGATCAGCAGGGTCATCAGATCATGGGGGACATTGGCCGGGTCCTCGGCCATCTGCCGCCGCCGTCGACCCACCATGGCGTCCACGGCTTCGTCGAAGAACCGCAGGGTGGGCCGGGCCCTCAGGCGGCCCAGGCGGGGCACCCAGGTCGGGACGTCGAGCACGTCGAGGGGGTCGAGCTTGCCGATCGCTTCAAGATAGTCGGTCACGGCCTGCGCGAACTCGTCCGTGGTCCGGGTCAGGGCGTCGGAGAACACGGTTCGAGCCAGGATGCGGAGGGTCACCCGCGCCATCTCGGCCGCGACGTCCAGGGTCCGCCCGTCCCGCTGACGGAGCCAGCGCGTCGTCAGGTCCGCGGCGACCGCCGCCATGACCTCCTGGAACCCGTGCACGGCGCGAGGCGAGAACAGCGGCGCCAGGGCACGCCGCTGGGCACGCCATTCAGCGCCTTCCGCCATCAGCAGGCCGCGCCCGAGCCCGGGGGCCAGCATGCGGCGCTGCAGGGCGCCCTTGTCGTAATTGGCCGCGTTGTCGACGAGCACGTGCCGGATCAGGGCGGGATCGCTGATCACCATAATGCGGCCCAGCACGCTGCTGCCGCTCACCACCAGTTCCTCGTAATGCCACTTGGTCCAGGTCGCGACCGGGTTGTCGCGCAGGGCCCGCAGCAGGGCCAGGGTGCCGAGCGGCGCCTGCAGCGGCGGGGGGCCCGGGGCTCGGGGAGCGCCCGGACCCGCGGGCCGATCGAGACGGGGCGATGGCGCCAAGGCGTCGGTCATGGTCAAGGCTGGTCGATCTCCGGGGTCCGCTTGCCCTTACCCCGTCAAGATAGGCACAAACACGCCGCCGCAACGGTTGCGGTCGCGCCGGGCAGCGTGTCGGTTCGACGCGGGCCGCGGGGTCCGGCGGTTCGACGACCGGAAAAATGCAGAAAACCGCGCCAAAGGCGCGGCTTCCATTCAACCCACCGATGCGCCGCGGACCCGCGGCGTCGGTCAGGCCGAGGCGAGCTTCTTGACCCGTGCGGTCAGACGGGACACCTTGCGAGACGCGGTGTTCTTGTGGATCACGCCCTTCTGGGCCGAACGCATCATCATCGATTCGGTTTCGCGCAGCACGGTCTGCGCCACGTCCGGGTTGCCGGCCGCGATGGCTTCTTCGGCTTTGCGAAGCTGCGTCCGCATCTGGCTCCTGCGCGCCCGGTTGACCTTGGTGCGGCGCTCGATCTTGCGGACGGCCTTCTTGGCCGAGGAGGTATTCGCCATGCTGATTGCCTTGCAGGGCCGCCTCGCCGCCAAAGGCAAGCAACAGCCGATAGATGACGGTGCCGTCGGGCACCGAAGCTCGGCCCTTATAGGCACCCGTCCGAAGGTGCGTCAAGCGCAACGGCTATTCGCCGGGACACTCCCGCTGCCCCGGTGCAGAGGTCTCGCGCGGACTCGTGAGGCGGTTCGGCCGCCATGCTGAAACCGCCGCGCCCGCATCAAGCTTGACCCTCGCGGACAGGCGCGCCAAGAATTCTGAACCTCAAGGGTCGTACGGCCCCGGCCGGAGACTTCACGCCATGGACAGGTTCACCACGCTGACCGGCGTCGCGGCGCCGCTCGACGTCGTCAACGTCGATACCGACAAGATCATTCCGAAGCAGTACCTCAAGACCATCAAGCGGACCGGTCTGGGGCAGGGATTGTTCGCGGAACTGCGCTACCGGGAGGACGGCTCGGAAGATCCCGATTTCGTTCTCAACAAGCCGGCCTACCGCCAAGCCAAGATCCTGGTCGCGGGCGACAATTTTGGCTGCGGCTCGTCGCGCGAGCATGCCCCCTGGGCCCTGCTCGATTTCGGCATCCGCTGCGTGATCTCGACGAGCTTCGCGGATATTTTTTACAACAACTGCTTCAAGAACGGCATCCTGCCGATCCGCGTCACGCCCGACCAACTCGCGTTGCTGATGGACGATGCGGCGCGCGGCGCCAACGCGACCCTGACGGTCGATCTCGAAGCTCAGGAGATCCGCGGCCCCGACGGCGGCACGGTGGCGTTCGAACTCGACTCGTTCCGCAAGCACTGCCTGCTCGAAGGGCTCGACGACGTCGGGCTGACCATGGCCAAGAAGCCAGCCATCGATCGCTTCGAGGCGGCCTCGGCGACCGCGCGGCCCTGGGCCTGACCGCGACCGGATGAACGAACCGAGTCGGCGATGCTGCGTTGAACACGGCAGCAATGATGGGAGATGGGTATGGCTGCGAAGGTTTTGGCCCGGTTCGAGGTGCACGGGTCGGGCAAGGAGTTCACCCTCCACATCGAGGATGACGGGGGCAACAAGCTGGAACTCGTGGCCTCGCGCGACCAGCTCGACGTGATCGCCGATCATCTGGACGACATCCTGCTGCAGGACGACTCGGCCGACGAGGTCGACGACAAGTAGCACCCGCGGGTTCCCGCTCGATGCCATGATCGGCCCGCTCGGATCCCTCATCTCCGAGGCGGGGAACGAGTGGTGGCCGAGGTTCGACGCGGGCCGGACCGTGCGGGAAGGGCAGCAGGGCTCCGAATTCGGGTTGACGATCGCCCGAGCCTTCCCTTTTCCCATCGGGGGAGAAGGGAAGGCTCTTGAGCAACGAATCCCTCCCTCATCCGACCTGTCGGCCACCTTCTCCCGCCGGCGGGAGAAGGGCGAGCCGAGAACAGCCGCGCCGTTGACCTGAATCCGCAGCCCTGGGGAGGGTGGGCGCCTGTTGCCAGCGGCCGGCGCTTCGCCAACACTGACGCGCATGCCGATTCGCCATCGACCTTTTCCGTTTCGCGTGCCGGCCATCCGCCTGCTCGTGCTGGCCGGGCTGGCGTGGAGCGGGGAGGCGACGGCCCAGAACCGTTTCGCGGCCTGCGTGGCCGATCTCCGGGCGGCCGCGCTGGGCGCGGGCGTGTCGGCCCGGACCTTCGACGCCGT
>CAXTEP010000017.1:4018-27194 GCA_964243125.1 uncultured Lichenihabitans sp. | reverse complement strand
ATCTCCGGGCGGCCGCGCTGGGCGCGGGCGTGTCGGCCCGGACCTTCGACGCCGTCGCCCCGACCCTGCAACCCAACGACGTCCTTCACTTCCAGGGCGAGCAGCCCGAATTCCACACGGCCGTGTGGGACTACATGGCGGGGCTCGTCGATGACGAGCGGGTCGCCGACGGCAAGGCCAAGTCGGCCGAATGGGCCGACACGCTCAAGACCCTCCAGGGACGGTTCGGCGTTCCGGCCCCGATCCTGGTCGCGGTCTGGGGCGTGGAATCCGACTACGGACGGACGTTCGGCCTGCGCCCGGTTCTGCAATCGCTCGCGACGCTGAGCTGCGACGGACAGCGCGCCGGCTATTTCCGGTCCGAATTCGTCGCGGCCCTGCAGGTGGTCGAACGGGGCGACGTGTCACCCGAACGGTTCACGGGCTCCTGGGCCGGCGCGTTCGGGCACACGCAGTTCATGCCGTCCACCTTCCTGCGCAACGCCGTGGACGTGGACCGCAACGGTCATCCCGACATCGTCGACTCCGTGCCCGACGCGCTCGGCACCACGGCCAACTACCTGCGCAAGTCGGGCTGGGTGCCCGGCCTGGGCTGGGGCTACGAGGTGAAACTGCCGCCCGGCTACGCGGGCCCGTCAGGCCGCACCAACCGCCATCCGGCCCGGTTCTGGGCCGCCCGCGGCATCCGGCGGATCGGCAGGGGTGCCCCGACCGGCGCCGCGACCGGCCTGCTGCTGCCCGCCGGCCCGGCCGGGCCCGCCTTCCTGGTGACCCGGAACTTCGATGCGGTCTACACCTACAACGCCGCCGAGGTTTACGCCCTGGCGATCTGCGCGCTGGCCGACCGGATCGCGGGCGCCGGGCCCTTCGCGACGCCCTGGCCGATCGACGATCCCGGCCTGAGCCGGGTGGAGCGGCGCGAACTGCAGACCCGCCTGCAGGACAAGGGCTACCCGATCGGCACCCTCGACGGCGTCCTGGGCACCAAGACCCTGCAGGCCGTGGCGGATTACCAGGACCGGGTGGGGCTGCCCCGGAACGGCCGCGCCAGCCTCAAGGTCCTCACCGCGCTGCGGAACAACCGCTGACCACGGGCTTTCGGTGGCGTCTTGTGGCCGTTCTCAGAGCGGCGACGCCCCGATCATGGGACGGCTCCCGGGATCGGTCGCACCGCCCTCCAGGCCTCCGGTGCGGGTCGCTTCGCTGGCACCGAGCAAGGGCTGGCTCCCATGGCCGCCTGCCGAAGCGTCGTCGCGATCGTGATCGAGTGTCGCCGCGCCCTGCGCGGGCGCCGGCCGGCTCAGCACGCGCCTCGGCTCCTCCGGGGCGCTCAACTGCTCCCGGGGCGTGTCCCACACGAAAGCGTCGATCCGCCCGGTCACGGGCGACACGGGCGACCAGCGGTCGGCCGTCACGCCGTCAGCCATCCAGGCGGGATCGTGCGGGGCGCGGGCGGCCCGCTGCAGCCACTCGAACAGCGCGCCGGTCTCGCCGTGCTCGGCTTCCTCGATGTCGGCCATCATCAGGCAGGTGCGGGCGGTGGGCCGCGCGCCCTGCTCGCCGTTGATCAGCGGCGCCATGACCTGCCGGGCCTTGCCGAACTCGCGGGCTTCCAGCGCGGCCCGGGCCACGGTGAGCCGGCTTTCCGGCTGGCCGGGCGCCTGCCTGGCCAGCGTTTCGGCCCGCGACAGGCGGTCGATGGCCGAGTCGCCCGGACGCGCGTTCACGTAGGCGGCCGCGAGCTCGGGATGCGGGGTCGCCGCGAATGCCCCCTCGATCGCCTTGGCGGCCCTGCGGAGGTCGCCCTTGCGGGCCAGGAGCCGTCCCGCCAGCGCCGCGGCCGGCACGAGGGTGGGGGCGACCCGCAGGGCCTCGCGGGCGAGCCGCAGGGCCTCGTCGGCGGATCCCTCCTCGCAGTCCAGCGCGATCGCGGTCTGCAGCACGGCGCGCTGGCGGTTGGTGGTCGGCCTGTCGATCAGGCGCCCGGCCGCGTTGCGCTCCACCGCGGCCAGCGCCCCGGTCCAGTCGTTCTGGGCGGCCCGATGCTGCAGCACCGCCTGCCCGGCCCAGGGCAGGGCCGCGATCTTCTGGGCCTCGGACGCGAAATGGTAGGCCGCGGCCGCGTCGCCCCGGCGGATCGCCTCCATGTGCAGCCCGCGCAGCCCGAGCGTGCGGGTCTCGTCATGGTCCACCATGGCCGCGAACGCGTCCTGGGCGGCCGCGCGGTCGCCGCCGAGCTGGGCCGCCTGGGCAGTCAGCAGCATGGCCATGGGTTCCTTGTGCAGCAGGCGGCCGGCCTCGCCGGCATGGCGCCGGGCCGCCGCGGCATCGCCGGCCCCGATCGCCACGAGGCCGCGCGACAGCGCCCGCAGGCCGCGGTTGTGCCGCTTGTTGCGGCTCGCCACCGACAGCACGGCCGGGATGTTGAACACGAAGCGGATCAGGCCCCACGCGACAGCCAGCGCCACAGCCAGCACCAGGACTGCCACGGCGCCGAACAAGGTCGAGAACTGGTAGTCGCGTCCCGCGAACGTGACCAGCACCGTGCCCGGATGGTCGGCCATCCAGGCGGCCCCGAGCGCCGCCAGGGCCACAATCGCGAAGAAAACCAGAACCCGGATCATGGCCGTCCCATCCTGCCGCCCGTCGCCGTCGCGGGCCCGCTCGCCCGGGCGGCGCTCATGGGCGTGGCGCCAAAGCCGCGACGGCCGCCGACGCGATCTCGCGGGCTGCGTCGGCGGCGTCCACCCGGGCCCTGAGCTGGTCGGCCCAGGGTTGCGACGCCGCCTTGCCGTCGGCCGGCAGTCCCTGCCATCCGGCGAGCGCGGCCCCCCAATCGTCGTTTCGCAGCGCCGCCCCGATGCGCGACACCACGGCATCCGGGTCCTGCCCGGGGCTCGTTCCGGTTTCGCGCACCTTCACGAGCCCGCGGGCTCCCGCCATCATCCGGTCGAGCACGGACCCGTCCGGCGCGGGCGCTCCCGCGCCCAGCATCGCCACCCTGTCCCGTTCGAAGCCGGCCAGAAGCGCCGCGCGGGTCGGCGCGCCCTTGTCGGCCAGCGGGCGCAGCCTGTCGAGCGCGGCGGGATCGGCGCCGAGACCCTTCAGGGCTGCGAGCGCGTTGCCGTACGGCCGCCCTTCGTCCAGCGCCTGCACCACCGCCTGGGCCGCGACCGCCAGGGGTGCCGCGTGCGCCTCGGCGGCGCTGCCGTTCTGGCGCGCCTCGGTGGCCCGTGCGCCGTCCTTGGGGGCCGCCAGCGCAGCCTCGACGGGGTCGATCCGGTGCTGCAGGGCGTCTAGCCTGGCGTCCAGGGGCCCGAGGTCCACGCGGGGCAGTCCCGCAACGGTGGCCTGCAATCCCGACAGGGCGGTCCCGAGATCGGCGACCTTCCGGTCCAACGGGGCGAGATCCACGCGCGGCAAGGCCGCCACGGCGGCCTGCTCGGACGCAACCGCGGCCCGCACGGCCACGAGCCCCTGTCCCAGGTCGGCCACCTGTCTCGGCACCTGCTCGTCCGGCTTCGGCAACGCCGCGACCTGATCCCGCAGCGCCTTGGAGCCGTTTTCGAGGTCGGCGATCCGGGCCTGCAAGGGCGCAAGGTCGACGGGCGGCCGGGGCGGCGGCGGGGGAGCGGCCGTGGCCGCGACGGTCGCCTGCGCCACCAGCTTGGCCTGCAGATCGTCCAACTGCGCCTTGAAGTCGCCCGCGGTGCGTTCGAGTGTGCCGATGCGGTCGGTGAGCGGCCCCGTGTCGGCGACCGGCGCGGGCCTGGTTTCGAACGCCGCGACCCGCTGCTGCAGAACGTCGAAACGGGCCGCCTGGGCCGTAGCGGCCTCGTCGACGGGCGGATTGAACTGCCGGAACACAATCGCGGCGAGAAGCGCCGCGATCACGAGACCGAGCCCGAACAGAAGCAGCGGCGCCAGGGCGCGCCGGCCCGGCGGTCGATCGTCGTTTGACACCGCATCATCCGACGTCGCGGCGGCTTCGGGTACGGCGGCCGGCTCGTCGGTGGGCGTGAAGGCTTCGCGCAGTTCGGGATGGTCGGCCATCACGTCCATGCCGGCCGGCTCCTGGTGTCCCGCTTCGCCCGGCTCGGCCGCAGCGGCAACCGGCTCAACCGGCCGGGCGGTCGCGTCGAGGAGAGGCGGCGCGCGTCGGAGGCCGCGATTGGGCGTCGCCTGGCCGGGAGGGTTTGGGTCGGGGAGCGGCCCGTCCTCGTCATCGGCCATGCTGGCGCTCTTCCATCACGATCAACTCCGTTTCCATCGCCCGCTTGCCCAGACCGCTCGATGGCCGGGTCCTACGTCCCGCCCGCCGCTTTGGTTCCTCGCCGCCATTGCGGGACGACGTGCCACGCCGTTTCGACATAGGACGGCCTTCGGAGCACAGTCCGAGTCCCCGACGATCCGCGCCCGGGTGGCTTCTTCATCGTCGGGCGAGACGGCTGCCTCGCGGCCCGGCCCCGTCCGGACACCGCCCGGCACCCGTCAGGATCGGCGGAACCGCCATATACGCCACCGATCGTGTCGAGCCCGTGGCACGGGGCCGAGCTCACGTTGCGGCCCTGGCGGCCGATCGAGCCGCCCGGTTCCTCTTCGCCGGCCGAACCTAGGCGCCATCGCGGGTCTTGCGCGACGTTTGTTTTGGCTTGAAATGAAGACGACGTTGCTCGCTGTCATCGACACCGGGCGAACGCGTCGCGCCGTCGCGCCGCACAACCGGCAAGGGCTCCATGATCGACCGGAACGACATCGGCGCGGCGCGCGCCCGGATCGAGGGCCACGTCCGGCCGACCCCCGTGCTGGAAGCGGTGCTGCCGCAGGCCGATCGGCCGGTCTCGTTCAAGCTCGAGTTCCTGCAGCGCACGGGGTCGTTCAAGGCCAGGGGCGCCTTCAACACGCTGCTTGCCGGGCCGCTGCCGGCCGCGGGCGTCGCGGCGGCGTCGGGCGGCAATCACGGGGCCGCGGTGGCCTGCGCGGCCCAAAGCCTGGGCGTGGCGGCCCGCATCTTCGTGCCCGTGATCTCATCGCCGGTGAAGGTGGCCCGCATCCGGGCCTTCGGGGCCACCGTGGTGGTGGGTGGCGAGCGCTACGCCGACGCGCTGGCGGCCTGCGACGCCTACGTGGCGGCGTCCGGGGCCCGGGCCGTGCCGGCCTACGACGGCCCGGGCGCGGTCGCCGGGCAGGGGACGATCGGCCCCGAATGGGAGGATGACCTGCGGGCCGGGAGCCTGCCGGGGCTCGACACCGTGCTGGTCGCGGTGGGCGGCGGCGGCCTGATCGCCGGGATCGCGGCATGGTTCGGCGGCCGCGTGCGGGTCGTGGGCGTGGAGCCGGAAGGATCGTGCTGCCTGCACGCCGCACTGGCGGCGGGGCGTCCCGTGGACGTGACGGTCCACTCGGTCGCGGCCGACTCGCTGGGCGCCCGGCGCGTCGGCGAGCTGCCGTTCGCGATCGCGTCGCGCTTCGTCGACCGCGTGGTGCTGGCGAGCGACGAGGCCATCGGGCAAGCGCAGCTGAGCCTGTGGGACGGCTGGCGCATCGCGTCCGAGCCGGGCGGCGCGGCCGCTTTCGCTGCCCTGGAAAGCGGCGCCTACCGGCCGGTGCCGGGCGAGCGCGTCGGCGTGCTCCTGTGCGGCGGCAACGTCGACCCGCGCGTGCTGGCCGGACCCGCGGCGTAGCGGCCCGGGTCCGTCACGGCGTGTCCGGATCGGCCCGGACCACTTGGCCCGTGATGAGCCGGGCGCCGCGGCCGTAGGTGAACCAGGCCCAGGCCCAGTTGAGGTAGACGGCCAGGCGGTTGCGGAACCCCATCAGGAAGAACAGGTGCACGGCGCTCCAAAGCAGCCACGCCGGGAAGCCGGTGAACCGGACACGCCCCAGGTCCGCCACGGCGGCCGAACGGCCCACGATGGCGAGCTGGCCCTCGTCCTTGTACGCGAAAGGACCGGGATGGGGCCGTCCCGCGATGGCGGCCGCGATGACGCGTCCCACATGCGCGCCCTGCTGCTTGGCCACGGGACCCAGGGCCGGCAGGGGCTTGCCGTTCGGGCCCGCCATGGCGGTCACGTCGCCAATCGCGAACATGGCGGGACGGCCGGGGATCGAGCAGTCCGGCGCCACTGCGACGCCGCCGTGCGCGCCCGTCGGCGCCCCGACCCAGGCCGCCGCCGGCGTCGCGGCCGTTCCGGCGCACCACAGCACGGTGGCGGCCGGAATGGTCGTGTTTCCGGTCCGCACGCCTTCGCGGTCGATGAACGCCACTGTCGTGCCGGTCATGACCTCGACGCCCAGCGTCTTCAGTCGCGCCCGGGCGTAGTCGGACAGGCGCTTCGGGAAGCCCGCCAGCAGGGCGGGGCCGCCCTCGCACAGGACCACGCGCGCCTCCGCGGCCCGGATATGGCGGAAGTCGCGCGCCAGGGTCGAACGCGCCAGCTCCGCGGTCGTGCCGGCGAGCTCCACGCCGGTCGCCCCGCCGCCGACCACCACGAAGGTGAGCAGCCGCCGCACCTCGGCGGGATCGGCTTCGCTTTCGGCCCCCTCGAAGGCGGTCAGGAGGCGGGCGCGCATGCGCAGCGCATCGTCGAGCGTCTTCAGGACGAGCGCGTGGGCGGACCATTCGTCGTGGCCGAACCATGAATAAAGGGAGCCGGTCGCGAGCACCAGGAAGTCGAACCGCACGGGCTCGCTGCCGGTCAGCGCAACCGTCCGGGCTTCCGCGTCGACCCCCGTCACTTCGCCCATCAGCACTGTGACGTCGGCCCGATCCGCGAACAGGGCGCGGGTCGGCACCGCGATGTCGGAGGGCGCCAGGGCCGCGGCCGCGACCTGGTAGAGCAGGGGCTGGAACAGGTTGTGGTTCGTGCGGTCGATCAGCACGATGTCGGCGCCCGCGCCGGCCAGCCCGTTGACCACCGCAAGGCCGCCGAAGCCCGCGCCGACCACGACGACGCGCGGCCGCCCCTCGCGGCCGCTCGAGTTCCGATGTTCAGTCACCCCGGCCACCTCGGTCGCAGGTGCGGGTCGAGGAGGCCGGTGTTCGTGGCTGCGTTGAGCGGGCTTGCTGGGAAGCAGGCCGCGCCCGAGGCGACGTCGGGGTACCGTGCTGCGGTAGGTCATGCGCCAGCCTGTTGTTGCCACCAACCTCAACACGGCAAGCACGGTGATGGTTACGCCTCAGGCGTTTTGCCGCCGGGCCAGGATGGCGCGCTCGTGCCCGCCGAGGTCCCGGTCCAGGCCGACGACCTCCAGGCCGGCCCCTATCAGGATCGCCGCGACCGCGGCGGCCTGCCCGGCGCCGATCTCCAGGCCCGCGATTCCGCCGGGCGCCAGCCGGCCGGGCAGGGTGGGGGCAATGGCCCGGTAGGCGTCGAGCCCGTCCGGACCGCCGTCGAGCGCCAGATGGGGATCATGGTCGCGCACCTCCGGGTCCAGGCTCGCGATGGCGGCGCTCTCGACGTAGGGCGGGTTGGACACCACGAGGTCGAACGGCGACCCGGACGCCGCGACGCCGAAGTCCCCTTCACGGATCACGGCGCGGTGCGCGAGCCCGAGGGCCTCGGCGTTGCGGCGCGCAACCGCGCAGGCTTCGGGGGACCGGTCCAGTCCCACCCCTTCGGCGTCCGGCAGCTCGCTGAGAAGCGCCAGCAGGAGAGCGCCCGAGCCGGTTCCGAGGTCGAGCACGCGCAGCCGCTCGTGCCGGCGCGAGCCGAGGCTCCGCAGGGCTGCCCGGACCAGGGTTTCCGTGTCGGGCCGGGGGTCCAGCACCGCGGGCGTGACCGCGAGGTCCAGGCCCCAGAACTCCCGCCGCCCGACGATGCGGAACACCGGTTCCCGGGCGAGGCGCCGCGCCAGCAGGGTAGCGAGCCGCCCGGCCGCTTCCGCGCCCAGGGGCCGGTCGGGGGTCGACCGGAACGCGTGGCCGACGAGGCCCACGGCTTCCTCGACCAGCACGCGCGCGTCAGGTTCCGGTTCGGGCAACCCGGCCTCTTCGAACAGGCGCGCGCAGGTCCGCAGGGCCGCCCGGCGCGTCGCGTCCGCCTGGATCGAGGACGTCGCCCCGGTCAGGCGGTGGCCCGTTCCATGACGCGTCGCAGCCGGGCCGCGAAGCCGGCCGGGTCGGTGGGCAACTCGCCGTCCAAGATGCGGGCCTCGTCGTGCAGGAGCCAGGACGCATCCTCGACCATGAGCTTGGCATCGCCGGCCGTGACCCGGGCTCCCAGGGCGAGCACCAGCGGGTGGGTCGGGTTGATCTCCAGCACGGGCTTGGACAGCGTCCCCCCGCGACCGTTCTGGGCCAGGATGCGCTCCATGCGCCGGTCGGGACCGAACTCCGGGGCGACGAGGCAGGCGGGGCTCTCGGACAGGCGATCGGAGGCCCGCACGTCCTCCACCGCCTCGCTCAGGCACTGCTTCATGAAGGCCATGAGGGTCGCGACCTGCGGGCCGACCTCGCCGGCCGGCGGCTCGGATGCCCCGTCGAGCAGCGGCACGAGCTTGATGTCGGCCGCGCCCTGGGTGACGGACTTGAACGGCTTGCCCTCGTAGCCCACCGCCGTGCCGACCCAGAAGGCGTCCACGGGGTCGGGCATCAGCAGAACCTCGATACCCCGCGCCCTGAACCCTTCGAGCTGCGGGCTGGTGGTCAGGCGTTTGGCGTCGTCGCCGAGCAGGTAGTAGAGCGCGGTCTGGTTGGGCCGCAGGTCGGCCGTGATCTGGGCCAGCGTCCGCCCGCCCTCGGGGTGGGCCGATGTCACAAACCGCGCCAGCTTGAACAGGGCGTCGCGGCGCTCGGGATCCTCGTAGAGGCCCTCCTTCAGCACCGCCCCAAAATTCTCCCACACGGTCTTAAACGTGTCGGGCTCGGTTTCGGCCAGCTTGGTCAGGTCCTGCACGACCCGGTTGGCGACCCCCTTGCGGATGGCCGCAAAGATCGGGCTCGCCTGGATCAGTTCGCGCGACATGTTGAGCGGCAGGTCGGCCGTGTCGACCACCAGCTTCACGAACCGCAGCCAGCCGGGCAGGAGGTCGGCATCGGCGGTGATCAGCACGCGCCGGACGTAGAGCTTCGCCTTGCCCTTGCGGGCGGGATCGAACAGGTCGAAAGGCTTCGAGCCGGGCACGAAGGCCAGCACGTTGTACTCGTAGCGACCCTCGGCCCGCCAATGGATGGTCAGCGCCGGCTCGTCGAAATGGCCGCCGAGGCCGCGGTAGAACTCGGTGTACTGCTCGGGCGTGACCTCGGCCTTCGGCTTGGCCCACAGGGCCGCGCCGTCGGTGAGCGGCTTCGGGTCCTCGCCGGGCTTGGCCGCGACCGCGACCGGCACCGCCACGGCGCCCGAGTGCTCGCGCACGAGGCTCTCGATGCGGTAGGATTCGAGGAAGGCCTCCCCCTCCTGGTTCATGCTGAGAATGACGCGGGTGCCACGGGCCGGCGCGGCTTCGAGCGCCAGGGGGGCAATCTGGTAGGCGCCCTTGCCGTCCGACACCCAACTCCAGGCTTCCTCGCCACCGGCGCGCCGCGTTTCGACCCGGACGCTGCCGGCCACCATGAAGGCCGAATAGAAGCCGATGCCGAACTGGCCGATCAGCGTCTGGGCCGTCGCGGCTTCCCCGTCCTTCTCGCCGACTCGGTCCAGGAACGCGCGCGTGCCCGAGCTCGCGATCGTGCCGAGCGCCGACACGAGGTCGTCGCGGCTCATCCCGATCCCGTTGTCGGCGACCGTCAGCGTCTTGGCGTCCTTGTCGATCGTGATGGTGATGCCGAACGGGACTCCGTCGGCCAGCAGGTCCGGGCGGGCGATCGCCTCGTAGCGGAGCTTCTCGCAAGCGTCGGCCGCGTTCGAGATCAGCTCGCGCAGGAAGATGTCCCGCTCCGAGTAGACGGAGTGGACCATCAGGTCCAGCAGGCGGGCGACATCGGCCTGGAACGCGTGTGTGTCGGACGCGGGCGCGCCTTGCGGCACCTCGGCCTCACTGGTCGTCATGCATCACCTTTCGGGCTTGGTCACCACGGCAACGCGGTGGCGTGGCGGATTTTCGCGCCCGATATCGGCGCTGATTCCCGCGCTTGCAAGCACCGCCGCGAGGCTCGGATGCCGCCGCGAGGCCCGGACGCACAAAAGACGGGCTGGATCGTGAGCATGCCCGCCATCCCGCGCCGCGCCAGGACGGCGTCGCGATCGCGGGGTCGCCCGACGAACGGCCCGCGCGGCCGCTTCGGTAGCATGGAGGATGGAGCGGTCGCGCCGGCCGATCGGGCCGAAACCGCAGACCGCAGGTTCAGGCGGTGCTCGCGGCGGCCTCGGACGCGACGATCGCATGAGGCTTCTGTTCCCGGATGATCATGCCGAGCTTGCTGGTCTTGATCCCCTTCTCCATGGCCCGGGCCGGATTGCCCGCCACCAGGGTGTGGGCCGGCACGTCGGCCATGACAATGGCGCCGGCCGCCACGACGCATTCGTCGCCGATCGTCACGCCGGGCATGATGATGGAGCGGGCACCAATCTGGCAGCGGGCGCCGATCCGCGTCTTCACCCCGAGCCCGCCGCGCGCGAAATCATGCGTCAGGATCACGGCTCCGAAGTTCACCGCCGTGTCGTCACCGATCTCGACGCCGCGCGGATTGGTCTTGTCGAGCTTGGCCTCGAGCGAGATGGCGCAGCCCTGGCCGATCGACATCCCCCAGACCCTCCGGAAGTATCGGTTGCGCAATTCCATGACGACCGGTCGCAAGTTGCCGCGCACTTCCGCCATCAGGCCGCGCTTGAACTCGCTGCGTTTGAACATCTGGATCCCTCTCGTCGATGCTGCACCGTGTCGAGCGGAAGGCGAAAGCCGACGCTCAGACTTTCCGCCGGAACCCCGCGGCCAAAACACAGCTTTATGTCAAGACGACCAGCCCCCGGCGATGGTTCCGAACCGTCAGTTCGTGATGATGGTGTTGTTGCCGGTACCCGACAGTGATTGCTGCAAGGTCAGGTCGCGGATCGTGCCGCTGATGTCGCGCGCCACGCCCGTTGCGCCTCGCACAACGTTGATGAATTTCAGGAAGTCGACTGCCGGGGCGTTGGACACCAGCATGAAGTCGCCTTCGCGCATCCTGAACTGCTGCGCGTTGAAGATCGAGCCCGGATCACCGATGTTCAGCCGGTAGATGACGGGGATCTGGCCGCTCGGATAGGCGTGCACGTCGATCCCGAGCCTGGCCACCGTTTCGCGCGGTTCCGGACGGTAAAGGAACACCGCGGTCGAGTCGGCCTTGTCGTCGTTGAGGCCGCCCGCGTTCGCGACCGCGTCGGCCAGCGTCACGCGATCGTTACCGAAGTCGACCCTGCCGTTCCGGCCGGTCGCGCCGATGACGTTGTAGTAGCGCTGGATCCGCTGCGCCTCGATCGTGTCGCCGGGGCGGAGGAAGATGTTCTCGGCCGGCGAGGTCATGATCTGCGACAGACGGCGCACGCCGTGCCGGCCACCGCGCGAAACCGTGATCGACGTTTCATAGGGCGGATAACGCGAGCCGCCCGCCTGCGCCAGGGCGTCGAGGACGCGCAGGCCGCCCTGGTCCACCGCGACGCGCCCTGGGGTGGTCACATCGCCGATCAGCGTGACGAGGTTGGAGCGGCGCTCCGTCACCGAAATGATGACCTGGGGCTCGACGGCCCTGTTCTTCAGCTTGTCGACGATGTCCCGCTGAACCTGTTGCAGGCTGCGGCCCGCGGCCTGGATCTCGCCCGCGAACGGAATCGCGATCTTGCCCGAATGGTCGATCGTCTGCGACGGCACCGTGATGGAACTGAAGCCGCCGACCGCGGTGCCGGGCGCCGTGAACAGGCCGCCCTGGGCCGCGGCCTCGTAGACCGTCACCGACACGGTGTCGCCGATCCCGAGCGTCACGTCGGAGGCGCCGCCCCGGGCCAGCGATCCCTTCGGCCCCGGAAGGGCCGTCCCATCGGCCTCGTTGACGATCCGCGCCGTCGCGCCGCTGATGGTCACCAGCGCGTAATCGGCCGTGCTGCCGGCAGCGTTGACGACCGGCGGCACCTCGCTCGTGCTTCCGAGTGAAACGGCGCGCGCGCTGGGCTGCCCGTTGGGCAGAACCGATGCGCAGCCCGCTAGGCCGAAACACGCGATAAAGGTGAGGCCGACGTAACGCACATAAACATCCCTATTCCGACGGCGCATTATCACCGGTCGCGGAAGCTCCACAAAGCTCGGAAACCTCGGACAGTCCGAATCACGGGGATTGTTGCGTTGCCACAACAGGCGAGGCGCAGCGCTCAAATATAGGATGAACAAAGTGTTTCCGGACCCGCGACGCGGGCCGCGCGGGCTGTCGGACGATGCGGCATCACCGACGAACCGGCTCCGGGGCCGGTCCGCGGGTCGCCCCCCGTCGGACGGTGGATTAATGCGCGGCCGACTCGAACAGGGCGTCGTAGGCAGCGAGCAGGCGTCCCCGCTCGTGATCCCAGGACAGTTCGTCCCGGACCCGCGCCTGCCCGAACTGCCCCATGCTGGCGCGGGTGTCGGGCTCGTCCAGCAGCGCCAGGATCTTGTCGCCGAAATCAACCACATCGTTGTTCTTGGCGTAGAGCGATGCCGTCTGGGCCGAGAACCGCCCTTCGGTCAGATCGAACTGCACGATGGGCTTGCCCAGCGCCATATATTCCATGATCTTGTTCATGGTCGACTTGTCGTTCATCTCGTTGGGCCGGTCGGGGTTGACGCAGACGTCGGCGGTCGACAGGGCCGCCATCAGGGTCTGGTCGTCGACGCGGCCCGTGAACGTTACGAAGTCCTTGAGCCCCATATCGACCGACATGGCCTTCAGAACCTCGACGTCGCTGCCGCCGCCCACGATCACGGTCTGCACGTCGGTCCGCCCTCGCGTGCTGACGATGTGCTGGACCGCCTGGAGCAGGAGGTCGATGCCTTCCTGGGCGCCGATCACGCCCACGTAACCCACCATGAAGGCGCGCCCGTTGCGGAAGGTCGGATCGGGCGGGACCGGCTTGACGCGGGCCAGGTCGGGGCCGGAGCGGACCACGAACACGCGGTCGGGGTCCATGCGGCCCCGCTCGATGGCGATCGCCCGGTACGACATGTTGGTCGCGATCGAGATGTCGGCCAGCCGGAACGTCGCTCGCTCGGCGCCCAGCAGCAGGCGCCAGAAGGCGTCGCGCTTGCCGAACTTGGCCTCGTAGAGTTCCGGGTTGATGTCGTGCTGGTCGAAGACGAACTTCGTGCCGAAAACGTACTTGAAGAAGCCGCCGACCAGGAAGATCAGGTCGGGCGGGTTGCAGGCGTGGATGGCGTCGAAGCCCTTGCCGAAGAAGATGCGGTAGGCCAGCAGGAACTCCCAGAACAGCGCCGCGCCGTACTCGATCAGGTAGCCCAGGGCGCCGCGCGCCTCGGCCGGCATCGGGTGACGGTAGATGTCGATGCCTTCCAGCACTTCATGTCGCGCGGTCGCGTTGCGGCCCACGGGGCAGATGACGCTGACCTCATAGCCCGCGGCTTTCAGGGTCCGGGCTTCGGACCAGACGCGGCGGTCGAACGGGACGGGCAGGTTCTCGACGATGATGAGGACGCGTTTGCGGTGCGCCGGTCCGGCCTCCGTGGTCACGACCGGCATCCCCGGCTCGGGCATCCGGTCCCGACGGTCCCGCGCCGACCGCCCAGGCGTTCGGCGACCAACCAACCGGCATAGCGAACCTGCATTCAATCATCCTTCGCGAAGTGGGTTCATTACGAGTCCGACGTCACCCGGAGCGTCAGCCCCGATCACGTGCCGTGCGGCGGCGACGAGCCGCTTTAGCCCATGTATTCCCGTGCAGCAATTGCAACGCTTGCGGTTCACGCGCGGTGGCGCTGCCCCGTCCGGCTCATGGTGAAGGTGTCCGCCGGGGCCACACGTCCCGGCGGATCGCGAGCAGGCTGCCGGTCAGCGCCACGCACCAGCCGATCAGGCAAGCCGCGAGAGCCCCGTTGGCGCCGTAGGGACGGCACAGCACCCAGGCAAACGCGACGCTGACGGCGCCGGCCGCGAAGCGGGCGACATTGTACCCCGCCAGGCGGCCGCGCAGGAACACGATCGACTCGATCGGCAGGGTCAGGGTGAACATGCCCCACAGGATGCCCCAGCCCACCAGCAGTTGCTCGAAACCATCGAACTTGTGCTTGTAGGCAAGGTGGGCGAGCGGTACGGCCAGCACCGCCATGGCGAGCGCGATCGCGACCGCGATCGCGAGATAGAGCGCGAAAGACTTCCAGAACAGCCGGCGCTCGCCGTCGGGTTCGGACCCGCTGCGGCTGCGGAACATGTGCTTGTCGACCACGTCGAGGCTTCGCACCAGGATCTGGATGGGCTGCATGAGGCTGCGCATGCCCACGAAGGCGGCGGCCTGGATGGCCGGACTGGTGTAGCCCAGAATGAAGAGCGGGATGTGGTTGTAGCCCGCGTACGCGACGGTCCCGAAGGTGGACCAGCCTGTATTGGCGCGGGCATCGCGGCGCAGCACCCGCCAGCCCCAGCGCAGGTTCGGACGACTCGTGCGGAACACCAGCCAAACGAACTTGCAAAGCAGGAACACGACCAGCAGCCCGAGGATGAGCTTGAACGGCACGGCCGCGACCGTGACCAGCAGCGTGAGCAGCCCCACGAAGGCGAGGTAGGCCATGGAGGTCGCGACCGGATCGAAGAAGCGGCCGAACTTGATCTGGAGGACCCGGTCGTAATCGGCCTGGCAGAACAGCAGCAGGCACGACACGGTGGACAGGATGATGTTGCTCAGGTGCGCCAACCCCGGCGCCAGCAGGGCCGGTCCGGCGGCCAGCAGCCCGAACAGGGCGATCAGGCCGAGCACGATCGCGTGCTCGCCGACCAGCCCCGGCCCGGCCTTGCGGGCGCGCCGCGACAGGAGCAGCGACGTCGGGATCACGTAGGTGGATCGCTGGACGCCCTGGACCAGAAGCGAGGTCGAGATGCCGATGCCGTAGGCCGCGAACTCCTCGTTGGAATAGTGCCGCGCCAGCATGATGGTCAGGGCGAAATTGCCCACCGAGAACAGGCCCTGGTCCACGATGGACAGCAGCTTGAGGGTGTTGCCGCCGCCTCGCAGGGGAATGATCGCGGGGGCCGGCCTCGCGGCCACGTCAGCACTCAGGGTCGACACGGGGGCGGCGTCCTCGATCGGTCGGGTTCGCGGGTGGCAGGGGTGACGGGACATCGTCCGGACCGGATCACGGTTCTCCGTGATCCGCCGGGCTGCGGCGCAGGAGGCGACGCCGGACCGCGGCGGCCCGGAGTGCTCAGGCGGCGTGGTCGGTGATGCCCTCGGGCCGGCCGTAGCTTTCGCCGTAGTAGGTGGATCCGTGCTGGTCGTAGAGGCCGATCCGGCGCTGGTGCACCTTGTTCATCACGCAGCCGACGAGCTTGGAACGGATCTGGTCCGATACGGCGAGCGCCCGCTCCAGCATGCCACGCGCGGTCTTGCCCCAGGCCACCACGCAGATGAACCCGTCGATGTTGGGGGCCACGGCCCGCACGTCGACGACAGGCAGGAGAGGCGACAGGTCGAGGATCACGTAGTTGTAGTTGGTCTTGGCCTGCGCCAGGAAGTTCTTCAGGCGCATGGAGCCGAGCAGGTCCGCGGCCTCGGCGAGGGCCCGGTCGGTTCCGGCCGGCATGAACTCCAGGCCGGTGAGCGGGTCGACGTGGATCACGGCCGCGATGTTGTCCGGACGGTCGAGGACGTTGACGAGCCCGGGCTTGTTGGACCCCACGGTCCGCCAGGTGAGGTTGGGGCTGCGCAGGTCGGCGTCGATCAGCAGCGTCCGCGCTCCCGAGGCCGCCAGATGCCCGGCGAGGTTCATGGCCACGGTCGACTTGCCTTCCTCGGGCATGGCCGAGATCAGGCCGATGACCTGGCCCGGCGAGCTGGCATTGCCGAGCGCGAGCTTGATGCTGCGCATGGTTTCCGCCGTGCTGGAGAACGGGTGCTCGACCGCGTAGCGCAGGTTGCCGAGTTCGCGCGGCAGGGGTTTCGTCCCCGTCGGCAGGTCGCGCAACACGGAGGTGAGCTTCACGGCCGTGGCGCGCTGCGGCAGTTCCTCGCCGAAGATCGGCACGCTGCCCAGGAACTGCGCTCCCGACAGCGACGTGAGTTCGGCGCCGGTGCGGATCACGTGGTCGAACCGTTCGCGCAGGAGACCCGCGGCCGCGCCGACCAGCAGGCCGGCAACGCCGGCGAGGCTGAGCAGCATCAGCGACTTCGGCTGGCTTGCCTTGCGGGGCGGGGCCGCCACCGACACGACGCGCGCTTCGGAGATCGGATAGGTTTGGTCCTGAGCGGTCGTCTTGAAGCGGTTCAGGAAGGTGTCGTAGAGCGCCTGGGCGCCATCGAGGTCGTGCTGCAGGCCCGCGAGCGCGATGCGCTTGTCGTTGCTCACGTTGTTGGCGGTCTTCGACCTCTCCAGGTCGGCCTGCATGGCCTCGATGCGGCGGTTGGCGACCTCCGTCTCGCCCCGGGCCGCCTGGGCCACGCGGCCGACCTCGCCGAGGATCTGCTTGCGGGTGTCCTCGAGGTCCTGCTGGGTTTGCAAGGTGGCCTGGTGCTGGGCGCCGTAGCGGCGCGTCAGGTCGGACAGGCGCTTCTCCGTGTCGAGGTAGACCGACCGGAAGTGCTGGATCACCGGATCATTGAGGGCCTCGGTGGACAGCGCATCGGGCGTGCCGGAGTCGAGAACGCTCTTGGCCTGCTGGTAGCGGGCCAGCGCGTCGTTGGCCTGACCGCGCATGGTGGTGATCTGCCCGCTGATGTCCTGCAGCTCCTTCTCGTTCAGGAACACGCCGCCCGGGTCCGCGAGCCCGTTCTTGGCCTTGTAGTCCTGAACGGCCTGGTTCGCGGCCAGCAGGCTCCTGCGCAGCTCATCGGTGCGGCCCGACAACCAGGCGTTGGCGAGCTTGGTCGATTCGAACTTGGCTTCCAGCGAGTCGGTCAGGTAGGCGTTGGCGATCGCGTTGGCGACGTCGGCCGCACCCTCGGCGGTCGGCGCGGTATAGTTGACCGAGATCAGGTAGGTGGTGGTGCTGCGCTCGACCTTGGTATGACTCTGAAAGAAGTCGACGAGCTTGCGCTCCCGGTCGTTCGCGGTCTCCTTCGAGCCGAAGCCCACCGACTTCAACAGGTTGGATGGAATGGCCGTGAACGGGTTGTAGGGCTCGATAACGTCCGGATGCTCGAGCAGCTTCATGGTCCGGATAACGCGAAGGGCGATCCGCTCGCTCTTGAGGACCTCGGCCTCGCTGTCGATGGCCGACGAGTCGACGACCTGCAACTGCACGCCCTGCGTGGTGCTGTACATGCTGGGCAGGCGCTCGTCGACGTAGACGGTCGTCTCGGCCGTGAACATCTTGGGCGCGAACAGCACGTAGACGAAGGCCAGCAGCAGGAACAGGACCATGATCGAAACGATCAGTTTGACCTGGCGGCGCAGCGTCTGCCCGATGGACCGCAGGATCTCGGTCGCGTCGTCGAAGGGGTTATGCTCGGCCTGACCTACACCTGCCCGGAGATCAGGTTGAAGATTAGTTTTGAGGTGAAGCATTGCCCGTCCTAATCCGAATTGGCCAATGGACCGTTAGCAGCCGCAGCATAACGCGTCAAAGCGCTAGCCTGGAACGACGTTGCCCAAAGATCCACCGCGGCCGAAGTATATGACGCTGAAATTCAAATTATGGCAATTGTGGAAAGGTATTAGGGTGAACCGGGTCGAAACTACACCCGGTCCGGCCGATTCGGCAAGATTTCGGGCTGGCAACACCCGGCCGCAACCGGTCGCGCACCCGAGCCGCCATATGCTAAATCCCTCATTGTGCTAGCGATTACGATCGTTACGCGAGGCCATTCAGCGGCGGGTCGCCCGGGCCTCGCCACCGTTCCATGACTTTGCTGCATTGCAACATCGGCATGGCTGCTCCCTGAAATCGGGGCGCGGCGGAGCGCGTGAACCCGCCACGGTCGCTTGGGGACCTGCGGTTCGGTCGCGGTGCGTTCGGCGCCGCGCCGGCGTGGCGAAACGACGGGCAGCGCGCGGCGCCCCGGGATCAGGCCGGGGCGTGCAGCTTGCCGAGGTTTTCCTGGCGAACCTTGGCGGCGGCCTCGTCGTAAAGGAATGGCAGAAACGCGTAGCGGCGGCCGGCGGTGACGCGCGACACCGCGTGCAGCAGGGAGCACGAGAACACGACGGCTCCGCCGGGTGGTGCCTTGTAGCTGCGGGGGCCGTATTCGGGAAAGCTGACCTCGCCGCCCTCGAAATCGGCGTTGAGGTTGATCGACACCGCGAAGCGCCGATGTGCGGTTCCGACGGTCGTGTTGTCGCGATGGGCGCGGAAATGACCGCCCTCCGCGGCGTCGTAGCAGCAAACGATGTAGCGCTCCATGCGCGTGGTTTCGAACTGGTGCACTTTGCGGATCTCGGGCACGACCCGCCGCATCATGCGGCGCTGCAGCAACTCGATCGTGGCCCGGTCGTCGATCACGTGATCCTTGCGGACCTTGTGGTTGGGGTCCCGCACCTGCGTGGTCTTGCCGCCCACGTCCACCATGAAGCCGCTTTCCTCGCCGCCGGCCGCCTCGTAGAGCCCGATCAGCCGTCCGCACAGGTCGGGTTCGAACACGTTGGGCAGCACGAACACCGGCGCCCCCATCTCGAAACCCGTGAAACGGGCCGGCGCCGGCAGGGCGTCGAGGAACCGCATCAGCGCCGCGTCCTGGTTCAAGGGAAACATCGCCGCAACGCGCAGGGTGGGGTCGAGCACCATCCAGAACAGGCGCAGCGGCACCCGTTGCCCGGGTTCGGCCTCGCGCGGGGCCGCGCCGAACTTGCGGCTGACCGTTAGGTCGAAGTCCCAGAAATACCGGATGCCGGGGGTGCGTTCCTTCAAGCGCCCCTGCGCCTCGTCGGCCGGGTCGTTGGACACGCCGAAGAACGACACGCGGGCGTCGTCGAACCGGTGGCGCGCCGCCTCGACGGCCCGCACGGCCCCGCCGCCGTTCGGGTCGGCGGCCGAACCGAAGAAGCACAGCACGACGTAGCGCCCGGCCACCGTGTCGAACGCGTAGTTCGGGTTGGCGACCGAGCGCTGGTGGAACCACGGCGCGGGGTCGCCCACCTGCAGGTTCACGTAGGTCGCGGGAATGCTGGAAGACTCGGTCATGCTGGTCATGCCTTGGTACAGGGCGCAATTGCGTCGGGGGTGGGGCCCGTCCGCGCGCTCCGGTGCCTCGGCGGCCGCGGTCCGGCCCGGGTGCGAACCGCGCGTCTCCGTCCTTAGCCGGACCGGGCCGCAGGGTCCATGTCAGCGGCGCGCGCGGCGGCGCCGAGCGTAGAGTGCCGGTATGCCGAACCCTGCCGCGACCGCGTAGCCGGCCTGCAGGCACAGGCTCCACAGCAGAAAGGCCGCGCAGGCTTGAACGGGTGCCGCATGTCGGATCTGCAGCGCGACCGTCACGGCCAGAAGCGCCATGCCCTGGGCGGGAACCAGCGCCAGCACCTTGAACCGGCAGCCGACCCACAGGCCGCAAAAGACACCAATCAGCCCGGACATGATCATGACACGCTCTCCACCGCGAATCCCTATGGCTCCGCCTTTAAAATCGCGTTATGGAGACGCCATTGTTTTGTAACGAATTGCCAGCAAAGCCACGTGTCGACCGCCGAACGGGTCGCGGGTGGCTCGCCTCGATGTTTCTGCAGCAGAATAGATATGCGTTCTTCCCCCCGCTTCCTCAAGACCCTTACACGGCCGGCGCAGAGCGCAAACTTGGCTGCATTGTGCGATGCACAAAATTTCAACCTGCTATTCGGCAGCCAAGTCGGCCGATACATGATTTGTATTGATAATCGCCTGTGACAGTACGTGAGGGGGTCATCCGTGATCAAAATGAGACGAAAGTAATCCAATTTGACCCGAAAGGATCAGAGCGGGACACCGATGCTGATTCGAGGCTCAACATTAAGGACGAGGTGCTTGAGCTAGTCTTGCCGCGATGGTCTGTTATGCGTTAATGATGGGTGAAGTCCGGCCTTGTAGGGGCGTTACCCGTGCGTTAAAACACGCTCGATTTCACTGTGTGAGATTCGAATAAAAGGCGTATCGATGAGCTCTCAGATGATTGGCGCCGAGTCGCAACGGTCTACCCAGACGCGAGACGCCCTTCGTGGATTGCGGATCTCCTACCAGACCACGGGTCTGGTGGTGGGGGTGGTCGAGGCGGTCATGATCACCTTCGGCAGCGCCTTCGGGCAGCTCGCTTACGAAACGGCGGCAGGTTTCCATTCTGGCGACCTGGGTGCCATGCTGGGCGTCGGGCTCCTGTCGAGCGTCCTCTATGTGTCGGTGGCGCGGTCGGCGGGCCTTTACTGCCTCGCGTCCCTCATCAACCCGTTCCAGCATGTGCGCCGCATCATCGCGGTGTGCGGCCTCGTCCTGTTCTCGCTGACCGCCGTGCTGTTCCTGATGAAGGTCGGCTCGGACTTCTCACGCGGCGCCCTGCTCGGCTTCTCGGCCTCCATGCTGGCTCTGTGCTGCCTCACCCGCATCGGCGCGGCCGCCGTGCTCGACGCCTTCGTGACCCGCGACGCCATCGCGGGCCGCCCGGCCTTCGTGATCGGGGAAACCGAGGAACTCGCGTCCCTGACCCCGTCCTACCTGCTGCGCCAGTTCGGCCTGCAGGAGGTCGGCCGGCTGGCCCTCAACAATCATGCGGGCGACCAGGACGGCGCTTGGCGGAGCCGCATCGACGAGGCGCTCGAACTCGGCCGGTCCTCGCGCGCCAAGGAGTTCGTGGTGGCGTCGAAGTGGGACCGGCTCGATCGTCTCACGGAGCTCGAAAAGGCGTTCAGCTTCTCGCCGCTGCCGGTCCGTCTCATGCCCAACCAGGTGTTCCGGTCGGTGATGGGACGTCACACCTCGACCTACGAGCAGAGCGTGCACCTGATCGAGCTGCAGCGCGCCCCGATGAGTCTGGCCGAACAGGCCGCCAAGCGGGTTGTGGACATCGCCTTCGCGTCGGCGGCTCTGCTGCTCCTGCTGCCCGTCTTCGTGATCGCGGCCTGCGCCGTGAAGCTCGACTCCAAAGGGCCGATCATCTTCCGGCAGCGGCGGAACGGTTTCGACCAGCACCCCTTCGTGATCCTGAAGTTCCGGACCATGAAGGTGCTCGAAGACGCGGACGTGGTGGTCCAGGCCAAGCGCGGCGATCACCGCATCACCCGGGTGGGCCGGTTCCTTCGCAAGTCGAGCGTCGACGAGCTGCCGCAGCTCATCAACGTGCTCCGCGGCGACATGTCGATCGTCGGTCCCCGGCCGCACGCCATGGCCCACGACAACGAATACAAGGCGCTGATCGAGGAATATTGCATGCGCCACCACGTCAAGCCCGGCATCACGGGCTGGGCCCAGGTGAACGGCTTCCGCGGCGAGACCGTGCGGACCGAGCACATGAAGAAGCGCGTCGACCTCGACTGCTGGTACATCAACAACTGGTCGCTGCTGCTCGACTTCCAGATCATCGTCCGCACCTGCGTCGAAGTGCTGAAGCACGACGCCTACTGAGCGTCGCGCCCCCAGCTGCTGGCCGAATGAACCCGATCCGCGAGCCTCGCGGGTCGGGTTTTTGTTTTCGCCCGCCGCTCGGGCCGCGGCCCGGATCATTCCGGAGATGAAGCATTCTCCCGACACGCGGAACCGCATCGAAAGACCAATTGAGAGCCCCGGAACCAGACCCGCCTCTCGACGGATCCGGCGCGCGGGCCTCGGCGAGTCGCTGCGGCGGAGGCCGTCTCAGGCCGCCGCGACCCGGCTGTCGGCGGCGTCCCGGTGCGCGACCTCGACGCAGGTTTCCAGCGCCTCGCGCAGCGACGTCGTGTAATGGTCCGCGCCGATCACGGCACGGATCCGCTCGTCTTTCAGCACCGCATCGTCCGTGGGCCAGAGCCCGACCAGGATCGGCACGTTCGGCAGGCGCTGCCGCAGCCGGCGCACGAGATAGTGCAGGGCGCCGGGGCTGCCGCTGATCTCCAGGTAGCTGATGCACACCATCGCGACGCTGGCGGCCTCGATGGTGCCGATGCCCTCGCGCGACGCGGCCTCGTAGGGCGCCACGCGGGCACCCAGGCCGTGCTTGCCGAGCAGTTGGGCGAGGATCGAGGAGGCGGCCTCGTCGAGCGGCCCGCGACCCGCCAGGCAAAGGACGGGTTCGCCGGTCCGCCAGGGAGGCGAAAGCTCGCTTTCGGCGGGGGCCGCCGCCGCCGTGGCGGCCGGCTTGGCGATGTCGCGTTCGGCCCTGGACGCGACCCCCTGGGCCTCCTCCTTCTCGGCCGGCTGAGGGTCGCGGTCGTCGTGGCTCGCCAGATCCCCGACCAGCGACCGCACGCTGCGCTTGATGTGCTCCAGCTTGCCCTCGCCCAGCACGCCGCGCTGCGCGTCGTTGGCGGCGAGCTGCAGCCCTTTGAGCGCGACCTCGTCGTAGTAGGTGGTCAGCGACCGCTCCTTGAGCAGGAGCTCGGCCTGTTCCAGCGCCTCGTCCGGGTCGCCGGCCAGCATGCGCTGGTAGAAGTTCTCGATCGGCGTGAGGGCGGGCCGGTCCCCCAGCAGCACGTCGAGGAACTCGAGGCGATCGACGTAGCGGCCCAGCACCACGAGGCAGAGGGTCAGCGGCGTGGACAGGATCAGGCCGATCGGCCCCCACAGCCACGCCCAGAAAATGGCCGCGATGACGACGGCCACCGGGGACAGGCCCGTCGAATGGCCGTAGATCATCGGCTCGATCACCTGGCCGGTGATCGATTCGGCCACGGCGAACAGGCCCAGGGTCCAGGCCACCATGTCCCAGTGGGGGCTGACCGCGGCCGCGAGCGCGGCCGGAAGCGCCGCTGCCAGCACGGCCCCGACGTAGGGCACGAAGCGCAGGATGGCGGCCAGGATGCCCCAGAGCAGGGGCGAGGGCACGCCCACCAGGGCGAGGCCGAGGCCGATCACCACCCCGAAGGTCGCGTTGATGCCGAGCTGGGCCAGGAAGTAGCGGCTGAGGCGGTGCGCGGCGTCGTCCATCGCCACCGTGGTCCGGTGCAGGTCGCCCGACCCGAACAGGCGGATCAGCCGGTC
>CAXTEP010000017.1:0-3918 GCA_964243125.1 uncultured Lichenihabitans sp. | reverse complement strand
GGCCCAGGCGGCTGGTCAGCTGGCTGATCCTGCCGAGCGTCATGCCCTGCAGGGTTTCCACCTTGCTCTGGATCGTGGCCGCATATTGCGGGACGTCGGCCGCCAGCCCCGCCACCTGCAGGCCGATCACGCCGCCCAACACCCCGAGCGTGCCGAGGCCGATCACCACGGCCACCAGCACCGACAGCACGTGCGGGAGGTGGATGCGGCGCAGCAGCTCGACCACGGGCGCGAGCACGAACGACAGCAGGATGGCAAGCGTGATCGGCACGAGCACTTCGCGCGCCACCGACAAGGCCGCCACCACCACCACGCCGGTGGCCAGCGTCAGCAGGCCGTTCAGGCCGGGCATCTGGGGCGGAGCGACCTGCGCGGGCTGGCGCGGCGGCGACGTGGCTTCGGTCATGGACGTGCGAGCTCCGTGGCGAACCGAAGGGCCCGCTGTTCCAGCTTGCAACGCGCCATGGCCCGGTTCGGAACCATCGTCTCGCGTCGGCCATAACCGCGAACTCCGGTGGCCGGAACGCGATCGCTCAGTCGAATGCGTCTTCCAGCAGTTGCAGGTAGTCGGCTTCGCTGGCGAGCCTCGGATTGGTGGCGGTCGAGTGGTCGGCGACGGCGCCCCGCGCCACCGCGGGCAGCACGTCGCGCCCGACCCCCATGGCAGCGAGGCTGCGCGGCAGGCCGAGGCGCGCCGCGAGGCTCGCCACGGCGTCGGCGAGGTCGGCGCCGTCGGCCAGCCCGAGCGCGCCGCGCAACGCCTCATATTTGCGGCCCGCGTGGCCGGCGTTGAACCGCAGCACGTGCGGCAGGAGCACGGCATTCAGCGTGCCGTGATGCAGCGCGACCGCCTTCAGCCCGCCGAGCGGGTGCGACAGGGCGTGGACGGCCCCGAGCCCCTTCTGGAACGTCAGGCCGCCCTCCAGGGCCGCCATCAGCATGTCCCGCCGCGCATCCCGGTCGGCGCCGTCGGCTGTGGCGCGCTCGATCGCGCGGGCGGCCCGGCCCAGCCCGTCCAGCGCGATGGCCTCGGCGGGCGGGTTGTCGCGCGGGGACAGGAACGTCTCGATGCAGTGCGTGATCGCGTCCATGCCGGTCGAGGCGGTCAGCCCCGGCGGCAGCCCCAGGGTCAGCTCGGGATCGCAGACGGCCCGCTTGGGAATGAGGTGGGGCGAGATGAACCCCAGCTTGCGTTCGTCGGCCAGCGTGATCAGCGCGGCCCGGCCGACCTCGCTGCCCGTGCCGGCCGTGGTCGGCACCGCGATCACGGGTGCCACCGCGGCCGTGATGAGCGAGGCGCCACCGGCCGTGAAAGCGTAGCGGCCAAGCGGGCCGGGATGGGTCGCGAGCAGCGCCACGGCCTTGGCGAGGTCGATGGGCGAGCCGCCGCCCACCGCCACCAGCCCGTCGCAGGCGTGTTCGCGATACAGCGCGAGGGCATCGGCCACGGCCGCCTCGGTCGGGTTGCCGGGCGTGCGATCGAAGAGGGCCGCGGCGTGCCCGGCCGGCAACGCGTCCACCACGCGCCCGACGAGGCCCGATCGCACCAGCGCCTCGTCGCTCACCACCAGGGGCCGGGCGACGCCGAGGTCGCGCAGGTCGTCCGCGAGTTCCGCCAGAACCCCGAAGCCGAAGCGGACCGTTGTGAGATAGGTGATCAGCGACAAGGGCGAGGTTCCGGGATGCTGCCCGTTTCGGGGCCGAGGTCGAAGGCCGCGAAACGCCCGGCCGGCGCGGGCGGATGTTACTTCAGGAACGGTGCGATCAGCGACAGGTCGGCGGGGCCGAGGCGGTCGTTGGCGGTGTTGGCCTGGTGCCAGTAGGGATAGGCGAGCGGAACCTGGCTGACGCGGTCCAGGCGGGCGCGCTCGTCGTCGCCCAGGATCAGGTCGGCGGCCTTCAGGTTGGTGGCGAGCTGCTCCTCGGTGCGGGCCCCGACGATCAGGCTGGTCACGCCGGGGCGGCCCAGCAGCCAAGCGAGCGCCACTTCGGCGCCCGACACCCCGCGCGCCTCGGCGACCGCCACGATCGCGTCGACGATGTCGTAGAGCTTGCCCTCGTCGTGCACCGGCGGTTCGGTCCACTCGTTGAGCTTGCGTCCTTCGGGGGCAGGTCGGCCGCGCCGGTACTTGCCCGACAGCAGGCCGCCCGCCAGCGGGCTCCAGACCAGGATGCCCAGGCCCTGGTCGAGCGTGATCGGCACCAACTCCTCCTCGGCCTCGCGCGCCTGCAGGGTGTAGTGGATCTGCTGGCTCACGAAGCGGGGCAGGTGGTTGCGCTCGGCGATGCCCAGCGCCTTCATGAGGTGCCAGCCCGAATAGTTCGAGCAGCCCAGGTAGCGGACCTTGCCCGAGCGGACCAGCAGGTCGAGCGCTTCGAGCGTTTCATCGAGCGGCGTCAGCCCGTCCCATTCGTGGACCTGGTAAAGGTCGATGGTGTCGGTCCTGAGCCGCTTCAGGCTCGCCTCGCAGGCGCGCACGAGGTGGTGGCGCGACAGGCCGGCGTCGTTGGGCCCGGGCCCCATGCGGAAGCGGGCCTTGGTGGCGACCAGCACGTCGTCGCGGCGGCCCGCCAGCACCTCGCCGACGATCTCCTCGGACACGCCGGTGGAGTAGATGTCGGCCGTGTCGATCAGATTGACCCCGGCGTCGATGCACATGTCGATCTGCCGCCGGGCGCCGGCCGCGTCGGTGTTGCCGACCTTGCCGAAGACGCCCTGTCCGCCGAACGTCATGGTGCCCATGGTCAGCACCGAAACCTTGAGGCCGGATTTCCCAAGTTGCCGATATTCCATGGCGATCCTCCTTTGCGTGATTGTTCACCACCACATGGGTCGTTCGTCGACGGTGTCCATGACGTTCGCCCGAGCCGTAGCGATCGCAGCCGGCGATCCGGCTCATCGTCACCTGTTGATCCTCCCCCTCGTCCTGAGCCTGTCGAAGAACGGGCCGGACGCGAGATCCCTGGATCATCCTTCGACAGGCTCAGGATGAGGGCGGTGGCTTGTCGATGACCTCTGGTGTCGACCGACACGGATCGGCCACGCCGCGGGTCAAAGCGCCGTCCAGACCCCGCCGGCCGCCGACGAGCGGATCGCGGCCTCGATGAAGGCGAGGCCGCGCACGCCGTCGTCCACCGTGGGAACGAGGGTGTCGGGCGCGGGCTTCCCGCCGTCGCGCGCTGCCAGGATGGCGTCGGCAGCCTCGGCGTAGAGCGTCCCGAAGGCTTCGAGGTAGCCTTCGGGGTGGCCGGCCGGCACCCGCGAAGCCCGCCGGTTGGCGGCGTCCGCCCCCGCGCCGTTGCGGGTGACGATCTGCCGGTTGGCGCCGAGCCGCGACCAGACTAGGCGGTTCGGCTCGGCATGTGCCCATTCGATCGCGCCTGCCGTGCCGTAGACCCGGATTTTCAGGTCGTTCTCGTGACCCGGGGCCACCTGGCTGGCCCACAGGAACCCCTTGGCACCGTTCGCGTAGCGCAGCATGACCTGCACGTCGTCGTCGAGCCGCCGCCCGGCCACGAAGCTGGTGAGTTCCGCGCAGAGTTCGCGGACCTCCAGGCCGGTGATGAAGTCGGCGATGTTGTAGGCGTGGGTGCCGATGTCGCCGATGGCGCCGCCCGCGCCGGCCCGCGCCGGGTCGGCGCGCCATTCGGCCTGCTTCTGCCCCGTGTCCTCGATCTTCTCGGCGAGCCAGTCCTGCGGGTACTCGATCTGGACGATGCGGATATCGCCCAGGTCGCCGCCGCGCACCATGGCGCGCGCCTGCCGGACCAGCGGGTAGCCCGTGTAGTTGTGGGTCAGCGCGAACACGAGGCCGGTGCGGTCCACCAGGACCTTCAACGCCCTGGCCTCGGCGAGCGACACGGCCAGCGGCTTGTCGCAGATGACGTGGACGCCGGCTTCCAGGAAGGCGGTCGCGG
>CAXTEP010000016.1:39300-40593 GCA_964243125.1 uncultured Lichenihabitans sp. | reverse complement strand
ACGGCATCGCCGATAGCCGCCAAGAAGAGGCCGACGTTCCCCCGGCGAAGAAATATGTGCAGCTCGTCGATGTGAGGCACTTCTTCACCGGAACCGCACTGCTCAAACGGGCGCCTGGAGCCGGTATGGGGCCGCGGCGAGCACCTCGACCGCCGAGCCCCCAGCGCCGGCCCGCGAAGTCGAAGCCGGTTGCGGAGTTCACCAACAGCCTACCATGCGTGTAGCGTCCTGCGAGTGTGTTGCCGATCGGAAGATGCCGAGCGCTCTGGTCTACTGCCGGCACCGTGTCCACGCGCATGGAACTCACGATAAACCCTCATTATTAAACCGGGTGCTGTGGTCCGGGGGCGGATCGCCAAGGACGCAATCGGCTGCACGTTCCCCGCTCGCCCCACACAAGCCGCGCTCAAGGCTGCTGCCGGCTATGCCAAGCAGCGCCGCCGGGGATGAGGTCTCGCGTGTGGTGTTTCTCGGAGTGGTACCTGCGGCTCGAGCGTCAGGTTCCGCTATTCGACCGGCTTCTCGCGCTTAGCCCCGGCGACCCTGCCAGCCCCGCGCGCCGTCCGGGTCGCGGGAGGCCGTGGCGCATCGCGCCTGCGCGCGGCCAGCCTGGGGCTTGCGCCTGGAGCGGGCTGGAGCGTCTCAGCGGCTCCCTGCTCCGGTCGCCGCCGCGTGTTGCCGCTCGAAAGGTAGGCCTGCAATTGTATGGCGCGGTCGGAAGACTTGATCAGCTCCTCGACCATGTCGATCAGCCAGAGGAACTCCTTGCGTCCAAGCGGTTCGAACTGCACGTCGTTGACTTGGCGTTGTGTCGGGGCGAGCTCGGCGAGGAGTTCCCTCCCGCGCGTCGAGATGCGCAGGTTCACGCGGCGGCGGTCCTCCGTGTCCTGCTCCTTATGCACCAGGCCGAGCTTGGCGAGGCGGTTGGTCAGCGTCGTCACGAAGGCGCCGCTGAGATGGAGGTGCTCGGCCAGCCGGTTCACGCTCACGGAGCGCTCCTCGGCGTTCATGTGAGCGATCGAGATGAGGACGGTGTACTCGATGCCCACGAGCCCGATCACCGAGCCGTGCCCCGACCGGACTGCCTCGTGACGAGCAAGAAACGCGAACAGGCCGTGCACAAGGCGGCGGAACTCGTGGTCAGAGCCATCAACGATCAGCTCTTGTCGCGAGACGGTCAAGGGCGCTTTCCTCGCGGGACGCCCGGCCCCATCCGCCGCCGGCGGTGATCGCCCGCCGTCGCCGGCCTTCGACGCAGTGCGCTTCACCATCCGAGGTTCCACCCTGACGCCC
>CAXTEP010000016.1:35174-39200 GCA_964243125.1 uncultured Lichenihabitans sp. | reverse complement strand
ACCGCCTTGAGGCGCCTCGCCGGGGCCGCGGCCTCGGGCCTCACGAAGCGGTCGAGTTCGTAGTCGGCGAGGAGCTTGAAGGGCGTGGCCTTGGCGCGCCCCCAGTCGTAGGTGCGGAACGAGTTGCCGCGCGTCACGAACTTGGCGCCCGCGTAAAACATCTCGTACTGCAGGTGCCTCGAGGCGAACTCGGAACCGACCGCATCCCAGATCAGCTTCAGCAGCTTGACACGGTCTAGTCCCGACATAACGGGCGAGATCTGCGTGTGCCTGATGATCGTCTCCAGCTCGGAGTTGGTGAAGTCGTCGACCGACGAGGGCAGCATCAGCAGCGAGCCGCCGGCGAGCTCGCGGATGGCGGCCACGATCTCGGGATACATCTCCTGGCTCTGGACCTGAGCGGCGTAGAGCAGGTGCGTGTCGGGCACGTAATAGCCGTTGACGACACGCCCCTTGGCCTCCATGCCGTAGACCATGCCCTCGATCAGCGCCGCCTGCGAGGCGAGCTTGCCGAGGGTGTCCATCACCGGAGGCATGGTGATCGTGCCGATCACCTCCGCGATGCCCCGGGCGAGACCCACGAGGAAGCGCAGCTTCACCGAAAGGCGGATCATGGACTGGTAGTTGGCGTAGACGTGCGCCGGCGTCTGGTGCAGCTGGTTGCGGCACATCGCCGTGTCGCGGTGGACGAAGACGCGCTCCCACGGAACCTTGACGTCATCGAAGAAGACCAGGGCGTCGTTCTCATCGAACCGCGACGATAACGGATAGTCGAACGTCGAGCCGGCGTGCTGCTCGAAGGACTTCCTCGACAGGAGCTTCAATCCCCTCGTGTTCATCGGCAGGGCGCACGAGAAGGCGAGGTGCTCCTCGCCCGGCTTGAGCGGCTGGCCCGACCCGACGAAGATCTCGTTGGCCATGATCGCCGACGTCGCGAAGAGCTTGGCGCCGCGCACGGTGATGCCGGTCGCGTCCTCGTCGACGATGCGCGCGACCATGTCCTCGGCGCCGTCGCCCTGGTCGCCGAAGGCCTTTGAGCGGTCGCCCTGGACGTTGTTGATGACGTAGGTCATGAACACGTCCCTGTCGCGCGCGTCGCGGAACCAGTCCCGGAACGCCTTGCCGCGGGCGGGGGCGTGGCCGTCGAACACCTCCGCTCCCATGTACTGCCCGCACATGGAAGACGCGACGTGGGCGGGGCATCGTCCCAGGAACCCGCCGGTCAACTCGGACCATTCCGTCAGGGCCTTGCGGCGCTCCACGAGCTCCGCGTAGGACCGCGGCAGCTGCCACGCACGGCTGACCCGACAGCCGGTCTCGGTTTCGAACGTCATGCGCTCGACGTTCTCCGGAGCCGCTTGGTAGTCGTAAAGGCTGGCGGCCGTGGCGACCGCGTTGCGGTAGGCCTCGTGCCGGCTTACGTCGTCGACACGCTTGCCTTCGAGATAGATCGTGCGTCCGTCCTGAACGGCGCGGATGTGATCCGCGCCGTTCTTGACGGAACCCCGGACATTGTCGGTGCCGAGCATGGAGATATCCTTGGTTGCGTTGCCGTCGTGGTCAGGCCGCGGCCCCGTAGGCACCGCGGAAGAAGAGGAGCGGACGCTTGGCAGCGTCCGCCTTGAACTTGCGAATGCGGCCGATCAGGATCGTGTGATCGCCGGCGGGGTAGGTCGCCTCGACCGAGCAGTCGAACCACGCGATCGCCTCGGGCACCATCAGAGCCCCGGTCTCGCCCTCGATGGGGGACAGCTCGTCCCACTTCGGCCCCCCCCTCGTCGCGAAGCGGTGCGAGACGTCACGCTGGTTCTGCGCCAGGACGCTGACCCCGAAGCCACCGCAGGAGAGCATGACGTCGTGACTGCGAAGCGAATGGCCCAGGCACACGAGGAGCAGCGCCGGATCGAGGGACAGGGAGGTGAACGAGTTGACCGTCACCCCAACCCGCGTGCCGTCCAGCGCGGCGAAGCCCACCACGCAGACACCGGTCGCGAACTGGCCGAAGGCCTCGCGCAGCTGCACCGGTTGGACCGACGTCACGTCCACGCGCATGAGATCCTCCCCAAAAGTCGTCGGCGTGGAATATGCTAATATAACTAGCTTGCTTTGCAAGGTAGTTTGCAAGGGGGTCGGTTCGTCCCGACGAGGGCGCTGGATCGGCGCGCGGCGGGCCGGTCCTTTTCAGTGTCCTGCGCCGGAAAACGTCTCGACGACGTGGGACCGCGTCACCCTCACCCTCCTGATGGAGGCGGGCGTGTTGCGCGAGCGTCCCACGAAGCGGGGCACGCCGTCGGTGACGACGGCCGCGACGGCCGGCACGTCGCCGTTGGCGATCCCGGAGAGGGCGTCGCCCTTGGAGCCGCCGTCGCAGGCGTCGATCAGCACGACGTCGGTGTCGCGGCCGGGTGCGAGGATGCCGGAGTTCAGGCCGTAGATCCTCGCGTTGTTGCCGGTCGCGGCAGCGATCGCCCGTTCGGGCGCCATCCCCCCCAGCGCGCACAGGTGGGTGATCGTGTAGAACATCCCGAGCGGCATGATCCCCGACCCGGTCGGCGTGTCGGTGGCGACCAGCAGCCGCTGGGGTGCGCCGGCCTCCTCCAGCAACCTGGCCGTCAGGAGGGCCGTGCGCAGGTTGCCCGCAGTGCACACCTGCAGCGCGATATCCTTGCCTTCGTCGACGAGGGTCGCGAATCCCTCGTCCGGCATCGCGGTGGGGCCGCCGTTCACGTGGAAGGAGACGGTCGGGCGCGAACGCAGCACGTGCTCGGCCCAGATCCCCGAGGAGCCGGGGATCGACGAGCCGCCGGTGTGCATGGTGGTGACGAAGCCCATCGACCGCGCGGCGTTCATCAGCGGCGCGTAGTCGTAGGGCGTCGCGAAGCGTCCGAAGCCGGCTTTCGCGAGCCAAAGCCCCTGCGACCTGACCTCCTCGAGATCCCCGGCGCTCAGGTCCGGTTCAAGAATGATCGATCCCGCGTGGACGCGCATGCCGCCCGGCCGGTAGCCCTCGAAGCAGGCGCGGGCCGCAAGGGCGAGGGCCTTCACGCCCCACGCGTCGGTGGGGCGGCCGGGCGTGTGCACCTCCGAGGCCGTGATCGCGGTCGTGGTGCCGCCGTGGACGTAGCTCTCCAGGTACCCCACGGTCCGCTGGCGGGGCGTGTAGTCGCCGAAGGTGATGTGGACATGGCTGTCGATCAGGCCCGGGATCGCGGTGCAACCGGCCGCGTCGATGACGACGTCGGCGGCGTCGACGAGGCCCAGGTCCGGCGCGCCGACATGGACGATGCTCCCGCCGTCAGCGACGAGACAGTCGCCCGCCGCCAGTGGCGCCTCGATGTCGCCGGAAACGATCGTCCCGATGTTGACGATGGCGATCCGCATGGCGAGCCTCAGCGCAGGCCGTCGAAGGCCGAAACGTCCTCGTGCCTCAGGCCGCCGACGCGCGCGTTCAATCGGCCCCGGTTCGATGCGCAGAAGATGAGAGCGACCTCGTCCTGATGCGGGGTGTCGTTGGAGAGCGTGACCGTCATGGCGCCGTAGTGGCTGCGGACGTAGATGGCGTCCTTGTGGTTCAGCGGCACGTCGATCGAGCAGCCCGGCACGCCGACCTTGGTCACGGACGAGATCCACGCGGTCGCACCGCCGATGCGGTCCCGGATCGGGTTCGCGAACGTCGTCGTCAGCAGCATGTTCGCGTGCTCGAGTTCTCCGGCGGTGCCGACCACGCCGGCCTTGCCATAGGATTGTACAGGGTACCGCCCCATGGCCTCGACCAGCATGCCGCCCACCTCCGCCCCGATGACCGCGCTGGCCTCGATGAACTCCGACAGGTCCTCCTGGTACCGCCCGACGAGCGGGTTGTTCACGACGACGGCCACGGCCACCCTGCGCAGGACGTCCTCGTGCCATACGCCGGCTTCGAAGGCCCGTTCCTCGACCTGCACGAATTTACTGCGGATCCGGATCATATGAACTCATCCCGCCAAATTTTCGAACAAAGCTCGCAGAAAGAAATAGCTTCATGAA
>CAXTEP010000016.1:3104-35074 GCA_964243125.1 uncultured Lichenihabitans sp. | reverse complement strand
TGAGACCGAGCACCTCGGTGCCGCCTTTCAGAGTGCCGTTCTCGGCGTCCATCAGGAATTTGTAGGTTGCCACGTCGGCGTGCTTCAGCATCGACGTCAGGACCTTGCCGGGAAACAGGCCGTTCTGGTCGGAGTCGACGCCGATGGCCAACTTGTCAGCGTCGGCTGCGGCCTTGAGCACGCCCTGGCCGGTCCCGCCCGCTGCCGCGAACACGATGTCCGCGCCGCGGTCGATCTGAGATTTCGCGAGTTCCCCGCCCTTGACGGGATCGCTCCAGGCCTCCGGCGTCGTACCGGTCATGTTGGAGATGACCTCACCCTTTGCGACGACGGACTTGAAGCCTTGTGCGTAGCCGCATCCGAACCGCGAGATGAGCGGAATGTCCTGCCCGCCGATGAAGCCCACCTTGTTCGTCTTGGTCGTCTTGCCCGCGATGACGCCAACGAGGTAGGAGCCTTCCTGCTCCTTGAAGAGCGTCGAGTGCACATTCGGCTTGTCGACTTCAACGTCGATGGTGCCGAAGATCGTTTTCGGATATTCGGCCGCGACTTTCTCAATCGCTGTGGCCCAGGGAAAGCTGGTTGTCAGAATCGGGTTGAAGCCATCCTTGGCGAACCTCCGCAGGGCCTGCTCTCGCTGGGCGTCGTTCTGTAGCTCGAGGTCTCTGAACTCGATGCCGCTGTCCTTCTTGAACTTGACTGCGCCGTTGTACACGCCCTCGTTGAAAGACTTATCGAACTTGCCCCCGAGATCGTAGATGATCGCCGGCTTGGTCTGTGCTGCCGACGCGGCGGAGGCCAGCAGAGCGAGGCCGACCACGGGACCGATGGCGGCCACTTTGGCCGCGGTTTTCCGATCGAACATGTTCTCTCCCTTGTTGCAGAAGCGCCCAATCCTGGCCCTCGGGGTCGTCTCTGGGCGGAGCAGCCAACCTCGTTACGAGCTACGGCGGGAGGCGCCCTCCACCCCCCATCCTCTTGTTCGGATACAATTTGCGACCGCTTGCCTCCGAGTGCGGCAGCCCGCGTCCGCCCCGGCTCCTAATACGACCGTCACATCGAACAACATACTAAACTTGCTTTCTTTACAAGCTAGTTGCGAAGCAGTTTCTGCTCAAAGTTTTGGCTTCGGCGACGGTTTGGCAGGCAGTCTGGCCGCATCGAGAGCCGTGGCGATGCAGGTGCGTCAGCGCTCCTTGACGTAGGGGATGCCGGAGGCCCTCGGCGGGATCGCCTTGCCGATGAAGCCCGCCAGCAGGACGACGGTGAGCACGTATGGCAAGGCCTGGATCGCCTGGACCGGAACTGGCCCGATGACGGGCAAGACCGTGCCTTGCATGCGGATGGACAGCACGTCGAGGAGACCGAACAGGAGGCACGTCGCGAGCGACTGCATCGGCTTCCACTTGGCGAAGACCAGGGCCGCCAGCGCGATGTAGCCCTGACCGGCCGTCATATGCGGCTGGAAATACGCCGCCTGGGCGATCGAGAGATATGCCCCCGCAGCCCCCACGAGCACCCCGCAGATCAATACACCTGCGTAGCGCAACGCATGGACCGAGATGCCTGCCGTGTCCACCGCCGCCGGATTTTCTCCCACGGCCCTGAGGCGCAGGCCGAAGCGCGTGTTGTAGAGCACCCAATAGGTGACCGGCGCCATCAGGAAGGCGGCATAGGTGATCAGGTTGTTGCCCGAGATAAGGTGCTCGTAGACCGGTCCGATGACCGGAACCATGCCGACCTGACTCGTGAAGGGAAGCTCGATCGAATTGAACAGGGCCGCGCTCGGCAGCGACGGCGTGCGGCCCCCTTGCTCCCACTGCGCGTTCCCAAGCAGCGCGGTCAAGCCGTCCGCGATCATGTTGATGGCGACACCCGACACGATCTGGTTCGCACGCTGCTCAATCGAAGCGTAGCCGTGCACCAGCGAAACGAGGACGCTGGCCGAGACGCCGGTGAAAAGTCCGATCCACGCGCTTCCCGTCAAAGCCGCCCCCGCGGCGGCGGCGAAGGCGCCCGTCAGCATCTTGCCCTCGAGCCCGACGTCGATGATCCCCGATCGTTCGGACCAGAGGCCCGCGAGGCAGCCGAGGATCAGCGGCACTGCGAGCCGGATCACCGAGGCGAGGATTACGATCAGTTCGTCGAAGGAGTTCATCGGCTTACGCTCGTTCGGTGGCCGGCGCTTCGGGCACAGGTGCATGCAGGCGCGCCAGGAGCATGGCCAACGGCACCTTGAACATGTGCTCGAGCGCGCCGGCGAAGAGGACCACGAGCCCCTGGATTACGATGATCATGTCCCGTGTGATCTTCGGCTCTTGGAAGGCGAGTTCGGCCCCGCCCTGGTAGAGCATGCCGAAGAGGATCGCCGCGAGGATGATGCCGAAGGGGTGACCCCGGCCCATCAGCGCCACCGCGATGCCCACGAAACCGAACCCGGCCGTGTATTGCAGGAGCAACCGGTGTTCCTCGCCGAGGAGCACGTTGACCGCGAGACCGGCGGCGAGCGCTCCCGACAAAAGGACGCTGATCATGGTCACCCGCGTGGGCGAGATTCCGCCGTAGATCGCGGCCACGGGGTTTCCGCCCACGACGCGGATCTCGTAGCCGAGCCGCGTGCGCCAGAGCAGCAGCCAGGTCAGGTACGCGCACAGCAGGGCCAGGACGAACGATGCGTTGAGCGGGGTGTCGGGCCACTCCCATCCCAGGTAGGCGACGAGGTCCTTCGCCAGTGGGACGGTCGCGCCCTGGGGGAAGGTGGCGGTTTCCGGGTTCATCTGCCCGGGCTTGCGCATGACGTTGACCAGCAGGTACCCCATAATCGCCGCCGCGATGTAGTTGAACATGATGGTGGTGATCACGAGATGGCTGTCGCGCTTCGCCTGCAGATAGCCCGGGATGCCGGCGAATGCCGCCCCGAAAACGGCGCCGACGACGATGCACAGCGGTGCGAGCACCACGCCGGGCAGGAACCCGAGGTGCAAGGCGACGAGCGCGACGCCGATGCCCGCAATGTAGGCCTGCCCTTCAACGCCGATGTTGAACAGGCCAGCCTGGAAGCAGATCGCGACCGCGAGCCCTGTGAAGATGAAGCTGGTTGCGTAGTAGAGGGTGAAGCCGATACCTTCGAGATCACCGAGCGCTCCGCCGATCAGGACCCTGATCGCCGTGAAAGGGTTTTCGCCGATCACCGTCACGACCAGGCCGGAGATGACGAAGGCCGCAGTGACGTTCACGAGCGGAATGACCGCCACGTCGGCCCACTTTGGCAATTCGAGTGGTCCTCCGCTCATGCGGCTTGCTCGTGGTCGGACACTCCAGCCATCAGGAGGCCGAGGTCTTGTTGGTTGCAGGTCTCGGGGCGCCGCTCGCCGGTGACGCGCCCCGCGCAGATGACCAGGATGCGATCGGAGAGCGCCATGATCTCATCGAGTTCCACCGACACGAGCAACACGGCCTTCCCGGCATCCCGCAAGCCCACGATGCGCTTGTGGATGAACTCGATGGCGCCGATGTCGACCCCCCGCGTGGGTTGGCCCACGAGCATCACGAGGGGATTGCGCTCGATCTCCCGGGCGAGGACGATCTTCTGCTGGTTGCCGCCCGAGAAGTTGGCGGACTTCAACAGGGGCGCACGCGGCCTGACGTCGAAGGCCCTCATCTTCTCGGCAGCGTCGGCGACGATCGCCTTCCGGTTCAAGAGCATTCCCCGGCCGTAGACCCTGTCCCGGTGGAACCCGAGCATCGCGCTCTCGCAAGCTTCGAGCGACGTGACCATCCCCATGCGATGGCGGTCCTCCGGCACGTGCGATACGCCGAGCTCGCGCATGCCCCTCGGGTTCAGCAGGTCCGGCGACGGCCGCTTGCCCTCAACGAGGATCTCTCCCCCCGCGAGCGGCCTGATGCCGGCCAACGCCTCGAGCAGCTCCGATTGCCCGTTCCCCGCCACGCCCGCGATTCCCACGATCTCGCCACGACGGAGCGCGAAGGAGACGTCGTGCACGCGGGTCACCTTGCGGTCGTCCTGCACAATGAGGTTGCGTGCTTCCAAGGCGATCTCGCCAGGAGTCGACGGTCCCTTCTCGAGCCGCAGCACGACGTTTCGCCCGACCATTGCGGCGGCGAGTTGCGGTGGCGACGTGTCGCCCGTCACTAGATCCGCCACCATCGTGCCCAAGCGCATGACGGACACCCGGTCCGTGAGCCGCATGACCTCCCTCAGCTTGTGCGTTATGAAGATGACCGTCTTGTCCTGGGACCGCAGGACCTCGAGCATGCCGAAGAGCTGATCGGCCTCGGCCGGGGTGAGCACGGCCGTCGGCTCGTCGAGCACCAGGACCTCCGCGCCGCGGATGAGGGCCTTCAGGATCTCGACCCGTTGCTGGAGCCCGACGGGGAGCTCGCCGACGATCGCGTCGGGGTCGACGACGAGGCCGTATTCCGCGCCCAGGGATTTCAGCCGTGCCCTGACCTCGCGTGCGCCGGTCTTCAGCAGAACCCCACCCTCGGCGCCGAGCATCACGTTCTCGAGCACGCTCAACGGCTGCACCAGCATGAAGTGCTGGTGCACCATGCCGATGCCATGGCTGATCGCCTCGCGCGAGGAGCGGATCTTTACGGACGCGCCATCGACTCGGACGTCACCGGAATCGGCCTCGTAGAACCCATAAAGGATCGACATGAGCGTGGACTTGCCGGCTCCGTTCTCGCCGACAATCCCGTGGATGGTCCCGCGCTCGACCCTGAGGTTCACGTCCTTGTTGGCTTGGATGCGGCCGAAACGCTTGTTGATGCCGACGAGCTCGATTGCCGGCGCCCGGCGTCCCGATGTCGTCGTCACAAGATGCTCCGGCAACAGGACGTGAACTCCAGCCACGCCGCGACCGGAGCACCTTCCAACCCGAACCAGGCTTCGACGCCCGACGAGCCCCCGAGTCGGACGCCGCCGGGCGGCTCGTGACGGCCCCGCGTTCTCCGGACGGACGCCGCCGTCACGTCGCCGAACCGAGCCAATGAGCGCACATCCATGACGCTGGCTCCGTTTTCTCGACCGCGCATGCCGATCCTGCCTATGAAGAGGCATACGTATGTCATAATACATCGGTGATGATTTTTAGGCAACTCGCAACTCGCACTCGGTCGCGGTACTCCCGCTCCATTCATCGACGTCGCACCAGTGTCGCGCCGACCGGCCCGGCGTGATGCCGCCGACGACGCGCCGGTTCGTTGCCCGCGGGTGGACCTGCCCTCGGGACACGCGGTCGATTCCGGTGTCGCCGCTGGGTATCTCGGCGCAAGATCCGTGCCGGAGCAACGATTCGAGCGGCTTGAAACGGGCGCGCCGGCAAGCCCCCGCATTTCCGGGTTCCCGGGCCGCGGTCGTTCCGGGTCCGGAACGCGTGTATCGCGTCCCTGCACGCACCGGTGCCGTGCGGCAGGAGCGCCCGGACGCGGCCGTCTCCTTGCGCACCGGGGAGCGTCGGACCGCATCGGCGGCGAGCGGGTTCGCCGCGACCTCGATCGACCCTGGAGGTGTCCGTCGACGGAGCCCGCTGGCACGTGCGGACACCGAGCTGAAAGCCCCGCGAGAGTGGTGAATGGCCAAGAACGCGAACGTTCCGGCCGGTGCGAAGTCGGCGACGTCGGGATTATGCGCGCGATCGAAGGCCGACGGGACCGAGGCTCTCGGGCGATCGCGGCGGGACTTGGTTCGATCCGCTGCGGCAACGTGGTTTCGAAGGAAGATCAATGGCACGACAAACGATCAGCGTTCCGTTCAATAATCAGCAGCTCACCGCCATCGACAGTCTGGCGATCGGAAGGGGGCTCGCACCGAGCCTGGAGGAGGTCGTCCGTCTCGCGGTGTCCGACACCGGACATCCCGACGCCCTCAGGCCCCGCCAGCCGCCCGGCCGGAAGCCCGCGCCGGCTCGGGAGATCGTCGAAAGCCACGTCATCGCGCCGGGCACCGGAAAGGGCATCGTTGTCAGGAAGGGCCAGATCCTGCGCATTCAGCAGATCGACGGAGGCCAGTGCGTCGACTTCAACTGCTACAACCTCGCCAACAGGAACGAAGCCCTGCACGTCGGTCGCACGCGCAGCGTGCATGGCGTGAGCCCGGTCGAGGGAGACTTGCTGTGGTCGAAGGCACCCTGGGAGCGCCCGTTGATGGCCATCGCCTCGAGCAATGCGGTGACGGACCTCCTGTATCCCTGCTGCAGTTCGCTCCTGTACCGGTTGTTCTACCGTGATGGGCACCATACCAACTGCCAACAGATCCAGGAGGAAGCCCAGCGCGAGTTTGGCATTCCGCCCTATGGCGTCCACGAGTCTTTCAACACCTTCATGTGCGTCGAAGTTTACGAGGGTGGCGGATCGAACGTCGTCCGCAACAGCGCCCGGGCGGGCGACCACATCGACCTTTACGCCTTTATGGACGTGCTCGCGATTCCCAACGTCTGTGGCGACGACCTCGACAGGACCAACAACTTCGCGCTGAAGCCCGTCTCCGTGCAGGTGATGTCGGCGTTGGACGAAGACCACGAACGCGCGCGGGCGGCGCTTGCGCGATACGGATCGGTGATTGCGCCCGAATTCCACGACGCGGCCGCCGTCCCGGTGAGAAGGGATCCCGCGTACGTGCCCGATCATCGCTTCCACGTGAAGTCTTCGGAGCTTGTCGTGACCCTCGACGCCGATCAGGCTTCCCGGCTTGAAGCCTTGCGGGACCGGAACGTCTACGGCGACGACCTCGGTGCGGCCTTGAGGGACGTCGTCATGTCGTGGCTGCTCACGAAGAGCTTCCACGACTGAACCTTGGATCGGCGGCCGCCGCGTGCCGATCGGGGTCCCTGTCCGACGGCCGGCGCGCCGCAGCGCCGCCGCGCGCGTCGGCGTTCCCGACGCAAGGTGCCGTCGACTCGCCGTCGCGCAAGGTCGTCGGTATGTAGACGTGCTGCGGATCCCTCTCCGTCGCGAAGTTCGCAATCTGCAGGCCGATCGCAATCTCCCCCAGGTCGGCCGCCGAGACAGTCAAGGAGGTCGGGACCGGCGTCAAAACCCGGCTGATCACCGTGCCTCCGAAGCTTATGACCGACAAGTGGTTCGGTATGTGCAGCCGCTCCATGACGGCCGCCCTGTAAACGCCGGCCGTTACCATGTCGTCGGCGCAGACGATGGCGGTCGGTCGGACTTCGCGCAGAAGCTTGCTTGCGACCGCCACGATCGACTCCAGGTTGAAGTCCGCTGTGGCGAGCAGGCCGGGGTCGCTTGGAAGCCCGTGGTCCGCGGCGGCTTGCCGGAACGCCTCCGCCCGCTTCCGGAAGGTCCATCGCTGGTTGTTGACGCTCAGGTAGGCGATCCTCCGGTGTCCGTCGCCCGCCAGGCGCGACACCGCCGAGGCGATGCCGCCGGCACTGTCGAAGGCCACGCAGGAAAAGCCGGGCGCGATCGACTCGACCAGCGTGATCCGCCGACGGTCGATTGCGGCCGGCAGGGCGGGAGGGGCGATCGCGAACAGCAGTAGCCCGTCGACGTGCCCGAGGCTAAGCAGTCTCATCGCGGACTCGGCCTGAGCCCCTTCACCGGCCTCGATGATCGAGACGGAGTAACCGCTCTCGGCCGCCGCCCGCTGGGCGCCCCGGGCGAAGGGGCCGAAGAACACGTTCTCGAAATCCGTGACCACCAATCCGATCGCGTACGATCGGCCGGAACTCAGGGCCCTGCCGGACGGAAGCGGTTCGTATCCAAGCTCCTCGGCTGCCCGACGGATCCTCGATTCCAGCTCCACCGACACGCGGCCGCGGGATTTGCCGCTGAACACGCGCGACACGGTCGATTGGGCCACGCCCGCCCGTTCGGCGACGTCGTGGCTGGTGGGGCGATGCATGGATGACCTCCGAATGCCATCGACCATAGGGCACGAGCGAGCACCCTGCTAAAGGCATACGTATGCCTTAGAGGTAAATTTCTCTAACTTCTCCCAAAGGCAGGCTCATGCACGTCCTCCTCGATGGCGATCCCGGCCACGATGACATGCTCACGGTCTTTCTTGCGGCCAAGCATGTCGACGTGGTGGGGATCAACGGCCGGTGTCTCCGACATCGGCATGGTCTCGCCTCGGGGCTTGCGGCCCGACCGGCTCGGCTTCGTCCGCCGCTCGGCGACGAAGCGGGGCACCGTGGCGCGACTCACCGGCACGCGCAGATGCGTCAGGAGCCGCGCCCCGGGAGCGCCGCCGCAAACGATGCCGACCCGCCCTTGCGTTTCGGCCAGCCGACGCGTCCGGCGGGCCCACGGCGCAACGAGATCGGATGTCGGCTCGGCAAAGGTGCGCCGGCAGCAGCACGGGTTCGAGCAGTAGAAGCGTCGGACCTCAATGCTCAGCGTCGTTCGTGAGGTGGGGACCGGCAGATCGGCCGGGTGACGACGATAGCGGCTATGGACGGATCGGCTCGTTTGGCCGCACTCAGGACACCGACCGCGACCTCTCCGTCCAGATGGACCTCGACCGTGAGATGGTTGGAGCGCTGCTCGACGCAACTACCGATGCGGCACTGGGGGATGGCCAACGGGATGGGCATGCCTCCCACGTTGGGACGCTCAGCCTGAGCCGTCACCGACCCAAGTCAATCGGCCGCCATCCACGCAAAGTGAGCAAGAGCCACCAAAACGGGGCAACCCCAAGACCCCCCTTTTCCGCCCCTTTGACGCTCTGGCTGTCGATGACGGCCGCCGTCGGACTGGCTTCCCGTCCCGCCTTCTCCCGGCACGCACCGTACAGCGCGTGGTGCAGGCGCTTCAGCGTCCCGTCATAGCCCTCCGCCTACCGCCCCACGATGCTGCGCAGCGCGTGAGCCTTGGCAGGCTCCGTCCATAGGTCGATATCCGTGTACCGTGCTGCGTGGCGACAAGTTCTTGGGCAGCACCCGCAACTGGCAACCCGTTCCCAACCCATACATCAGCCCATTCACCACCTCGCGCACGTTGGCGCTGCGCTTGTTACCGCCGCCCTTGACGGGCGGGATCAGCGGGGCCAAAAGCGCCCATCCCTCGTCGGTCAGATTGGTCGGGTAGCGCAGCTTGCTCCGGTCGTCGCGACCCCGGTTCTCACGCGTCCACATCGGCAACCCCAGTCTCGGGCCGCCTTTGAATCACAAACCGCTCAAATCAATCAACTTCGTCCCGGACGGACATTGAGCAAGTGACAGGCCGAAGCCCGGATGGAGAAAAGTCATCCGCCCGCGAATGGCGGGATGCGTGCTGCAGCTTTGTGAAAGTCTCGATCAGGACGGAGCGGAACTCTTTGAGCATCGGCGACATGACCGCACTTCTCGGTCGAATGAGTCCGGCGGGGAAAGAGTAGATCGGTGTCTCGGTCTCCAGCGCCACGATATGGAAGCCGACGGGACCTTCCACGATCGGCCTCGCTTCCAGCATCAGGTACTGTCCACTCCTCACCAGCTCCAGACCGGCGATCAGGGACGTGGTTTCGACGGAGAAAGTCGGAGGAGGACTGTTTCCCATCGCGAACAAGTTGGCCAGCAGGCCCATAGCCCACCAGTTCGGCTTGTACCCCACGAACGGATGCGCCGAGAGTTCGGAAGCGGTAATCGGTCTGCCCAAGCGCACCAGCGGGTGTTTCTCGTGCGCCAGGATCGCAAGTTGAATTTCCGTCAGCGGCTCTCGGAGTAGTCCCGACCCGATCTCAGAAGGCGCGACCGAACCCGCCGCGATATCGAGTCGACCGTCCTCGACCTGACCGATGAGTTCGTCCATGGCTCCTGTCACAAGCTGAACCTGGTGCCTCGGCTGTCTTTGATGGAATGTTGTGATTGCGGCGGGCATAACCGCGGTTGCCCAAAAGGGACCCGCGCCAATCCGCAAGACGCCACGCGTGCCGGCCATCAGGTTACGGATTTCCTGCGCGGCGTAGGCGTATTCCACTTCGATGCGTCGGGATTTCTCGAGGAGAATTTGTCCGAATGCGTTGATCGACATCCCGCGCGCGTGTCGCGTAAACAGCGCTGTTCCCAGTTCACGCTCCAAGCTTCTGATGTTTTTCGACAGCGCTGGCTGGCTGATCCGCAATCGCTTCGCCGCAGCCAGCAAGGAGCCTTCTTCCACCACAACGTTGAACTGGCGGATCCAAACGGTATTCGGGACTGACGTCATTCGGTTCTCCCGCCGAGCATATAATCCATAAGAATAGCCGATGGGCAATTTGGAAGACCTCGCGTGGCGATCGTGCTGCTACCTTCGCGATCGTAGCGGAGCCGCAGGCATGACCGTCGTCTTCATCGATCATGACGAAGGGTCTCCGGCCATGGGATGCTGCGCGCCGAGCCGCTCGCCCCTCGTTGAGCGGTCTTGCAGGCGGCACGGTCATCCACCGGCGAAACCGCGTGCCGGTCCGATCGCGACATCCCGTATGCGCCTGATCCCCGGGGGGACATCCGTCATCGGCAACGAGGACGATCAGGCTAATCCACTCGACGGCGAGGGACCCGTTCGCAGCGTCGCGGTGAGTGCGTTTTTGATGGACAGCTGCGCGGTCTCGAACGAAGACTTTGCCGTTTTCGCCAAGGCCACCGGCTATGTCACCGACGCCGAGCATCTCGGCACCTCGTTCGTGCTGCAATCCATGGTTACCGCCTCAAATGCCCGAATCGTTGGGGCGGTCGTCGACGCCCCGTGGTGGCTCCTCGTGGAGGGAGCCTGTTGGCGGTCACCGTGTGGACCGGACTCGTCCGTGATCGGCTTGGGCGATCATCCTGTCGTTCACGTGTCCTGGAACGATGCCATGGCTTTCGCGCGATGGAGCGGGAAGAGGCTCCCGACAGAAGCGGAGTGGGAGGTCGCAGCGCGCGGCGGGCTCGAGAGGAGGCGCTATCCCTGGGGCGATGATCTCGAGCCTGACGGACAGCACCGATCCAATGTCTGGCAGGGGCATTTTCCGGCGACCGACTTAGGTTCGGACGGCCATCCAGGAACGGCTCCCGTGCGGTCGTTCCTGCCGAATGGCTACGGCCTCTTCAACATGACGGGAAACACGTGGGAGTGGTGCCAGGATTGGTGGAGCACCGACTGGCATTCGACAGAAAGTCTCGCCACGCGGACCGATCCGACAGGACCGGACATAGGCATCGCGAAGGTCATCAAGGGTGGGTCGTTTCTCTGCCACGCCGACTACTGCAATCGCTACCGCGTTGCCGCTCGCCACCACAATGCGGTGGACGGAAGCACAGGACACATGGGCTTCCGCTGTGCCGCAGACCTTCCATCGCAGATTGAGTTTCATCCCGGGGAACCCAACGAATGACCTCCCTTTCCGGAAAGATCGGCGATACGGTCGCGGACCTCATCCCATCGTGGCCGCAGAGCGCGAACCATAAGGACGCCAGGCCGAACATCGTCGTCGTGATCCTCGACGATACGGGTTGGGCCGACTTCGGCTGTTTCGGTTCCGAAATCAAGACGGTCACGATCGACGCCCTCGCCGCGCAGGGCCTTCGATACACGAACTTCCATGTCACGCCGCTCTGCTCGCCGACAAGGGCTTGCCTCCTGACAGGCCGCAACCACCATTCCGTGGGAATGCGGTTCCTGTCAGACGTCGATACCGGCTTTCCGAATTCTCGAGGGGTCATCGACAGGGACGTCGTGCTGCTGCCGGCGATGCTGCGGGATCAGGGGTACGGAACGTACATGGTCGGAAAATGGCATCTGACCCCGGCGCATGAGATTCTTCCAGGCGGTCCGTTCCACAACTGGCCATTGGCCAGAGGCTTCGACCGCTTCTACGGCTTCCTGCCTGGATGTACGGGACAGTACATGCCCGAAATCTGCCAGGACAACCATCAGGTCGATCGAGAATTCGGTCCCGACTATCATCTGACGGAAGACCTCGTCGATCGAGCCATCGGATACGTGCGCGACCATAGCGTTTTCCGCGATCAGGAGCCATTCTACCTGCAGCTTGCCTTCGGCGCGACCCATGCGCCGTTTCAGGTCCCCAGGCAATATATCGAACCGTATGTCGACGTCTTCGCCAAGGGATGGGATGTCACACGGGAGGACCGCCTTAGGCGGCAGATGGAGCTGGGTGTGGCGCCGCTGGATGCCCAGCTTGCGCCGCGAAATGAAGAGGTGACGGCCTGGAGCGATCTGACCCCGGACGAGCGGGGGCTCTACACCCACCTGCAGGCGACTTATGCCGGGTTTCTGCAGCACACCGACGAACATCTCGGGCGGCTCGTTGCTGAGCTCGAGCGGCTTGGCGAACTCCACAACACGATGATCGTCGTTCTTTCGGACAACGGTGCCAGCAAGGAGGGCGACAAAAACGGTGCCGTCGACACGAATGCGACTTACAGCGGCATGCCGGAAGCTGTCGCGGAGCAGACAAAGCGGCTGGACCAGCTCGGTGGATTGTATGGCGGCGCCCATTATCCCCAGGGTTGGGCCATGGCTGGAAACACACCATTTCGAAAGTACAAGCAGCACGTCGAGCTGGGTGGCGTGAGATCGCCGATGGTCATTTCATGGCCGCAAGGAATCGTGTCCCAAGGCGAAGTCCGGCAGCAGTTTTCCCATGCGATTGATCTTGCACCCACCATCCTTGGCCTTGCAGGCTTACCCGCGACACCGACGATGGATGGAAAAAGCATCGCGACGACGTTCGACAGCGCCGCTGCGCCTGCTCCCCGTGCCCGGCAATACTGGGAATGTCTTGGACACCGGGCGATCTGGCAGGACGGCTGGAGGGCCGTGACGGAACACGTTCAAGGTGAGGATTATGCGACGGATATCTGGCGTCTCTACAGCACCCACGACGACTTCTCCGAATCGGTCGATATCGCCCGCCAAGAACCCGAACGCCTCGCCGAACTCGTGACGCAGTGGTGGACTGAGGCGAGGGCGAACGGTGTTCTGCCACTTGACGACCGGAGCCTCGTCGAGCTACTCGGCGGCCGTACACCTTTGGGATTGATCTCCCGCAGGAGGTTGGTTTTTAGACCGGGCCAGGGGCACGTTCCCGTCAGCGCGATGATAACCGGGACGGACCGCTCAATGCGGGTCACGGCTTCGTTCCATGACAGACAACAGGACGAGCAAGGCGTGCTCCTGTCCAGCGGCGACGGACAGGGCGGTTACTCGCTCTACGTCCTGGATGGAAAGCTGCATTTCGAACACGTCCGGATCGGCCGTCGGGTCACCTGCACGTCAAGTGCGCTTTTGCCGACAGGACGTTTCGAAGCAGGCTTCCAGATCGACGGACGCGACAAAACGGCCGCGCGCGTCGTCCTTCTGCTTAATGGCATGTCCTTGGGAGAAGCCCGCATCGAGCATACGGCCGAGCATCTGTCGTTCTGGGGCCTTGATGTCGCGCAGGACATCGGTGATCCCGTCTCCCACGCCTACCCTCGCGATTTCAGCTATCGCGCTTCGTCGTTTCGAAAAATAACGATTGAGTTTCTGGAGGACGCCGACACGGACGCTGTCGCTGATGCGATCGAGCGGGCTGAATGAGCTACAATGAAAGATAGCGGAAAGCCGAGCCAGTAAATCGAAGTTCGCACTGATACAACGGCACTCAAAAACAAACGACAGCGCAAACTGCGTCTGTTTCAGGAACGCCACGAGCGGCTTCGAGCTGAACCAACTCCGAGCGATCCGAACGACTCGTCGCCGCAAAAGCAAGGAAATTTCTATGATTATGTCAAGAATGCTGCTCCTTGGGCTTATTGCCGGCTCATTCATGGCTTTTGGTCAGAGTACAGCAAGGGTGGCAGCAGCTGAACCCTACTCGAAAGATCATCCGCTGAAGGTGGCGATTGTTCTCAACGGGACGTTGGGAGACAAGGCTTTTCTCGACAACGCGGTTGGCGGCCTGAAAAGAGCCGCGGCCGACCTGCCGATGACGTTGAAAGTCGTCGAAGCCGGTTACGAACCCGGTCATTGGCAGCCCGCACTTGCCGACGCGGCGGATGGGATTTTCGATGTCGTGATATGCGGAACGGTGGACATGTCCGTCTATCTCGCCGATATCGCCCCTCAGCACCCAGATAAGAAATTCGTCCTTTACGATGAGACGCTCGACTTCAAGACGCACCAGTTCCCTAACGTTCTGGCACTCCGTTTTCGAACGGCTCCGGCAGGCTATCTCGCTGGGTTCGTCGCCGCTAAGGTTTCGAAGTCCGGTACCATAGGAACCATCCTCGGGATGGAAATACCTCCCGTGATGGACACGAAGATCGGCTTCGACGAAGGTGCCAAGGCCGCCAACCCAAACATCAAGATTCTGAATGGTGTCGCCGGGGTCTTCAACGATCCGGCGAAGGGCAAGGAAATGGCCTACGCCTTCATCAATCAAGGCGCCGACGTCATTTTTTCCCTTGCGAGCGCAACCAACCTCGGAGCACTGCAGGCCGTACGGGACTCCCATAAACTTGCCATCGGGGCGGCTCAGGACCAGGCAAAGGTCTTTGCCGAGTCGGATCCGGCGCAGGCAAACGTCATCGTGACGTCTTACCTGAAGGACGTCGGCCAATCCCTCTACTTAGCGATGGAGAATACGATCGCGGGGACGGCCCCATACGGGACGGATGTCATTCTGGGGCTTAAGGAAGACGCCGTCGGCATTGCCAGGAATGAATATTATAAGAAGCTTGTTCCGCCTGATGTTCAGGCGCAAGTGGAAGCAGTGTCTAAGAACATAGCTGCCGGAAAAATCAACGTCGACACTGTCATGCATTGAGGTCCGGTCTTTTGCTTTCGCGGAAGGCTTATGACTATGACCTTGACGACGAACTCGGATGCGTGGCCGGCAGCCGAATAGCTGCGGCTGGTTGAAGAAACAGTGCAGATGCTCGGTTCTCTTCGTGGCGCGGCAGGGCGTGGCTCTGTCGCAGTCGTTTGGCCGGTGTCGTCGAATGCTTGAACGCGGCCAAGCCGCAACCAAGGTCGAAGACGGGGTGCACACCAGTCGGAGAATGGCATGGCATCACCCGTTCTAGAGGCAATAGGAATTCGGAAAGTGTATGCGGGGGGGACGGTGGCCAACGACGGCGTGAACCTCAGCGTAGCACCGGGGGTCGTGCACGCCGTCGTCGGTGAGAACGGCGCGGGCAAGTCCACCCTCATGAAAATTCTGTTCGGGATTGAACGGCCCGATGAAGGCGATCTGCTTCTTGACGGAGTGCCTATCTCGTTTTCCGGCCCGAAGGACGCGATCAAGGCCGGTATAGGAATGGTCTTTCAGCACTTCTCGCTGGTGCCGTCCTTTTCGGTCTACGAGAACGTCGTGCTTGGGTCGGAACCGACATCTCGGTTAAAATTCGACCGGCAGGCCGCGATAGACTCCGTTAGGACGCTGTCCGAACGGTTCCGCCTGCATGTCGACCCTTTGTCTCCCGTAGGTAGGCTTCCGGTTGGGCAACAGCAGCGCGTTGAAATCTTGAAAGCACTTTACCGGGATGCCCGTATTCTCATCCTCGACGAGCCGACCGCAGTCCTCGCGCCGCAGGAAGTCGATGAGCTCTTCGTCGCCGTTCGCACTTTGGTGATGGAGGGTCGTACCATCATTTTCATCGCCCACAAGCTGCCCGAGGTGATCGAGATTTCTGAAAGCATAACCGTGATGAGGCGGGGTAGAACGGTAGGTCAGGTGATGTCGAAAGATGTCGATGAAAAAAGCCTTGCCACGCTCATGGTCGGCCACGAAGTCTCACTTCAGATCAACCGGGCGCCCACAAAGCGGACAAAGGTCGCCTGCGAGGTCAGGTCGCTCGACCTGTTATCGGATCGCGGCTCAAAGATTTGCAGCGATGTTTCGCTAAAAGTCCGGGCGGGCGAGATCGTCGGACTGGTGGGCGTGGAAGGCAATGGTCAGGCAGAACTTCTGGAGGCGGTCGCGGGACTGCGTCCGGCTGCTGCAGGCGACATATTCATCAACGGATCGAGCATCGCGGGCCTCAACGTCCGAGAACGCCGAGAACGTGGGCTCGCGAGCATTCCGGAGGACAGACTCGTCCGAGGCCTCGCAGCAGATGCCACCGTGTCCGAGAACATCGTCGCCACGCGAATGACCGACGGGCGCTACGTGAGGGGGGCGATCCTCGACCGCAAGGGGATCGAGAGACAGACCGCGGTCCTCATCGACCGATATGCCATCCGCGCCGGAGGTCCCCACGCCCGTGTCGGTACCCTCTCCGGCGGCAATATGCAGAAAGTGGTGGTCGCGCGCGAACTGTCGGAGCAGCCGGAGGTGCTATTGGTCAACCAGCCCACTCGAGGCGTTGACCTCGGTGCGACACAGTTCATATGGCGGTCGATCACTGACAGCCGCGACGCGGGCGCGGCCGTCCTCCTGAGCTCGGCAGACCTAAGCGAACTCCTGGCGCTGTCCGACAAGCTCGTCGTTTTCTACAGGGGACGGATCGTCGCCGCCTTCAACAATTCCGGTGAAATCGATCCGGCGACCCTTGGGTTTTACATGCTTGGAACAATGGTTCAGCCCCCGGCCGAAATGCGGGCCGTGCTCCAGTGACGAACACGGCCAGAGCAGTTCCCCGCGGCTCCGAACTCATAACCGGTATTGTTAAGGAGGGATCGCGTGCCTTACTGGCGCTGACAATGGCGTTGATTGCCACTCTCGTCGTCGTGTATCTGACATCGAAGACGCCGGTCGAGGCGTTCAAGACCCTGTTGACCGCTCCAATTTCGAGACCCAGGACGATCGGACTATGGCTTGACGACGCGGTCAAACTTACGGTCGCTGGCCTTGCTTTCTCCCTGGTGTTTCAAGCCAAGCAGTTTTCCATGGGCCTGCAGGGGCAAGTCTACATGGGAGGGCTCGCCGCGGCATACGTGGCATTGTCGCCTTTGGGGATAACCTGGGCGGCAATTCCATGCGGTGTCGTGTCGGCGATCATAGCGGGAGCTGCCTTCGGGTTCCTTCCGGGCATCGCGAAGGCCAAGCTGGGAGCGAACGAGATCGTCTCTTCGCTGATGTTGAACCAGATCGCCATCGAGCTTTGCAAATACCTGATCAGGACCGACCTCGCTCCGAAGGGAAGCGGAGTCCTGACGACGGCGAATTTCCCATCCCAGGCCGTCTTTCCAGCTTTGATCGCGAACAGTCGGCTGGACATCGGCCTGTTTTTCGCCTTGGCGGCCGTGGTCAGTCTCTGGTTCGCGCTCTATCGAACATCATGGGGTTTGAGATTGCGCCTCGTGGGTCACAACCCCAATTTCGCTGAATATGCTGGAATAAGGCCGTCCGCTATCATGGTTTCCGCAATGACCGTTGCGGGCGGGCTAGGCGGCCTCCTGGGCGTCATGTTTATTCAAGGCCAATCTTTTGGGAAACTGACGGTCCTTTTCGAGGGACATCTGACCTTCGAGGGAATCCTGATCACGATCGTCGCGAAGGATCGGCCGTTGGCGATCCCGATCGTCGCCTTGTTCTACGGGTACCTTCGCCAAGGTGCTCAGCTGATGAACATCAGGACCGATGTGCCCGCCGAGGTAATTGGCGTGGTCACCGCGCTGGTTATGCTGCTCGTGGTTTCGAATTTCAACCTTTCGGTAAATTCCATTCTCTCCAAGTTCAACCCACAGCAATCCCCGGCCGATGCGCTCGCTCGGGAGTCGCGAAATTGACCGATCTGCTTACCGCCGTTTTCTCCGCGACGTTCGTGGTCACGGTTATAAGGACCACCACACCGCTTTTGCTGGCAACCCTCGGTGGCCTGATCGCCGATCTTTCCGGGGTCCTAAACGTCGCCTTGGACGGTATCATGCTGTCCGGAGCGCTGACTGCGGTGATCGTGTCCGTTTACATGCCTTGGCCCTTCGCCGTGGCCTCCGCCTTGTTGGTCTGCGGCGTCCTCGCGGGTATCATGGCGTTCTTCCACCTTCGCCTGAAGGCCGACATCGTCCTTGTTGGTTTTGCCATCAACATCCTCGCGAGCGGAGGGACGGTCTCGGCACTCGCGCTTGCCACTGGAGGTGACAAGGGGGCATCGACCAGTCTCGTGTCGAAGGCCATTCCTTCCATCGACCTCGGCTTCCTCTCGGGCATTCCTCTGATCGGAGGCTCGCTGAGCTCCCTCTTGAGCGGAAGTTCCGTTCTGTCGTGGTTTGCAGGCTTCATGGTCTTCGCCGTCTGGCAGTTCTTATACCGTACGCCGGGGGGCATGTGGCTCCGTGCAGTCGGTGAAAATCCGTCGGCACCGGAGGCGGCTGGGGTGCCAGTCCTCGCTGTCAGGACCTGGGCGCTGCTGGCGTCGGGTGCGCTTGCCGGCTTGGCGGGCGCTCAACTCGCGATGTTCAACTACGTCGGTTTCACGCGGGACATGACGGCGGGCCGAGGCTTTATCGCTCTCGGCGCTGTGCTGCTTGGCGCGAGGCATCCGGTAGGCGGATTGTTTGCTGCTCTGCTTTTCGGGATCTTCGAAGCCTTGGCTATTCTGCTTCCCGGATTGTTCGAATGGATACCGAGCGAGCTTATCAATTCGATCCCATTCGCGGTCACGATTTTGACGCTGCTTCTCTTTGGCGCCCTGAAACAGCGGGGGCGGCGATTAGCATAGAATCGCAGTCGCCGCCCCAGGGGGTGAGCGAAACTCCGAGCCTGAAGCTCGCAGGCTGTCGTGCGGGCGCCGACGGGCAACGGCCGCGTCAGGCGTTTCATCCGCACGAAGAAGAACCTGCTCCGGGTGCAGAGCGTCGACGCCGTCCAACACTAGGGCCGCGCGCTGCCGGCCTTCAAGGAGATCCACAACAAGACATGGCGGATCGGCCACCGCACGCCCCGACGTCCGAGACGACCTGCTTCCATCCGCGACAGTCGCCGCATAGGACCGCGGCGGTGTTTCACGCTCCGGGGCGGGTGCAGGTGCTGCCGGACGAGGCGTCCAGATCACCTTTGCGACGCTTTCAACGCGAAGTGAATGGCGGCGTCTCCGGTCGTCGTCCAGGACTAGTGCAATACGAGGATCAGCGATCATGAGTGACGAAAACAGCTCCGGCGATTTGAGTGCCTACCTGAAGACGTTTGGGATTACGGAGAACGATCTTTTCGAAGACGGCAAGGCTTCGGAAACTGCGATCGTCGCTGCGGCCGCTAAGGATTATCTCGTCGACCGTCATAAGGCCTTCGACATCGTCCCAGATCGTTGTGCCCTCGTCGTCATCGACATGCAGGTCGGTTTCGTCCGCCGCGAAAGCCCGCAATGGATCCCGCAAGCTGAACGGATGGTGCCGGTGCTAGCGCAAACGGCGGAGATTTGCCGTGCGGTCAACATTCCGGTGATCTTTACGTCAGCGAATTTTCTAGATCCTTCGCCACATGACATCATGGCGTTCGCACCGGCAATCGAGGGTGGCAATTTGGCCGAAGGCTCCGCCGGTCTTGCCATCCTTCCTGAACTTCTCAAGCAAGGTGATCAGATCATCGCGACAAAAAGAACCTATTGCTCCTTTTATCAGACCGATCTTGAATATCGCTTGCGCGGTCAGCGTCGCGATACCGTCATCATCACGGGGACGATGACTAATTTCTGTTGCGAAGCAACGGCGCGGGCGGCCTTCGATCGTGGCTTCCATGTTGTGTTCGCTTCCGAACTCTGCGCGACCGACAATCCACTTTGCCACGAAGCAACCTTGCAGACGATGCGCCGCGGCTACGCGCGGGTTTTGGACTGTCAGACGCTCCTCAAGATGCTGAAGCCATAGGAATGAACTATAATCGCCTTGCTGATGCAGCCCTGAAAATGGAGCAACCCGCCCGATCGCCTCGACAACATAAGATGCGGCCACTCCCGGTGACCTTGACGAAAAGCCCGATCAAATGAGATCGGCCGGAATTGAGCGCTCTCCCGGACAGCGACGGCTCGTCGCCTAGCTCCGTGGCGGCCGCTCGACCGCCGGGGCTTGACTATACCCGTCTGATCGATAGTTTGCCATAAAAGCATACGTATGTCGCACGAGTGCCGTTCGAGGTCGTGAAGCGGCAGTAAGCCTGACGGACAATGGTCGACAACAGAGGAAGGACTTCGATGCATTCCGATAGACTTACGCGGCGGACCGTTCTGTTGGGAACGGCATCCATGCTCACGGTCACCGCCGCCCTTCCGGCGTTGGCCGCGGGCCGCCCGATCTCGCTATGGTACGCGCGCGGCACCTCGCCCGACCACCAGCGCACGTTGCAGACCGACCTCGTCGACCCCTTCAACGCCCATCGTCCCGACGATCACCTCTCACTCGACGTCCACAGCACGAACGGTAACCAGCAGATCCGCATGGCGGTGCTGTCCGGCAAGGGCCCGGATATCGTCATGACGCCGGGTCCCAGCGCCACGCTCTCCTTTATCGAGTCCGACCATCTGCTCGCGCTCGACCCCTACATCGAAAAGTATCACCTTGACCAACGCATCCTTGCGCCCGTCCTTAAGACGGGCCTTCACAATGAGCACATCTATGCCCTGCCGCGCACCTTCGAGACGATGGTGCTCTTCTATAACAAGACCCTGTTCGCCGAGAATGGCTGGAAGGCACCTGCGACCATGGCCGAGCTAAATAAGCTCGCCGGCGATCTGCAGGCCAAGAACATCATCCCGTTCTCGGCCGGTAATGGCGATTACCGGGGCGCCAACGAATGGCATGTGACCGTTGTACTCAATCACTTCGCCGGTCCAGAGAACTTATACAAAGCGTTGAAGGGCGACATTCCCTGGACGGACCCGGTCTTTGAGCAGGCCATCGGTCTGCTCAACGACTGGTATCAGAAAGGCTGGTTCGGGAAAAATTACTTCTCCCTTTCCAGCGATCAGCAAGCCCTGCTGCTCGCCAAGGGCGAGGCCGGCATGGCTCCCAACGGTACTTTCTCGTTCGACTTCATGACTGCAGCCTTCGCCCAGACCGGCCAGGAACTCGGGGTTGCCTCCCTGCCGAGCCTGCGCGTGGGTGTGCCCTACCCCATGTATGCGATCGGCACGGGTGGCGCGATGTCGATCAACAAGAACTCGGCCAATCCGGATGGCGCGGCCGCCTTTCTCGACTACATGTATTCCGACGCGTTCTACGACCGGATCAGCAAAGACTGGCCGGGGGATTGGAACCTTCCACTGACGTCGATCAACGAGGAGAAGCTTGCGAAGAACGTCTCACCCCTCTTTGCCGAAATCGTGTCTAATTTTTCCAAGGCGGTGGCCGCCGGTAGTTACGGCTACACGACCTGGACCTACTGGCCGCCGGCGACAGGGGAATACCTCATCCGCGGCATCGAGCAGGTGTGGCTCAACCAGGTGAGCGTGAAAGACTATCTCGCCAAGATGCAGGATATCTTCGCCAAGGAGATGAAGGACGGCAAGGTGCCCCAAATCGCGTCTCGCTGACGGCGGGCCGGCTGGCACCCGCCGTTTCCTTATCCGTCCTAAGCAGCCTTTCTTGGCGAGCGCCACGATTGATTTCGCTTTTTAAAGTAAATCAATGCCACCTACATTTTCACGTAAAAGCAGGCTCATAGAGCTTGCTTAGGTCAATCATGGGATTTCGATGCTGTTCCTGCTGCCGGCGTTCATCATCAACGTACTCATCATCCTCATCCCCGCCGTGCTCACGGTGGCCATGGCATTCGTGGCGTGGGATGGTGTGTCGGAACCGACCTGGGTTGGCCTCGACAATTTCCGAGCGATCTTCGCCGATCCGGTTTTCTTGTCAGCCCTGCTCAACAACGTGAGATGGACGGCTATCTTCCTCACGGTGCCCGTCGCCATGGGCCTGCTGGCCGCATCGCTGCTGCTGATGGTGCGGCGCGGCCGGACGGCTTTCCAGATCATTTATTTCCTACCGGTGATCATCGCGACGGTGGTCACGGGTCGCGTCTGGCAGGGCATGTTCTACAATCCGATATCCGGGATAGTGGGCTGGCTGGGGCAACACGGACTGCAGTTCAACGATCCCCTCGCCAACCCGTCCACCGCGCTTTACGCGGTGGCAACGGTCGATGTCTGGCATTGGTGGGGCTTTCTCGCCGTCATCTTCTTCGCAGCGTTCCGACAGGTCGATCCCTCGATGATCGAGGCGGCACGGCTCGACGGGGCGCGCTACCGGCAGTTGATGGTCTATATCCTGCTCCCGGCGATCTGGCCGACCATCACACTGATGATGATCATGACCGTGATCTGGTCCTTCCTGTCGTTCGATTTTGTCTACATCCTGACGCAGGGTGGTCCGGCCTTCTCGAGCGAAGTGCTATCGACGCTGTCCTATCGATATGCGTTCGACAATTTTACCCTCGGGCCGGCCGCGGCCGTGGCGCTGGTGATCTGCCTGTTTGGCCTGCTCGCGACCGTGTTCTACGTCCGCGTGCAGCGGCGGGAGCTGCTCCGGTGACCCCGACGCTCGGACGCGGCACGCTGACGCTTTCCTATGGTCTCCTGTGCCTCGGCGCCGTCATTGCCCTTTTCCCGCTCGCGCTGTTGGTGGTCAGCGCGCTGAAGACGAGCGCCGAGATTGTTGCGAACCCGCTGGGGCTCCCCCGGTCACCCCAGTGGGCCAACTTCGTCCGTGCGTGGACCGACGCAGAGATGGCTCGCACGCTGCTCAATAGCGCGGAGGTCACCGGCCTCACTATCCTGCTGATCTGCTCGACCGGCTCGATGGCCGCCTATGCGCTCGCGCGAGAGAAAGTTCGCGGTGCCCTGTGGTTCAGCACCTACTTCCTCGCAACGACGACCTTGCCGATCCAGCTCTATCTGCTGCCGCTCTACTTCGGCTTCGTCAAGCTGAACCTTCTGGACAGCGTGGTGGCGACGTCCTTCATCTATACCGCAATCTATAGCCCGTTCTCGATCTTCTTGCTGCGCACCTACTTCCTTGCAGTGCCCAAGGAGGTCGAGGAAGCAGCGATCATCGACGGCGCCAAGCCCTGGCAAGTATTCTCGAAGGTGGTCCTCCCAATCGTCTCGCCCGGCATCCTTACGGTGGCGGTAATCGCTGGCATGAACACCTGGAACGAATTCTTGATCGCGACGACCTTTCTGCAGAGCCGGCCTTCGCAGACCGCCGTCGTGCGCTTCTACACGCTTGGCGGGCAATATAGCAGCGACTGGGGTGAGATCATGGCCGCGGCCCTGCTGATCGTAGCGCCGATCGTTATCTTCTTTCTGCTCATGCAGCGACAGTTCATCGAGGGTATGGCGAGCGGCTCCGTGAAGGGCTGACGTCGCATCCACGCCTCCCTCCGCGCTCAACATCGTTCGATGACGGAAACCCACGATGCCGCTTCCCAGCGACTACCTCGAACGCGTCTACGCCGGTGTGCTCGGCAAGATCATCGGCGTCTACCTCGGCCGGCCGTTCGAGCAATGGAGCTACCAGCGCATCATGGCCGACCTCGGCACGATCACCTCCTACGTGCACGACAAGCTCGGGGTGCCGCTCGTCGTCACCGACGACGACATCGCGGGCACCTTCACCTTTCTCCGCGCGCTGGAGGAGCATGGCGTCAAGCCGAACCTTTCGGCCGAAGAGATAGGCAAAACCTGGTTGAACAATATTGTCGAGAACCGCGCCATTCTTTGGTGGGGCGGACGCGGCTATTCCACCGAGCACACGGCTTGGCTCAACCTCAAGCGGGGAGTCCCCGCCCCGGCGAGCGGCTCCACGGAGATCAATGGGATCACGGTCGCCGAGCAGATCGGCGCGCAGATCTTCATCGACGGCTGGGCAATGGTGGCGCCGGGTAACCCGCGCCTCGCCGCCCAGCTCGCCGAACAGGCGGGGAGGGTCAGTCACGACGGCGCGGCCGTCCATGCTGCCATGCTCATCGCCGCCATGGAGGCGGAAGCCTTTGTCTCCGACGACATGGATCATCTCATCGATACGGGCTTGTCGATGATTCCCGAAAGCAGCACCATCGTGCGCCTGATCGCCGACATCCGCGCCTGGCATGCCACTCATCCCGACTGGCGTCGCACGCGCCAGTTGATTGAAGACAAGTACGGCTACGAAAACTATTCCGGCAACTGCCACGTGGTGCCGAACCACGCCCTCGTCATCATGAGCTTACTCTACGCCCCCGACGACTTTCACCTCGCGCAGACAATCGTGAACACTTCGGGCTGCGACACCGACTGCAATGCGGGCAACGTTGGCTGCCTGCTGGGCATCAAGCTTGGCCTTGCCGGTATCGACGCCGGTCCGGACTGGCGTGGTCCGGTCGCCGACCGCATCCTGATCTCGTCGGCCGATGGCGGCGGTGCCATCACCGATGCGGTGCGGGTGAGCATGAACATCGCGAGCCTCGGTCATCGCCTCGCCGGATTGACGCCTCCGGGTGCGCCGAAGGGGGGCGCCGCCTTCCACTTCTCATTGCCTGGCAGCGTGCAGGGCTTCGCCGCCGATTGCACGGAAAGTGCGCCCGGCAGCCTAGCGCTCGGCAATGGCGGCAACACGCTGGCCCTGCGCATCAAGGATTTGGCGCCAGGACAGCGCGTTAGCGCGATGACGCCAACGTTTTCGCCACCCGAGACGCTGCAGATGGAGATCTACGACCTCATGGCCTGCCCGCTGATCTATCCCGGGCAAACGGTGGAAGCTCAGGCGAGGGCCGAGAACGCTCTCAGCGCGCCGCTGACCATCGGGCTCAGGCTTGAGGTCTACGGCCGCGACGACATGCTCACAGCGCTCGACGGACCGTTCGAGACGATCCAGCCCGGCGGAACCTGCACCCTGTGCTGGACATTACCCGACACGGGCGGCCAGCCCATCCAAAAGATTGGCTTCGTCCTGTCCACGGAAAGACCAGGAGCCACAGGTACGGTTCACGTCGATCGCCTCGGATGGAGTGGCACCCCCACCCTCCTTCTGCGACGGCCCGACGAGCCCAGCGACTTCTGGCGTCAGGCCTGGGTCAACGACGTCAGCATTTTCAGCAAGAATTTCCCGGCGGCCTTCAGCATCTCGCAAAGCGTCGGTGAGGGCATCATCATCCACGGCACGCGAGACTGGCGCGACTACGAGGTGTTGTCCGATGTAACCATCCACCTCGCGACGGAGGCCGGCATCGCCGCCCGGGTGCAAGGGCTCCGGCGTTACTACGCGTTGCTCTTGTCGCGGCAAGGCAAGGTCAGCCTCGTCAAGGTCCGGGACGATGTCCGCACGGTTCTGGCCGACAAGCCATTCGATTGGTCTTTCGAGCGGCCCTACGCAGTGAAGCTGTCCGTCAAGGGAAACACGATCGCCTGCGCTCTCGATGGCGATACCCTGTTCACTGTCGTCGACGATATAGATGTTTATGACAGCGGCGGCATCGGGCTGGTGATCAACGAGGGCGCCCTGTCGACATCGGAGATACGGGTCGGCGCGGTGTGAGGGATCCATGGTGCCGTCGAGAATTGTCATAGACGATCACGGATCTGGGCTTCGCGCGTCGCCATGAAACCGGACCATTCAACGCGGACGGTTGAACGCAAATGCCACGCTAAAACCCCGTTCCGCAGCGTTGCGTGGGGGGCCTGTTTCAGCGGGCAATGAGCCTGACGAGCCAGGTGTTCTGTGCTTCAGGCTTAATATGTCCCCGCCGCCATCCGCTCGGAAAGATTAAGTCAGGTATCGCAAGAGGAGCCGCTTTATGGAAAAGACCGCCACCCGCATCGACTGGATCGGCAGCAGCTGCCGTCTCCTGAAGGCAACCGCAGCGGAATTCGAGCAAACACGGCCGTTCGAAGGCCTGTCGATCGGCACCGGCATTCATCTCGAACCGAAGACGGCGGCCCTGCTGATGACGCTGAAGGCAGGTGGGGCCAGGCTCATCTGCACCGGAAACCTGAACAGCACCCAGCCCTCCACCGTCGATTACCTGCGATCGGAAGGCATTACGATGTTCGCGACGCAGACGACGGATCCCGCCGAACATCACCGCAGCCTCGAAGCCGTTGTCGGTGCTATGCCCGACCTGCTGCTCGACAATGGTGGCGACCTCTTCGCGATCGCCGCTGAACGTCCCTCCGCAAACCTGCTGGGCGGCACCGAGGAAACGACATCCGGCCGAACCCGCCTGCTGCCGATGCGCGACAAGCTGAACATGCCGATCCTCGTCATCAACGACAGCCGGATCAAGCAGTTCGCCGAAAACAAACATGCCGTCGGCCAAAGCCTGTTCGAAAGCTACATGCGCTTCACGAACCGCTCGACCAATGGCAAGCGCGTGACCGTGTTCGGCTATGGTGCCTGCGGCAAGGGTACGGCAGCCTGTTTCCGCAACGCCTTCGCGACCGTCAGCGTCGTCGATATCGATCCGGTCACGGCCCTGGAAGCCCATCTCGACGGCTTCGTCACGCCGCATCGGGACGATGCGATTCGATCCGCGGATGTGCTGGTGACCGTCACCGGCTTTCCGGCCATTGTGACCACCGCCGACCTGCCGCTGATCAAGGACGGAGCGATCCTGATGAACGGCGGCCATTTCCCGCTGGAAATCGATGTCACGGCCTTCCGAACACATCCCGACGTCGTTGGCATCGACCGCTACGACGCCGACGTCATGCAAACTCTGCATCTGAAAGACGGTCGCTCGATCCACATTCTCGGCGGCGGACACATGGCCAATCTCGCCGGTCCGCGGCCGCTCGGCAACTCCGTCGAAGCCATGGACCTCGGCTACACACTGCAGGCGCGCTGCTTGGAACGCGTCGCTCAGCGTCGTCTGGGCGCAGACGCCTGCATCGTGCCGGTGCCGAACGATATCGATGCGCAGGTTGCAAGCGCCTATCTCGATCTGGCACGGTAAGATCATCAAAGCGAGCCGCAAGCAGCTGCCGCGACCGGCCGCCCGCGCTACGCGCTCCTGCCGGGAAGGAGGGGTTGGGAATGCCTCACCCGCAAAGCCCAGCCTATCTGCACTTGGCTTCCATTCGCCTCATGGGGCGAAAACTCTGCCAAACCTCATAATGACCTCGAACGGAATCTACGTCAGTTCCGATGCTTGACTAGACGAAGCCGAATGCTATGGTGTTTCGATATCGACGCATACGTATGCCGATGGCGAAAGCGACAACAATCTCGGGGATGACATAATGCACTATCTTCTCGACGGCGATCCGGGCCATGACGATATGCTGACGATCTTCCTTGCTGCAAAGCATGTGGACGTTGTCGGCATCACCACCACCCACGGTAACCAGTCTCTCGAGAAGACCACCCGCAATGCCCGTAAGTCCGTAGAGCTTGCTGGACTGACCCATATTCCCATTGCAAAGGGTCTACCCCGTCCGCTCGTAAACGAGCCGCGCTACGCTCCGGAAATCCATGGTCAGAGCGGCCTCGACGGTGTCGAGCTTCCGGAGCCGACCGTCGCGCTCCACCCGCTCCACGCCGTCGATTTCATTCTTGAGATGAGCCATAAATACGACGACCTGATTCTCGTTCCGACGGGTCCGCTCACCAACGTAGCCGCCGCCATCATCAAGGATCCGACGCTTGCGCAGCGCCTCAAGGGCATCTCCTGGATGGGCGGCTCGGTCACTTACGGAGGTTCGACTGCTGCGGCCGAGTTCAACGCGTATGTTGATCCGGAAGCGGCCGACGTCGTCTTCCGCAGCGGCGTTCCGCTCAAGATGTTTGGTCTCAACGTCACGCGTATGGCTTCCGCGACAGTTGCTCGTCTCGATGAGATCCGCGCGATCGGCACCAATTTTGCGAGGACCATTGCCGATCTCGTCGAGTTCTATCGCGCATCGCTGCAAAACGTTTACGGCCTTGAAGGCGCTTCAATCCACGATCCTCTCGCTATCGCCGTCTTCATCAAGCCAGAACTCTTCACGATGCGGAAGATGAACGTGAAAATCGAACTGACCGGCCAGCATACACGCGGTATGACGGTCTGCGACTATCGTCATATTCAGGGGACTGGCGCTGACATCAATGGTGTGAGTGGAATTATCCGCGGTGACGCGCCTAACTGCGAAGTCGCGATGAACATGGACGTTGACGGCTTCTTCAAGCTGCTCAACAACACCATAGCGATGTACAACTGATCGGCGAACAGGCTTTGACGGCCGAAACGTGATAACTCGTGGCGCCGGGTTGACGCGTGTAAAACCGGCGCCTCCGGGAACTACGCTGCACCTTCAGCCAGAGACGCCGCGTTGGACAGCAAAAGATTGGAACGGTCACTGTACTCGGCTCTGTTAACGTGGATTGTGTCGCCAATGTTGGGCGGCTCCCCACGCGCGACGAGACCGTCGCAGGCTTCGCATTTTCAACCGCCGCGGGCGGAAAGCGAGCCAACCAAGCACTCGCAGCGCGCCATGCGGAGTCTTCAGTGACTATGATCGACGCTGTCGGCATGGATGGCTTTGCGGGAATAGCGCTTGCTTTGCTGGACGACGCTGGTGCGGATCTTTCCAGATGCAGGAGAACGTCCCAGCCCAACTGGAACCGCACTGGTTCTTGTCGGGGCTGACGGGAACACGATGAGCGCAATCGTGCCAAGCGCCAAGGGCGCTTTGGACCCGCAGGGCGCAAAGACATTTTTGAATGCGCTTGGCGTCGGCGATGTCGCGATGTTTCAGCTCGAAATTTCTGTCGAACCGATCAAACGGGCGCTCGTCGAGACCAAGACGCATGACGTGACAACGATTTTGAATATCGCGCCTTTCACGGCTGACGCGATCGGGCTTAGCCAGCTTGCCGATATAATCACTGCGGACGAAAGCGAGTTCGACGGTTTGACGTCGGGCCATGACGTAACAAAGCGAAAGCGTGAGTCTCTTCTCCATCGACTGCATAGCCAAACCGGAAAGACATCTATCGTAACGCTGTGCGGCGATGGCGTGATTGCAATTTGCGAAGGAAATATTTTGAGGGTAGCGTGCTTACGGATATCATCGGTCGATACGGTCGGGGCCGGCGATGCATTTTGCGGAGACATCACGGCAAGCCTTGATCAGGGTCATGACGTGCAGAGATCGCTTCGGTAGGCCGCCGTCCCAGGCTCCCTCGCCTGCCTCAAAGCAGGTGCGCAATTCGCGATCCCAGCCGCGGCCGAGGTCGCCGCACGAACTGCAAAGCAAACTGTACGAGGGTGATGAAATGACGATTTTCAAGTCGATTGCTGTGCCATTCAACAATCAACAAACGACAGCGATTAAGACCTTAGTCATCGCAAAGGGGATCGCCGATGGCATCGAGAGTTCGGTCAAGCTTGCCCTCGCGGAGACAAGTGCGTCGGACCGATTTCACCCGCGCTATTCCCCATCGCCCGAAACCCCGCCTGTCAGGGAAGTGATCGAGGAGTACACTCTTCAACCAGGTACGGGCAAAGCGGTAGTCGTCAGGGATGGGCAGGTCATCCGGCTGCAGCAGATCGGCGGGGGACAATGCATCGACTTCAATTGTTACAACCTTCATGATCGAAACGAGCTGATGAGTGCCGGGCGAACGCGCAGCATTCACGGAGTCAGTCCCGCGACCGGGGATTTGCTATGGACGAAGGCACCTTGGGAACGGCCGATAATGGCCATCGTCTCGAGCAACTCCGTTACCGATACGCTCATTCCCTGTTGCAGCGCGCTCCTGTATCGGTTGTTTTATCGCTCCGGTCACCACACCAACTGTCAGCAGATTCAGGAAGAGGCGCAGCGCGAGTGGGGCATTCCTTCTCACAGTGTGCACGAATCTTTTAACACGTTTATGTGTGTGGGTGTCGACAAAGGGGGCGACTCCTACGTCCTTCGAAACAGTTCGAAAGCAGGCGACTACATCGATCTTTATGCGCTGATGGATGTTTTGGCCATTCCGAACGTGTGTGGCGACGATCTCGATCGAACCAACAATTTCGCGCTGAAGCCAGTCTCGATCCAAGTCCTGTCAGCGCTCGATTCCGATCGTGAGCGAGCCGCGGCATCCTACGGGAAGTTTGAGCCGGTCATTGCCCCGAACCCCGAACACCTTGTTGCAACGCCCCTGTCTCGGGATCCGAACTACCTGCCAAAATTCCCTTTCCTCGTCGAGGACCGACCTACTCTCGTGTCACTGGACACTAACGAGATGGATCGCCTGAGCGCAATTCGCAACAGCGCTGTTTACGGCGACGATGATGGTGCGGCACTCCGGGATGTGACGATGTCTTGGTTGCTGACCCGCAGCTTCCATTGACACCAAACCGCCGCTGATCAAAGCAGAGGCGACTGTCCCCATGCCCTTCGCCAGCCGAAAGTGCGCAATCTCCGCGGAATGCTGCAACTCACTCCTGCGTGAAGAGGGCTGCATCCTCTACCCGTTCAGTGAAACTACATGCACGGGCTGTCGTTGGATCCCGAGCAGTACTTCGACGAGGGCGATGCGGCGCGAAATCCAGTTTCGGGGGAGCGGGTCATCAATGCATCGCCCAGGATGGTCGGGCAAGCCTGTGTTTCCTGATAAAATGTACGGCCGGCTTCGTCAAAATCGGCACCTATCGGCGTCCAGGCAGTAGCCGCCACTCTGGGAATGCTGAGTGCAAAAATGCCGTCTCAAGCGCGCAGATCGTATCCCTACGGTGATGCTTTAAATAACTACATTGTAGGCCTGGAGTTTGCGTCTTCTGAATCAACCGTGCTTCTGTCTGCGACGCCGAAACACGGAGGCGTCGCGGGTGGACAGTGGTGTATTGGCCGGCGACGCCGGCTGGCAGGATGCCGAGATCGCCTGCGCGAGCTTGCACGATCAGCGCCTGGGGCGCCGCCTACGCAGGTTGCCGGATCAACTGTCGTCCGCGCCGGGTCAGCCGGTACCAGCCGCCTGCGGCGACTGGACCGCAACCAAGGCGGCCTATCGCTTCTTCGACAACCCGTGTATCTGGCGTGCGAATTTCCCACGAGAATGTCACTTATCAAAAGTAGTCTACCCGCCGTTAAGGCCCGGGTAGTATCACGGGGCCATGGCGAATCACTCCACTCTCGCCACCCTGCCCGGCTTGGCCGCGATCGACGCCGCCACCGAGTTTGCCCGTCACGCGCTGTCGCCCGCGATCCTGCGCGCCTACAAGGCCGCCTGGGCCGACTTCACCGCCTGATGCCGGGGCGTGCAGCTGGCGCCGCTGCCGGTCGCGCCCGAAACGGTCGCGGCCTATCTCGCCTCGCTCGCCGGCCGCTACGCCCGCTCCACCATCCAGCGCCGGCTCGCGGCGATCGGCGAAGCGCACCGGCTCGCAAACGAGACGTGGACGGCGTCGCATTCCGCGGTCCGCAACACGCTGCGTGGCATGTTCCGCCAGCACGGCAAGCCGCCCCGCAAGGCCGCGGCGCTCGGCAGAACCCAGGTGCAGCGCCTTATTGCCGACTGCGACGACACCCTCACCGGCGCCCGCGACCGCGCCCTGCTGCTGCTCGGCTTCGCCGGGGCGCTGCGCCGCTCGGAGCTCGTGACCCTCGAGCGCGACCACCTGACCGTCGATGCCACGGGCGCCCGCATCGTCATCCCGCGCGGCAAGGGCGACCAGGAGGGCCAGGGCGCGCTGATCGGCATACCGCGCGGCCGCCACGCCGACACCTGCCCGGTCGCGGCGCTCGAGGCGTGGCTTAAGGTGTCCGCGTGCACGGGACCGGTGTTCCGCAAGGTCGGGCGCGGCGACAAGCTGTGGGAGCGGGCGCTGACCCCGCATGCGGTGTGGGAGATCGTCAAGAAGCGGGCCGCTGAGGCCGGCCTGTCCGCCTCGGCGTTCGAGAGCCTGTCGCCGCATGGGCTGCGGGCCGGATTCATCACCGACGCCTACCGGGCCGGGGCGCGCGACGTGCAGATCATGAACCATTCGCGGCACAAGGACGCCCGCACCATGTACGGCTACATTCGCCGGGCCAAACTGATGGAAGACAATCCAGTCGACCTGCTCGGGTTGTGAGACAGGACGAGTCCTGCGAAGGGAAACGAAGTCTCGGCTTTCTGAACGGAATGCGAACACCTGACCCAAAACAGACCCA
>CAXTEP010000016.1:0-3004 GCA_964243125.1 uncultured Lichenihabitans sp. | reverse complement strand
CTTCTTCCAGAGGCCATATTCCTTGCGCGCCATTGCACGAAGTGTTCTTGGCTCCGAACTGCTGGCCAACGCCGACAATAGGCGATCGGCGATGGAGCAGGTTCGCCAAAAGAAGATCGTACCTCCCTTACGTGCCTGCGACAGCATCTCGAGGCAGCCGGCTGCATCGTCGGGAGCGTCCGCCGTCCGCCCCCACGCCGCCACCACGGCGAGGTCCGACATCCAGGGATTCCGAGCCGCCAGACGTAAGAGCGACGACCCGCTCTCCTTCAGCCGGCCTGAGCTTGCCAGGGCCAGCCCGGTGGCAGCAGCGATCCACGGATCGTGCCGGATATGCAGGATCGATTGGACCGCCTCGGCCTTGTCCGAGCCCGCGGCTCAATGCAGAATACTCGGTAACTCGTCCCGCGTAGAATTTGCCAGGCTACCGACGATCGCCGCCGACTTCGGCTCCCACGGCATGATCTCGTGCACCTGTCCGTCTTCATCGTTCCACCGCACCAGGGTTCCGCCAGCGAACAGTGGGATGGAGCACTGCATGGGGATCCGCCCGGCTCCATCGAACTCGACCCGCACGAGGGGGGTTGCGAACCAGGAGGCGGATCTCACGAGCTTCAACGCCGTCGGGAGATCGGCATTGACCATCACGGCCCCGGAGAAATCCCCCCGTCCGGTCGACGTCCGCATCCGGATCGCAGGAAGGTAGGGGACTTCGCCGTCGTCGGGCGGAACCTCCTCCGTGCGCCTGGCGATCCATCCGTGGGGGCGTTCTACGATCCCGGACAGGGATCGCCACGTCGCGCGCCGTGATCGATCGCCCTCGATCTTGAGGATGATCTCGGGCTGTTCGATTTCGAAATCGAAGCTCTGGCGCTCGCCAGTCCCGATATTGGTGACGTATGCCGTGTAGGGGCCACCCGGAAGATCGAGCTCATGCTCGTCACCCTGGCCGGTCAGCATGAACCGCGTGACGTCGTCGGGTCTGGTCCCGGCCACTTCGATCCGGAACGCACCCTTGCTCGTCGCAGCGAAAGTCACCCGGCCGATCAAGCCTCCTCCTTCACCGGCTCGAGAGTGATAGTGTGGGCCGGAGGCTGCTATCGGAAGGTTTGGGATGCAAGCATGGGGGCGCCTTGCTTCGTGTCGCACTGGACGGTGAGCTCCCGTTCCTCGAGCTCCACGTCGACTATCCATGCGAAGTCGGGCGCCATGCCGCTGCAGACGACCGACGAACCGTGCAACAGCCGCACCGCAGCGGCAAGCTTCAAATGCATCTCGGGACTGGACCGCACCTTAACGGGTGTGAAGGGGCGTTCGACGGCGAGCAGAATCTTGCGCTCGGAATGGCCGATGAGCGTTTGCGGCTTGACCGTTACGCGATCGGTGATCGTCCTTGCGATCTCGGCCAGATCGTAGGCCAGCGTGACGCCCGTGACGGCCCAACCGTGCTCCCGGGTCCGCTCCACGCAGCAGCCGCTCAAGCCCTTCAGCAGGGCCTGGGTGAAGAAGGGCGGTTCGTAGGCGTCAGGAGCCCATGCGACCTGCCCCGTTGCCGAACTGGCGAGGGCGAGAGGTTCGCAGGTCGCATGGGTCACATCGCGCAGCGTCACCTTCTTAAGTTCGATGTTATTCACCTCCCACAGGCGGTCGGAGAACTCGGCGACGACCTCCTGGCAAGCGTCGAAGAAGACCCACGCGCTTTCCGCCGACATCATCTGCAGGGCCAGCGCGAGCTTGGTCACACCGAAGGTCTGCGCCCAGGGCCGGAATCTGGAGCTTTCGACGTCCTCGAGCAGGCCGACAGCGCCGCCGACGCGGTCCGTTATGCCGTGGCCGGAAAAGTAGAAGACCACGACGTCGCCCAGCCGTATCCGTTCGAGCCACCGCTCGCCGCTGGCGCGGAAGTGGGACTCGTCGGCGGGATCGACCCGGGTTCCGACGGCCTCCGGAAAATGCTGCCCGATGTCCGCCGCCCCGTCGATTTCCGGATCCGACAGGAGCAGTTCGACGGTCCCCAGTGGCGCGGCCAGCTTGTCCCGCTTGGCGATCAGCATGCCGGCCATGGCCAGGGCTCCGGCGACGGGTCCCTTGCGGTCGACGCTTCGCGAGCTTCCCAGGTTCGGGTAGCGCCCGCAGCCGACCACGAAGGCGTGGGTTACCGGGTCGTCGGTGCTCCTCTGGTAGATCAGCGTCACGAGGCCAAGCCGGCCTTCAGAAGTCTCGCCCTCAGACGGGTGAAGAACACCGTGTTGTCGAAGTACGCGTTGTGGGAATGCAGCACCCCGCCGGCCGTGTTGACCTCGAGATCGATCACGCCCCGCAAGATGGGGCCCGTCAGGAATGAGAGCGTGTCGGCGAAGTCGAACACGTTCCAGTAGTGCCGACACCCGACGACAAGCGGATGACCCGCACCGGAAGGCATGAACTGACCGAGCTCGGCGAAGAGGCCGACCTGGGTGCCGACAGTCATGAACAGTTTGACGGCGAGCGGGCGCCCGAGTTCCGCCTCGAGGGCTCGGACCTGCTCGGGATCCGACAGCATGTCGTGGAGGACCGAGCCTCCCATGCTGTGCCCAATAAGGACGAGAGGCTGGCGCTCAGCCTCCGCCGCGCGGGCGGCGTCGAGGATGGCCGCCGCGATCTCGCGACGCACGGCGTTGCCGGCCTTACGGCGGGAGAAGAACATGAAGGCGTCGCCCAGAAACCGAGCGAGGAATCCGGAACTCCAGTCCCGAAGGCGCGCGGCGGCAAAATCGTTCGTCCCCGAGATCGGACCCGAGGTCTTCCAGGTGCCGCCAAGCGGCCGAAGCTGCTTCACGACCTGGACTTCGTCGTCGAGCCAAGCCGAGATCCCGTCGATGGAGATCGTCCCGGTCAGCCAAGCCGGGTGCGGGCGCATCTCCGCGAAATCCGCGGCCGCCATCCAGTAGTCCTCCAACGCGTGCCTAAGGTGTGGTGACGATTTAACTATTTGAGCCAGAGCGCGATGGCGGCGAGCTTCACG
>CAXTEP010000015.1:13534-41299 GCA_964243125.1 uncultured Lichenihabitans sp. | reverse complement strand
CGTCAACGACTCGGTCACCAAGTCGAAGTTCGACAACCTGTACGGCTGCCGCGAAAGCCTCGTCGACGGCATCCGCCGCGGCACGGACGTAATGATGGCCGGCAAGGTCGCCATGATCGCGGGCTTCGGCGACGTGGGCAAGGGCTCGGCGGCCAGCCTGCGCAACGCCGGGTGCCGCGTGATGGTGTCGGAGGTCGACCCGATCTGCGCCCTGCAGGCCGCCATGGAAGGCTACGAGGTCACCACCATGGACGAGGCGGCGCCCCGCGCCGACATCTTCTGCACCGCAACCGGCAACATCGACGTCATCACGGTGGACCACATGCGGGCCATGAAGGACCGCGCCATCGTGTGCAACATCGGCCACTTCGACTCCGAGATCCAGGTGTCGGGCCTGCGCAACTTCAAGTGGCACAACGTCAAGCCGCAGGTGGACGAGATCGAGTTCGTCGACGGCAAGCGCATCATCCTGCTGTCGGAAGGGCGCCTCGTGAACCTCGGCAACGCGACCGGCCACCCCTCCTTCGTGATGTCGGCCTCGTTCACCAACCAGACGCTCGCCCAGATCGAGCTCTGGACCAAGCAGGGCCAGTACGACCGCAAGGTCTACGTGCTGCCCAAGGCGCTCGACGAGAAGGTGGCGGCGCTGCACCTCGACAAGATCGGCGTCAAGCTGACCGCGCTGAGCGACGCGCAGGCCTCCTACCTGGGCATCGCGGCCACGGGCCCGTTCAAGGCCGACCACTACCGCTACTGAGCCGCGCACCGGGGCGCTCCCGGCAGCCGTGACATGAACGACACCCCCGGCCGCGGGAACGAACCACCGCCGCGGTCAGGGCCTCAAACGGCTTCCTTAAGCCGACCCGCTGCGCTTAAGCTCAGGCGAATCGAGCGCAACGCGATCGCCGCGGTCGGCCAGGGCCCGTAATGCCGGGCCTTGAGCCGCACGCCGTGCCGAGCCTCCGATCCGGGCGAAGGGTGAAGCATGGACGTGGGGCCGCACCTCGACGGGGCGATCGTTGGGGGCTTCGTGCGTGGCCGACATGGGCTCCGGCCCGCCGGTCTGACAGGGGCTTCACTTGCCACCCTGGCCATGTGCCTCGGCCGCGCCACGGCGGGGCAGGCGTCCGAGGCCGGCCCGTCAGGCCTGGTCGCGCTGGCGGATCGGGGGGCCTTCGCGAGCCTGTGCGTCGTGGTCGGCCTCGTCCTGTTTTCGACCGTCACGGCCCTTCTCCACATGGCGGCGCGGCGGCGCTGGACCGACCGGGAACAGCGGCTCGCGGGGCAGGTCGCCGAACTGCAAGCCCGGGCCGACCGCGCCCAGGTGCTGATGTCGGCCGAGCCGCAGATCGTCGTCGCCTGGTTGTCGGCGTCCGGCGAACCCGACATCGAGGGCGAGATCTCGCTGATCACCGACGCCCTGGTGGCGCGGCGGATCCTCGGCTTCGGCACCTGGCTTCCGCCCGCCGCGGCCCAGTCGCTCGAACACGCGGTGGACCGGCTGCGCGCCCGCGGCGAAGGTTTCCGCATGGCGCTCGCCACCCTGTCGGGCCGGCACGTCGAGGCGGAAGGTCGTGCGGTCGCGGGCCGCGCGGTGCTGCGCATCCGCGACGTGTCGGGCGACCGGCTGGAACTGACGCGATTGCGGGAGCACCACGCCCGGACCGTCAACGAGTTCGACGCCCTCAAGGGGATGCTCGACGTCATCCCTGATACGGCCTGGATGCGGAATGCGGCCGGCAGCCTGGTCTGGGTGAATGCCGCCTTCGCCAAGGCCGTCGAGGCCAGGGACGCGGCCGATGCCGTGGCGCGCAATCTCGAACTGCTCGACCAGCCGGCCCGTGCGGCCGCGGCGGCGTCGCGGGCCGACGGCAAGCCCTGGATGGCGCGGTCCTCGGCCGTGGTGGCGGGCGGGCGCCATCTGCTGCACGTGGTCGACGTTCCCACCCAGGCCTGTTCGGCCGGCATCGCGATCGATCTGTCCGAGCTGGAATCGGCCCGCGCCGAGCTGCAAAGCCAGATGGCCTCGCATGCCCGCACGCTCGACCAGCTGTCCACGGCGGTCGCGATCTTCGACAGGTCCAAGAAGCTGGTCTTCCACAACGCCGCCTACCGGACGCTGTGGTCGCTCGACGCGGGCTTTCTGGAAGGCAGTCCGACCGACGGCGAGATCCTCGATCGCCTGCGCGCCGAGGGACGCCTGCCCGAGCAGGTCGATTACCGGTCCTGGAAGGCGGGCGTGCTCGCGGCCTACCACGCGGTCGAGCCGAGCGAACAGCCCTGGTACCTGCCCGGAGGACGGACATTGCGGGCCGTAACCAACCCCAACCCGAACGGCGGCCTCACCTACCTGTTCGACGACGTGACCGAGCGCTACCACCTCGAGTCGAAGTACAACGCGCTGATCCGGGACCAGGGCGAGACCCTGGACTCGCTCAAGGAGGCCGTCGCGGTGTTCGGCAGCGACGGGCGGCTGAAGCTGTTCAACCCGGCGTTCGCGGAAACCTGGAGCCTCGATCCCGCGGGCCTGCGGGACCGGCCCCACATCGACGAGATCGCACGGACCTGCGTTCCGGTCTGCGGCGACGAGGTCGGCTGGGCCGCGCTGCGGAACGTCGTGGCGGCCCTGGCCGAAGACCGTCGCGCCCTGGAGCACCGCATGCATCGGCGCGACGGCACGTTCCTGGACTGCGCCGCCGCGCCTCTGCCCGACGGCGCGACCCTGCTGACGTTCAGCAACGTCACGGCCAGCGTCAACGTCGAGCGCGCCCTGAAGGAGCGCAACCAGGCGCTCATGGATGCCGAGAAGCTGCGCAACGACTTCGTCCACCACGTATCCTACGAGCTGCGGTCTCCCCTCACCAACATCATCGGCTTCATCCAGCTCCTGGGCGAGCGGTCGGTCGGGTCGCTCAACGCCAAGCAGCAGGAATACGCCGGCTACATCACCAAGTCGTCCGCGGCGCTGCTGGCCATCATCAACGACATCCTCGACCTCGCCACCATCGACGTCGACGCGATGGAGCTCAGCCTGGACGCCGTCGACATCGCCCAGGTGATGCGCGAGGCGGCCGAGGGCGTGCAGGACCGCCTGTCCGAGAACAACATCGCGCTGAACCTCGTGCCCCTGGACGGGATCGGCACGTTCCGGGCGGACGGCAAGCGCATCCGGCAGGTGCTGTTCAACCTGCTGTCCAACGCGATCGGCTTCTCGTCGCCGGGCCAGACCGTGACGCTGGCGGCCCTGTGCCGCTCCGATCAGGTGGTGTTCAAGGTCACCGACCAGGGCCGCGGCATCCCGACCGAACTGCTCGAACAGGTGTTCGACCGTTTCCAGACCCATACGCTCGGCTCCCGCCACCGGGGCGTCGGCCTCGGCCTGTCCATCGTCCGCGCCTTCGTGGAACTGCACGGCGGACGGGTGCTGATCGACTCGGCCCTCGGCGAGGGCACCACGGCGACCTGCATCTTCCCCGCGGGCGCGCAGGTGCAGGCGGCCCGCATGAGCTGAGGCGGCGCGGCCGAATCGTCCCGCGCGGACCTCTGCGGCCCCGAGCCACTCGGCAAAGGTTGATTGTTGCCGCCGTTCTGACCCACACTCGCGACGATCGAGGCGAAGGGCTGGCGAAAGATGGGCGTGAAGACGGACGGCGTTGCGCCTCTCCGATGGCCGATGTCGCTCCGGGATGAATCCGTCACGGCGCTGCTCGCCGCGCGCGTGGCCGAATGGCTCAGGCCGGGCGACCTGCTGACGCTCACGGGCGACCTGGGCACGGGGAAGACCACCTTCGCCCGCGGCCTCATCCGCCGGCTCGTGGGCGACCCGGACCTCGACGTGCCGAGCCCGACCTTCACCCTGGTCCAGATCTACGACGGGAGCGCCTGCCCGGTCGTGCACGCCGACCTTTACCGGATCGGCGCCTACGAGGAGCTGGCGGAGCTCGGCTGGGACGAGGCGTCCGAGAACGCCGTGGTGGTGGTGGAATGGCCCGACCGGATCGGCGCCCATCTCGAACCCGACCGGCTCGACCTCGCCTTCGCGCTGGCCGACAACGGCGACGCCAAGCGCCGGGACGTGGTGCTGACCGGTCACGGCCGTTTCGCCCGGCGCCTGGGCGAGATCCAGGCCATCGAGACCCTCCTGCCCCGCACCGGCTTCGAGCACGCGACCCGGCGCTGGATGACCGGCGACGCGTCGACGCGCAGCTACGAGCGTTTGACCCGGCCCGACGGCGCCACGGCGGTTCTGATGGTGTCGCCGCCCCGCAACGACGCTCCCGTGGTGCGCTACGGCAAGCCCTACCACCTCATCGCCCAGCTCGCGGCCGACATCAGACCCTACATCGCGATCGGCAAGGCCCTGCGCCGGCAGGGCGTCTCGGCGCCCGAGCTGCTGGCCTACGACGTCCCGGCCGGGCTCGCGGTGCTGGAGGACCTGGGCTCGGACCCCTGCGTGGACGCCAACGGGCCGATGCCGGACCGCTACGCCGAAGCGGTCCACATGCTGGCCCACCTGCACGGACGTGCCCTGCCCGCCACGGTCCCGCTCGACGGCGACCTGACCTACGACATCCCGCGCTACGACCTCGAAGCATTGTCGATCGAGGTGGAGCTCCTGCTCGACTGGTACGCCCCGCACGTCGCAGGCGTGGCCGTACCGGCCAGCGCGCGGGCGAGCTTCCTGTCGATCTACGCCCGGCTGTTCGACCTCGTGCTCGCGGCGCCGCAGACCTGGTGCCTGCGCGACGTGCACTCGCCCAACCTGATCTGGCTGCCGCGCCGGCACGGCATCGCCCGGGTCGGGATCGTCGACTTCCAGGATTGCGTCCTGGGCCACCCCGCCTACGATGTCGCTTCTCTGCTGCAGGACGCGCGCGTCACTGTGCCCGAGGCGCTGGAGCTCAAGCTGCTCGGCACCTACGCGCAGCAGAGGCGCGCCGCCGCCCCGGGGTTCAACATGGCCGCCTTCGTGGAGGCCTACGCGATCCTGGGTGTGCAGCGCGCCACCAAGATCCTCGGCATCTTCGCCCGGCTCGACAAGCGGGACCACAAGCCCCAGTACCTGGTCCACCTGCCCCGGATCGAAGGCTACTTGGTCAAGGGGCTGGCCCACCCGACGCTGATCGAATTAAAGGCCTGGTTCACGGCCAACATGCCGCGCGCTCTGGCCCGCGAGCCCGCCGACCTGTAAGATCGGCGTCCGGCCCAAACCACGAAGGATGTCGACGCGCTTGTCCATGCCCAGCGCCGCCATGGTGTTCGCCGCGGGCCTCGGTTCGCGGATGCGCCCCATCACCGAGCACCGGCCGAAACCCCTGGTTCCCATCGCCGGCAAGACCATGCTGGATCATCTGCTCGACCGGCTCGCCGACGCGGACGTCGAGCGCGCGATCGTCAACGTCCACCACCTGGCCGACCAGATCGAGGCGCAACTCGCAGGGCGCGAGCGGCCCCGCATCGTCGTGTCGGACGAGCGCGCGCGGCTGCTCGACCAGGGCGGCGGCATCCGCAAGGCCCTGCCCTGGCTCGGCACGGACCCGTTCCTGATCTGCAACACGGATGCGGTCTGGCTGGAAGGGCCGGCCTCCAACCTGCGCCGGCTCGCGGCGCGCTGGCGGCCGGACGAGATGGACGTCCTGCTGCTCGTCGCGGCCACCACGGGCAGCGTCGGGGTGGACTGGCCGGGCGATTTCGACATGGACGGGCACGGCCGCCTGACCCGGCGGCTGGACGGCACCGTGGCGCCCTTCGTTTACGCCGGGATCGGCATCGTCAAGTCCGAGCTGTTCGCTTCCGTGGACGAGGAGGTGTTCCGCCTCGCGCCCTTCTTCTTCGACGCGGCCGAACGAGGCCGCCTGTTCGGCTCGCGGCTCGAAGGCCTGTGGCTTCACGTCGGCACGCCCAAGGCCATTGCCGAGGCCGAGGCCGCGGTCGAACACGCGCTGCGTTGAGCCGATCCGCCATGCCGCAGGCCTCGCCGCGCGTCTACACCATCCCGCCGGGGGCGCCCTTCCTGGGCACCTTCGCGGACGCGCTGCTCGACGGCACGCTGGTTCCGGGCTTCTCGCGCGCGACCGGGCCGCTCGGTCTCGCGGCCGCGACGATCTTCGTGCCGACCCAGCGGGCCGCCCGGGCGCTGGCGGCCGAGATCGCGGCCCGCGCCGGCACAGCCGCCACCCTGCTGCCCCGCATCCTGCCCATGGGCGCGCTCGACGACCCCGGAGGCGGTGCGCTGTTCGAGGACGGCGGCTTCGACGACCCGCTGGCGCCCGACCTGCCGGCCGCCATCGGCGAGGTGGCGCGGCGCATGATCCTGACCCGCATGATCCTCGCCTGGTCGGCCGCGGTGCGGCGCGCCATCGTGGCGGTCGGGCCGGACGGCGCCCGCGTCCTGCACCCGGACGAGGAGATCCTGGTCGCGACCTCCCCGGCCGACGCCTGGGGCCTCGCGGGCGACCTCGCGGCCCTGAACGACGAGTTGCACGTCGCGGGCATCGATTGGCGCCGGATCGCGCCGCTCGGCACGGACGCGTTCGACCGATATTGGCGCATCACGCTCGACTTCCTCGACATCGCGGTGACGGGCTGGCCTGCCATCCTGGCCGAACGGGGCGAAGCGGATCGCGCGGTCCGGCAGATGGCCCTCGTCGAGGCCGAAACGGCGCGGCTGGCCCGCACGCCGCCACCCGGCCCCGTGGTCGTGGCGGGATCCACGGGCGCCAACCCCGTCAATGCGCGGCTGGTCGGCGCCGTGGCGCGGCTCCCGCAAGGCGCCGTGGTGCTGCCGGGGCTCAACCTGGACCTGGACGAGGCCGGCTGGGCCGCGATCGGCGGCGAGAACGCGAGCACCCACCCGCAAGCCGAGATGAAGCGCCTGCTCGCCGCGATCGGGCTTGCCCGAACCGACGTCGCGCCGATCGGTCGAGTGCCGCCCGAGCTCAAAGCCCGCGGCCGCTTCGTCGACGAAGCGCTCCGGCCGGCCGAAACCACCGACCTGTGGCGGACTCTGGTGGGCCGCGACGGCGCCCTGGACCGTGGACCCGCGCTCGACGGCGTCACCGTAATCGAGGCCGGCGACGAGCGCGAGGAGGCGCTCGCGATCGCGGTGGCGATGCGCGAAGCCCTGGAAGGCGCGGGGACGGCCGTGCTGGCGACCCCCGACCGCGCGCTCGGCCGGCGCGTGCGGGAGGAGCTTGCCCGCTGGTCGATCGAGATCGACGAGTCGGGTGGCGAGCCGCTCGGCACCATGCCTGCCGGGGCCTTCGCGCGCCTGGTGGTCGACTGCGCCCTGAGCGACCTCGCGCCCGTCGAAGTTCTGGCTCTCCTGGCCCACCCGCTGGCACGGTTCGGCCGGCCCCGGGCCGAGGTAGCCCGGCTCGCTCGGTCGCTCGAGATCGCCATCCTGCGCGGGGTGCTGCCCCCGCGTGCCCTGCACGACCCCGCGGGCCTCATGGGGCGGGCCCGCGCCCTCATCGGAACCCGGGCCGCGCCCGATGCCCTGCGGCGGCTGAGGCCCGACGACATCGCCGACCTGACGGCGCTCATGACCGAGGTGGTCGAGGCGCTGGCGCCGCTGCACGAACTGGACGGACGGACGCCGCTGCCCGATTGGATCGACGCCCACGCGGCCGTGCTCGACGCGATCACGTTGGATCCCGACGGCCGTTCGGTCCTCACCGGCATCGACGGCAACGTGCTGCGGGGCCTGTTCGACGCCCTGGCCGAGGCGCCGCAACCCGACATCGTCGTCGACTGCCCGGGCTACGGGGCGCTGTTCGACCGGTGGGCGGCCGAAACGCCGGTGCGCGGCCCCAACCGCAGCCACCCTCGCGTCAAGATCCTCGGCCTGCTTGAGGCGCGGCTCCTGTCGACCGATCTCATGATCCTGGGCGGTCTGGACGAGACGGTCTGGCCGCCGGCGGTTCAAACCGACGCCTTCCTGAACCGGCCCATGCGGGAGGCGCTGGGCCTACCCTCGCCCGAACGGCGCATCGGCCAGACCGCGCACGATTTCACCGCCGCCATGGGCCAGCCGCGGGTGCTCCTGACCCGCGCCCGGAAGCGGGGCGGGTCGCCGACCGTGCCGTCGCGGTTCCTGCAGCGCATGGCGGCCCTGGCGGGGGACGACTGGGCGGCCTGCGCGGCCCGGGGCGACCGTTACCTGGCGCTGGCGGCAGCGCTGGACCGTCCGGCCGCGTTTCGGACCATCGCCCGTCCGAGCCCCCGGCCGCCGGTCGAGTCGCGCCCCACGCGACTGAGCGTGACGCGCATCGAGACGCTGCGCCGCGACCCCTACGCGATCTATGCCGAGCGGATCCTGAAACTCTCGCCCGCCGAGGCGATCGGCGCCGTCATGGGACCGGCCCAGCACGGCACGGCCTTCCACCAGGTGATCCGCGATTTTACGCTGGCCCATCCGGGCGTGGACGCGCCGGCCGGCGCCGCCGAGGACCTGCTGGGTCGCGCCGAGGCGGCCTTCGCGGAGGCCGCGGCCGACCCGCTGTTCAGGGCCTTCACGTGGCCGCGCGTCGTGCGCTGGACGCGGGCCTTCCTGGCGTGGGAAAACGAGCGCCGGACCGCCGCGCCCGTGCTGGCCGTCGAAACGCGCGGCGAACTCGCCATCGCGCTGCTGGACGGATCGCAGTTCTATCTCACCGCGGAGGCCGACCGCATCGAGACGGCCGCGACCGGGCTCGTCACCATCCTGGACTTCAAGACCGGGGCGGTGCCGAGCGCCAGGGAGGTGCAGGTCGGGTTCGCGCCGCAGCTGACCCTCGAAGCCGCCATGGCGCAGCGCGGCGCCTTTCCGTCCCTTGGGCGTCGGGCCGAAGTCGAGGGCGCCGCCTACGTGAAGTTCGGCACGGATGCGGCCGTGGACTGGAAGCCGCTCACCTGGAAGGACCGCGCCTTCGCGGACGTGGTCGAGGAGCATTACGGGGGGCTGATCGTCCTGCTCAACCTGTTCCGGAACCCCGCGACCGGCTACCTGGCACGGCCCTACCCGCAGTTCGCGGCGCGTTACAACGCCTACGACCACCTGTCCCGCGTCAAGGAATGGTCGCTGACCGGCGGTGCCGAGGCGGGCGGGGACGGCGCCTGATGGCCGCTCCCACCCTGACGCCGCCGCCCCGGACCGTGCAAAGCCAGCGGCGCGCCTCCGATCCGGCCCGCTCGGCCTGGGTGTCGGCCAATGCGGGATCGGGCAAGACCTTCGTGCTGACCCGGCGGGTGGTGCGCCTCCTGCTGGCCGGCGTGCCGCCGAGCCGCATCCTGTGCCTCACCTTCACCAAGGCCGCGGCCGCCAACATGTCGATCCGGGTGTTCGAAACGCTGGCGGCCTGGGTCACACTGGACGACGCCGCACTGGCGGCCGCGGTGGTGGACACGGGCGCGCCCCGCCCCGACGCGGCGGCGCTGGCGGCCGCGCGCCGCCTGTTCGCCCGCACGGTCGAGAGCCCTGGCGGGCTCAAGATCCAGACCATCCACGCCTTCTGCGAGAAGCTGCTGCACGCCTTCCCGTTCGAGGCCAATGTGGCGGCGCGCTTCGCCGTGATCGAGGAGGTCCGGCAGGCCGAGTTCCTGTCGCGCGCCCGGGAAGCCGTGCTGGCGCGCGCGGTCGCCGAGCCCGACGACGCGCTGGGCCGCGCCGTGGCGGACCTCGGCCGCGACCTGTCGGGCGCGAGCTTCGCCGACCTGGTGGGCGCCACGCTCAAGCACGCCGGTGCGCTGCGCGGCGCCCTGGCGCGATCCGGCGGACCGCATGGGTTGGCGTCCGCGCTGGCCGAGGCGCTGGGCACCGAACGGCGGGGGGTCGCCGCCATCGAGCGCGCCATGGTCGAGGATGGCCTGCCCCGGTCCGAATGGCGCGCGGTCGCGCTGGCGCTCGGCGCCGAGGAGGGCGGCAGGGACACGGCCGCGAACCGGTTGCTGACCGCGGCCGTGGCCGGCGACGAGGATCGGCTCGACCGTTACCTCGACGTGTTTCTCACGGGGAAGCTGGAGCCGCGCGCCGACAGCTATCTTCCCAAGTCGCTGCGCGTCAGGGCGGGCGCGCTCTGCGACCGGCTGGACGACGAGCGCCGTCGCGTTTTCGCGCTGGTAATCCAGCGCCGCACCGCCGTGACCCTCGAACGCAGCCACGCGCTCCTGACCGTGGCCGAGGCCGTGCTGGCCCGCTACGAGGCCATGAAGCGGGCCCGCGGGCTGCTGGACTTCGACGACCTGATCGAGCGCAGCCGCCTGCTCCTGGCGCGCTCGGACGCGGCCTGGGTGCTGTACAAGCTCGACCGCGGCGTCGAGCACATCCTGGTCGACGAGGCGCAGGACACGTCCCCGGGCCAGTGGGAGATCCTGAACGCGATCAGCCGGGACTTCTTCGCCGGAAAGGGCCGCACGGACGCCATCCGCACCTTTTTCGCGGTCGGGGACGAGAAGCAGTCGATCTATTCCTTCCAGGGCGCCCGTCCGGCCATGTTCGACGGGGCCCGACAGGATTACGCGCGCCGGGCCGAGGAGGCGCGGCTCGCCTTCGAGAGCGTGACGCTCGACCTGTCGTTCCGCTCGGCCCGCGTCGTGCTCGACCTCGTCGACCGGGTCTTTGCCCACCCCGACAATGCCAAGGGCCTTACGGCCGGCTCCGGCGCGGCGCCGACGCACGAAGCGCTCAAGACCGCCCTGCCCGGCCTGGTCGAGATCTGGCGGCCCGTCGGCCCGACCGCTGCCGCCGACCCCGCCGACTGGCGGCTGCCCGTCGACGTTCCCGAAGCCTCGGACCCGGCCGTGGTGCTGGCCCGGCGCGTCGCCGACAAGGTGCGGGTCCTGGTGGGACCGGGCTCGCCCGACACCGTCGAGGACAGTGACACGCGGCGGCGGCGTCCCGTCCGGCCGTCGGACGTGCTCATCCTCGTGCGGTCCCGCAACGCCTTCTTCGACGCCGTGATCCGGGCCCTCAAGGACCGGCACGTGCCCGTGGCGGGGGCCGACCGCCTGAGCCTGACCGGTCACATCGCGGTCATGGATCTCGCGGCGGCCGGCCGCGCCGCCCTGCTGCCCGACGACGACCTGACGCTGGCGTGCCTGCTGAAATCGCCGCTGGTCGGGCTCGACGACGACGACCTGATGCGGCTCGCCCCCGGGCGGACCGGCACGCTCGCGGCCGAGCTCGACGCTTCGGGCGAGCCGCGCCACCGCGCCGCAGCGGCGCGCCTCGCGATCTGGCGCGACCGTGCCGCCACCCTGACGCCCTTCGCGTTCTACACCCGGCTGCTCGGCGCCGATGGCGGCCGCAAGGCGCTGCTGGCGCGGCTCGGGCCCGAGGCCGGCGACGTCGTCGACGAGTTCATGGCGCTGACGCTGGCCCACGAACGCGACGGCGCCCCCTCGCTGCTGACCTTCCTGGCCCGGCTGGAAGGAACCGACCTGTCGATCAAGCGCGACATGGAGCACGCCGGCAACGCCGTGCGGGTCATGACCGTGCACGCCGCCAAGGGGCTGGAAGCCAAGATCGTCTTCCTGCCCGACACCTGCGGGGCGCCCACCGGGCAGCACGATCCCAAGATCTTCCGCCTGGACGGGTCGCCGGACATGCTGGTCTGGTCGCCGCAGGCCGAAGGCGACCCGGCCCGCGTGGCCCAGGCCCGCGCGGCGGGACGCGAGGCCGCGCTCGACGAGCACCGCCGGCTGCTCTACGTGGCGCTGACCCGCGCCGAGGAGCGGCTGTACATCGCGGGCTTCCATGGGAAGCGCGGGCCCGTGGCCGGCTGCTGGCACGACATGATCATGGCGGCCGGGCTGCGGGACGAGCTGGAGCCGATACCCGCGCCCTGGGACCGGGACGAGACGATCCTGCGCCGCGGGGACGCGTTCCCGCCGGCCGCGACCCCCGCGCAAGGTGCGATGGCGCTCGCCCCCGGGGCCGCGCTGCCGGCCTGGATCACCCGGCCGGCGCCGCGCGAGACGCCCCTGGCTCCACCGCTTCGCCCGTCGCGGGCGCTGGCAGCGGCCGATCAGGCGGACGGGAGCGACGACGAGGACGTGGCGGACCGCACGGGACTACGCCGCCGGCAGGCCATGGCGCTCGGCCGGCTGGCGCACCGCCTGCTCCAGCACCTGCCCGACGTGCCAGCGGCGCGCCGCCGCGACGCCGCCCTGCGATACCTGGGCACACGCGGCCGCGCGCTGGCGCCCGACCAGCACGCCGGGCTGGTCGACCAGGCCCTGCGGGTGCTCGACGACCCGGCCCTCCAGGTCCTGTTCGGGCCGGGATCGCGGGCCGAGGTCGCGGTGGCGGCCAAGCTGTCGCGCCCCGACGGCGGTAGCCTGGACGTTTCGGGCCAGATCGACCGCATCGGCATCGACGACGCGGCCGTCTGGATCGCCGACTTCAAGACCGGCCGGCCACGCCCGGCCGAGGAAACCCCGCCCAGCTACGTGGCCCAGCTGGCGCTCTATCGCGCGGCCGTGCAGCCGCTCTACCCCGACAGGGCATGCCGCGCCTTCCTGGTCTGGACCGAAGGGCCGGCCGTGACCGAACTCGCGGTTCACGCGTTGGATGCCGCGATGGACCGGATCATGGACGACCGCGGATAGGCGGCGTCCCCGGATCGGCTCGCCGGGAGATTGCCATGGATGTGGGTTTCATCGGGCTCGGCGGCATGGGTCGCGCGATGGCGGCCAACCTGCTGCGCGCGGGCCACACGGTACGGGTCTGGAACCGTTCGCCAGGGCCCGTCGAGGCCCTGGCGGCCGAAGGGGCCGTGGCCTGCAACTCCGCCCGGGACGCTTTCGCGGGCGAGGCCGTGCTCACCATGCTGGCCGACGATGCCGCCCTTCGCGGGGTCCTGGACGAGGGCCGCCTGCTCGAAGGCGCCCCGGCCGGGGTCGTCCACGTCAACATGGCCACGATCTCGGTGGCGTTCGCCAAGGAACTCGACACCCGCCACCGGGAGGCCGGGGTGGGCTACGTGGCGGCGCCCGTGTTCGGCCGCACCGAGGTGGCGCAGGCGGCCCAGCTCAACATCCTGGCCGCCGGCCCGGACGCGCTCATCGACGGCGTCAACCCGCTGTTCGAGGCCATGGGACAGAAGGTATGGCGGCTCGGCGACGAGCCGTACCGCGCCAACGTGGTGAAGCTCGCGGGCAACTACATGATCGCGGCCTCGATCCAGACGATGGCGGAGGCCATGGCGTTGGGACGCGGCAACGGTGTGGCGTCCCAGGACCTGATGGACGTGCTGACCGGAACGCTGTTCGACGGGGTCGTGCACAAGAACTACGGGGCGCGGGTCGCGGCCGGCAGCTTCGAACCGGCCAGCTTCAAGCTGACGCTGGGGGCCAAGGACGTGCGGCTGGTGCTCGCGGCCGCCGAAGCCGCGCACGTGCCGATGCCGGTCGCGAGCATCCTGCGCGACAGCCTGCTGGATGCGATCGCGCACGGCGACGGCGGGCTGGACTGGACGGCGCTGGCCAGGGGAACGTTCCGCCGGGCCGGGCTGGAGGGGTGAGTGATCGCGGTCTACCGGTGGCCGAAAAGTCCGTCCGCGCAGCCGGGATCCGCTACGGACCCGACCGCCGCTGTCGTCCCGAGCCGGTCGAGGTATCGTCCAGCGGCTCGCGCGCGGCCAAGACCCTCGGCGGGATCACCGAAGGGGCTCGGATGTCGCCCGGGCCGGTCAGTTGAAGCTGGGCAGCAACGCCAGCAGGCCGGTCGGGAGCGCCGTCCTGTCGCCCGCGATCTCCTTGGGCAGCGCCGCGCTCGACACCTGCTGCGGCTTGGGCGCGGGAGCCGGCGGGACCACGCGGGCGGCCTTGACGACCTTGCGGGTCAGAACAGGCGTCGGAGCGCTCGGAACCGCAGGGGTGGTGGCTTGCACCGCCGGAGCGGCGTCCGGCTTCGCGACACCACCGAAGCTCAGGATCGATTTGAAGAAGCCCTGTCCCTCGTCGGTCCTCGGCGACGCCGCGTAGGCCGAGGGTGCGGCCCCGAAGGTCGCCGGCACATCGGCCTGCGCGGTTTGAACCGCCGTCACGGCGGGCTTGGGCGCGGCAGTCACGATCGTCTTGGCCGACCCTTCCGCGACCGGCACGTTGGAGGTGATCACGTTGCCCTGGGCCAGCAGCGTCTTGACGTGGGCCTTCACGGCCGCGATCTGCACCAGCGTGGACTTGGCCTTGGATCCCTGGTCGAGCACGATCTCGGTGGGACCCTCGGCCAGCGCGTCGGGGCGGCTCACCTCGACAAAGCGGTGCGCGAACTCGGCGTTCTGGCCACCGTCCGCGTAGATGATGCGAACCGGCTTGGCGCCCTTGCTGACGAGGTCGGCGACTTCGGCATCGTCCTTGGCGGCCTTCATGGCCACCAGCGCCTTCACGTCCGCGTCCTCGTTGAGGGGCGGGCAGTTCGCTTCCGCGTCGAAACGACCCGACTTGGGCGTGGCGCCGAACACGTAGTGCTTGCTGCACACCCCGACCGGCGTTTCGGTCTTGGTCAGCTCGAAATAGTCATTGCCCTTCTTGAGCTCGCGCCAGAACGGCATGTTGGGATCGAGCCGCAGCTTGGCCAGGTTCTCGGCCGTCATCCTGAACGGATAGGACTGCATCTGGATGGCGCGCTGGCCGCCCGCGAAGGACTCGCGCGCCAGGGCGTAGATTTCCTCGATCTGCTTGTCGGTCATGGAAAAGCAGCCCGCCGACGAGCAGATGCCGTGCACCATGATCGAGCCGCCCGTGTGGCCGTTGGCGCGGTCGTAGGCGTTGGGGTAGCCGACGTTGAACGACAGGTAGTAGTGCGAGTTCGGGTTCATCTGGCCCGGGGTGATCGTGTAGAACCCTTCCGGAACCTGACGGTCGCCTTCCGTCACCTTGGGGCCGAGCTGGCCCGACCAGCGGCACATCGGAAACGTCTTCAGGAAGACGTACTTGCCGTCCGCCTTGCGCTTCCACACCTCGAATTCCGCTTCCTTCTTGTAGGCGCGGATCAGCATGGGCGCGTCCTTCACGGTGCTCTTGGCATCCATGAGGGTCAGCGTGTCCTGCGGGATCGGCGCGAAGGCGCGGTAGCTGGACGTCGAACCCGTGTCCTCGCACCCGGCCAGCAGGGCGGCGCCACCGAACGCCGCCGCCAGCGAAAGAAGCGAGCGAATTGTCCGTCCTAACGACATGCCGTTGAGTTCCGCTGCAATCGACCGTTGAAGGCGAGGTACCGTTAAGCTTGCCGGTGCCGACCCTACCGGCAGGTTAACACAGGCCGGCCGTGACTCGGAAAACGCACCGGCGAATTTGTTCCCGTGTTGCAAAAATATTCGCGGATCACGTTTTCCGCCCGATCGCCAGGAACTTCTCGGCCCGCGCCTCCATCACGGCCTCGCGCGAGCGGCCGTCGAACTCACCCAAGGCCCGCGCGATGGCGCCGCCCGCGGCCGCGTAGGCGAAGTCGGGATCGCGGTGGGCGCCCCCGGGCGGTTCGGGCACGATCGCGTCGATGATGCCGAACCGGAGAAGGTCCTGCGCCGTGACCTTCATGCTGGTGGCCGCGTCCTCGGCCCGGGACGCGTCGCGCCACAGGATCGAGGCCGACGCTTCGGGCGACGCGACCGTGTAGATGGCGTGTTCGAGCATCAGCACCCGGTTGGCCGTGGCGATCGCCACCGCGCCTCCCGAGCCGCCCTCGCCGATCACCAGCGCCACATTAGGAGAGCCGAGCGCGAGGCAGGCTTCCGTGGAACGCGCGATCGCCTCGGCCTGCCCCCGCTCCTCGGCGTCGATGCCGGGAAAGGCCCCGGCGGTGTCGACCAGGGTGATGACCGGCAGGTCGAAACGGTCCGCCATGTCCATCAGCCGGGCGGCCTTGCGGTAGCCCTCGGGCCGCGCCATGCCGAAATTGTGCTTGAGGCGGCTCTCGGTGTCGGATCCCTTCTCCTGGCCGATCACGCAAACGGCCCGGCCCTGGAAGCGCCCGAACCCGCCCGTGATGGCGTGGTCCTCGCCGTAGGCCCGGTCGCCCGCCAGGGGCGTGAAGTCGGTGATCAGCGCCCGCACGTAATCGAAGAAGTGCGGCCGCTGCGGGTGGCGGGCCACCTGCGTCTTCTGCCAGGGCGTCAGGCCGACGTAGAGGTCGGCCAGGGCCTTGGCGGCCTTGGCTTCGAGCCGGGTCAGTTCCTCGCCGATCGGGATGGCGTCGTCGCTTGCGGCAACCGCCCGGAGTTCTTCCAGCTTGGCCTCGATTTCGGCCACGGGCTTTTCAAAATCGAGGTAACTTCGCATGGATGGAGTGACCGGGTCGCCTTTCTTGCAGGAGCCGCCTTGGCCATCCGCGGGGCACCGGCCCGATGGGGGTCGCCGGAGCGGCGCGGAACCTGACGGCTCGGGGGATTGAAGTCAAGGCGAGGGCCGTCGGGCGTGGGCAAGACGGCCGGTTCGGGACGTTCGCTGGCGCGAATCGGGGGTTCGGGTGGCTGGAATACGGAAAGGCCGGGGTCGCGGCATCGCGATGGTGGCGACCGCGGCCCTGCTCTGGAGCACGGCCGGGTTGTTCGTCCGGGCGCTCGACCTCGATGTCTGGACCATCCTGGTGTGGCGCTCGCTCTTCGCGGCCGCGGCGCTGCTGTCGGTGGCGTGCTTCCAGGAAGGCTTCCAACTGCGACGGGCGGCGCGCGTGTCCGGGTGGCCGGGCCTGCTGGCCGTGGTGGTCTCGGCCGTGTCGATGGTGTCCTACGTGGCGGCCCTGAAGCTCACCACCGTGGCCAACGTCCTGACCATCTACGCCACCGTGCCGTTCGTGGCGGCCGGCCTCGCGTTCCTGGCCATGGGCGAACGGGCCGACCGCCGCGTGCTCCGGGCCAGCGCGGCGGCGTGCTGCGGGATCGTCGTCATGGCGGCGTCGGCCACCCGCGCGAGCGACGTCGCGGGCGACGTGCTCGCCTTCGTGATGACGCTGACGTTCTGCGTCATCCTGGTCATGGCGCGCCGCTACCCCGCCATGAACGTGGCGCTGGTCAACGCCGGCGCGGCGCTGCTGTGCGGGATCGTGTGCTGGCCCCTGATGACGGGACGCGGCCCCGATGGACGCGAGATGGCGGTGCTGGCCCTGTTCGGTGCGTCGACCACGGCCCTGGCCTACTTGCTGTTCCTGATGGGCGGCCGGCTGATCCCGTCGGGCGAGGCGGGCCTGCTCGGCCTGCTCGACGTCGTGCTGGGGCCGCTCTGGGTCTGGCTCGCCTTCGCCGAACAGCCCAGCCGGGCCGCCCTGGCGGGCGCGGCTTGCGTGCTCGGCGCCGTGGCATGGTACCTGTGGCGCGGGCCCGAGCCGACGCATTGACGAACCGCCGCCCGCCCCCGACAGTGCCGCGGGCCCGAGCCGCAGGACCGATCATGAAAGTGTCCCTCGTTCAGATGAATTCGATCGGCGACAAGGCCGCCAATCTCGCGAGCGCCCGGGCGCTGATCGAGCGGGCCGTCGCGGAGGACGGTCCGGACTGGATCCTGTTGCCTGAAGTGTTCGACTTCATGGGCGGGGACCGGCAGGCCAAGCGCGCCGCCGCCGAAACGCTGCCCGGCGGTCCCGCCTACGCCATGCTGCAGGAGTTGGCGGCCCGGCACCGCGTCTTCATCCACGCGGGCTCGATCCTGGAAGCGACGCCGGGCGAGGGGCGGCTCCGCAACACCACGCTGGTGTTCGACCGCGGGGGCCGGGAAGTCGCGCGCTACCGCAAGATCCACCTGTTCGACATCACCACCCCCGACGGGGTCGACTACAAGGAGAGCGCGAGCTTCGAGCCCGGCGACGCTGTGGTGACCTACGATTGCGAAGGCGTGACGGTGGGTTGCGCCATCTGCTACGACCTGCGCTTCCCCGCGCTGTTCCAGGCGCTCGCGGACCGGGGCGCGACGCTGATCGCGCTGCCGGCCGCCTTCACCATGCAGACCGGCAAGGACCATTGGGAGGTGCTCTGCCGCGCTCGCGCGATCGAGACCGAGACGTATTTCTGCGCCGCCGCGCAGACCGGCAGCTTCCAGCAGGGCAATGAAACGCGGCACACCTACGGGCATTCGCTCGTCGCCGACCCGTGGGGCCACGTGGTGGCGCGGGCCAGCGACGGCGTCGGGCTCGCGTCCGCCCGCATCGACCCGGCCCGGGTCGCCAAGGTCCGGGCCATGATCCCCGTCGCCCAGCACCGCGTCGGCCTGCCGGTCTGAACCACCCACGACGTCCGGCGCTGCGGCGCCGGTTCCAAGGACGCGCTAGGGTTTCGCCGCCTTGCGGCCCCGCTTGCGCTCGGCCTTGGCGGCCAGGCTCTCGTCCAGCTTGGCGCGCAGAAAGTCGGCGCGGGCCTCCGTGAGCTTGGCGGCGCAGAACCCGTGCCGTCCTTCGCCCACGTAATCGCGGCAGATCTCGGTGCGGGTGGACGAGAACTGCGCCTGATCGCGGGCGAACCCCGCGATCGCGACGCGGTCCTTGGTCGAGGCCGCCAGCGCCTTGTAGGTCTTGCGCACCGCGACCTCGGCCTGCGCCCGGGCGCGCTCGATGCCCTTGGCCTTGTCGGGTCCGAGATCGCCCGACAGGGGTCCCCACAGGCCCGATGGATCGACGCGGCAGTGCTTCTCCTTGAACTCGCAGGTGCCCTGCGTCCGGTCGACCAGGACCGCGCCGTCCAGGACGTCGAACGCGACCGGGCAAGCATCCAGGACCAGTTGAACCCGCGTCACCCCGTCCGGGCGGCCCGCGTCCCTGACCGCGACGGGGGTGCCGGGAACGTCGATCTCGCAGGTTTCCAGGCTGTTGCGGGTCGACTCGCCCTTCAGCGTCATGCGGACGACCTCGACGCTGTCGGCGTGCGGCTCGAACGTGACCTGCGAGTGCGCGGCGTTGAGAAAGAAGGTCTTTCCGGCCAGCACGGCCGGCGAAAGAACGTGGACCGGAGCCGGCGCGGCGTCGGCCGGCACCGGGCGCTTCGGGCGGGGTGCCGGAGGCGGCTCCACGCTGCCGGCGGGGCTCGGTTCCACGGCCCCCGGCAGCGCCAGTTGCGCCATGGCGGGCAGGTTGGAGCCCGCGAGCAGGAGGATCAGGGCGGCGAGGTGGGGGAAGGGAGGTCGGACGGCGTTGCGGAGGAAAGGCACGTCGGGGGCTCGTTGGCGGGATGGCGCCGTGCGGAGCGGCAGGTCGTGGGAACCCGGGAGCATCGGCGCCACCCTTTCCGCACGATGTCGGTGCACCCTGAGCGGAGCAACGGGGATTGTCAAAGGCCGATTGGCCCGCGGGCGCGGGACGTCGATGCGGTGTTGCGGCGCGGAACCGGGGCCGTTAAACCGATCCGCCGGTTTTCGGCTCAACCCAGGATGCCCGAGAAGCCATGCGCGCGTTGTTGGACGTCATTCTCCTCGTGCTCCAGATGTACGGCTACGTCATCATCGCGAGCGCGATCCTGTCCTGGCTGCTCGCCTTCGACGTCGTCAACTTCCGCAACAACCTCGTCCGCTCGGTGTGGAATTTCCTCAACGCCTTGACGGAACCGCTGCTGCGCCCGATCCGGGGCGTGCTGCCGAATCTCGGCGGCATCGACGTGTCGCCCATCATCCTGCTGCTGCTGCTCATCCTGGTGGAGGATGTCATCCAGCGCTACGTCTACCCCTACGTGTTCTGACGCGTTGCACCGGCCCGGAGCGGGCGCGCCCTGCCCTGGGTCCGTGGCAGGACGGAGCGCCCCATCGTCGTCCGACACCTGAGAGCTGAGAACCAGATAGGGCCGCTTCGGCGAGGCGGGCAAAGAAAAACCCCGCCGGCGTGAGCCGGCGAGGTTCGGGAATTGAAGGGTGGGCCGGACAGGCCCGCCCGGTCAGAACTTGTAGTTGATGCCGACGCGGGCCAGTTCGCCGTCGGTCTTGACGCGCGAGAAGGTCAGGCCGTCGCCGTAGGTGAACTCGCGACCACCCAGGTCGTAGTAGAGGTATTCGCCCTTCACCGTCACAGCGCTCGCCTTGAAGAAGTTCAGGAACGAGCCCGTGGGAAGCGCGTATTCGATGCCGCCGCCCACCGCGTAACCGGTCTGGATGTCGTCGGCGCGACCCGCGGAGGTCAGCCGCGGCGTCGTGAAGGTCGCGCTGTTGGTCACGTCGCCGTAGGCGAAGCCACCGGTACCGTAGACGAGGAACTGGTTGAACGCCACGCCGACGCGGCCGCGAACCGTGCCCAGGAAGTCCATCTGCGAGCGGAACGTAGTGGTGGCAGGTCCGAGAGCCGGGTTGGCGTTCGGGCCCGTGAAGCCCGCGGTCTTGTCGAGGTCCGTGTAGGCGATGTCGGCTTCGACGCCGACCACGATGCTCGCCGCACCGAGGCCGAAACTGCCGCCGCCGAGGCCGCCCAGGCCGCCGATCTGGTAGTTGTAGCCGATCTGGCCGCCGGCCGTGAAGCCGTCGTCCTCCTGGCGGAAGGGGGTCGGCACGGCCGAGCCCAGCGCCACCGCGCCGTTCGAGGTCCCGGTCAGGTAGCGGCTGCGATGATCGAAGTCATAGCCGCCGTTCACGCCGAGGTAGAAGCCGGTCCAGGTGAAAATGGGCGGCGGGGGCGCGTAAACCGGCGGAGGGCTTCGGAGCGGAAGATCGGCCGCCATGGCCGACCCGGCCATGGCAAGACCGAAAGTCGCGGCAATCGCGAAGCGAAACGTGTTGGACATCGATGTACCCGTGGTGATCAATAAAACCGACGCCAACCTAGCCAGCCATGGTTGCTTGTAAATTAATAAAACGCATCGAAGAACAGTTCGAACCGCAATGATGCAAAAATGCCTCAGGTTGCATCTTAGGTTAATGGACCGGCGCTTTACACAAATTTCCAGCATGCAACGGAACTTTGTCGTCTTCGCCTCTTGGCCACGCCCTTGCACGTTGTTGCCTATCTCTCGCCGCAATCAGACGGCGAAATCATGGCGATTGCGTCAAAATGTCGACCACCGTCGCTGTCGTCGAGATTCGGCCACCTGTGAAGACCCGACACCAAGCCGCTTGACGCCAAATCCGATCGGTCCGCCCCTCACGCAAGGAACTGCTGCCCGATCGCCATGCCGAGCTGGTCGTTGCGGTCGAGGAAGTCGGTGATGAACTCGTGCAGGCCGTTCTGGAAGATGTCCTGGATCGAGGACGCTTCGAGCGCCGCCATGGTCTGCCGCGCCTGATCCTGGGCCGGGCCCTGCTTGCCGTAGGCTTCGGCGATCAGGTCCAGGTAGCGGACGATGTTCTCGTAGCAGAACAGCAGCGACCGCGGCATTTCGGGCCGCAGGATCAGCAGGTCGGCCACCAGCCACGGCTTGATGCCCTCGCGGTACACCCAATGGTAGGCGGTCAGGGCCGATACGGCGCGCAGGATCGCGGCCCATTGGAAATAGTCCAGCGTTCCTCCCACGGCCTCGGTGTCGGGCAGCAGGAGGTGGTACTTGACGTCGAGGATGCGGGCCGTGTTGTCGGCCCGCTCGACGAAGAGCCCGAGGCGGGAAAACCAGTAGGATGGATCGCGCAGCATGGTGCGGTAGGCGCAGCCGTCGAACACCAGCGACGTCTGCTTGACGAAGTCCAGGAAGCGGTTGAGTTCCTCGCGCCGCTCCGGGCCGGACACCTTGCGCGAGCCTTGGAACCGTTGCAGTTCGATCCAGGCCCCGTTGATCGCGTCCCACATCTCGGCCGTGAGCGCCGTTCGCACCGCGCGCCCGTTGGTGCGGGCGCGCTCGATGCAGTTGCAAATCGACGATGGATTGTCCTGGTCGAAGGTCAGGAAGTCGACCACCTGGGCGGCTTCGATGGCGGGGTACTTGTCCCGGTAGGCTTCGGCGGCGCCGGCGGTCTCGAGCGCGCTTTCCCACTCGGTCGCGTCCTCCTTGTAGTCGGCCGGCAGCACGGCCAGACGCTGCGTGGCCTCAAGGGTGCGGGCCAGGAAGTCGGCGCGCTCCATGTAGCGGGCCAGCCAGAAGATGTTGTCGGCGGTTCGCGACAGCATGGTGAACTTGCGCGCGGGTCGTCCCCTGCCCGCCGTCCGGGCGCCGCCCGTCTCGATCTCGGTCGCGCTCACCGGTCTGCACCCTCCTCGACCACCCAGGTGTCCTTGGTGCCGCCGCCCTGGCTCGAGTTCACGACCAGCGACCCTTCGGTCATGGCGACACGGGTCAGCCCGCCGGGAACAACCTGCGTGCCTCCGGCGCCGGTCAGCACGAAAGGGCGGAAGTCGACGTGGCGCGGCACGATGCCGTCCGCCATGGCGGTGGGGCATGTGGAGAGCGACAGCGTCGGCTGGGCGATGAAGTTGTGCGGGTCACGCTTCAGCTTTTCGGCGAAGAGCGCGATCTGCTCCCGCGTGGCGTGCGGGCCGACCAGCATGCCGTAGCCGCCCGATCCGTTCACCTCCTTGACCACCAGGTCTCCCAGATGGTCGAGCACGTAGCTCAGCGTGTCGGGCTCGCGGCACCGATGGGTCGGCACGTTCTTGAGCAGGGGTGCTTCGCCGAGATAGAACCGGATGATCTCCGGCATGTAGGTGTAGACGGCCTTGTCGTCGGCCACGCCGGTGCCGACCGCGTTGGCCAGGGTGACGTTGCCCTTCCTGTAGGCCTCCATCACGCCCGGCACCCCGAGGGCGCTGTCGGGCCGGAACGCGAGCGGATCGAGGAAGTCGTCGTCGATGCGCCGGTAGATCACGTCCACCCGCTTCGGACCCTCGGTGGTGCGCATGTAGCAGACCGCCCCGTCCACGAAGAGGTCGCGACCTTCCACGAGCTCGATGCCCAGCTTGTCGGCCAGGAACGAGTGCTCGTAATAGGCCGAATTGTACTGGCCGGGGGTCAGCAGCACCGCCACCGGGTCGGCGTCGGCCGCAACCGGGCATACGCTGCGCAGCGAGCGCAGCAGCATGTCGGTGTAGTTCTCGACCGGTGCGACCCGGTGGGAGGTGAAGAGCTCGGGGAAAAGCCGCATCATGACCTCGCGGTTCTCCAGCATGTACGAAACGCCCGAGGGCGTGCGCACGTTGTCTTCGAGAACGTAGAAGTCGGTCTCGTCGATGCGGACGATGTCGATGCCCGCAATGTGCACGTAGGTGTCGAACGGCACCTTGATGCCGACCATCTCGGGCCGGAAATAGGGGTTCTGGACAACCAGCTCCTCCGGCACCACGCCGGCCCTCAGGATCTCGCGGGCCCCGTAGATGTCGGCCAGGAACATGTTCAGCGCCTTCACGCGCTGGATCAGGCCACGCTCGACGCGCGTCCACTCGCTCCGGCCGATCAGGCGCGGCACGATGTCGAACGGGATCAGGCGCTCGGTGGAGGCGTCCTCGCCGTAGACCGCGAATGTGATGCCGATCCGCCGGAACAGGAGGTCGGCATGGGCGCGGCGGGACGCCAGCAGCCCGGGCGGTGCTTCGGCGAGCCAGCGTGCCAGCCGGGCGTAGATCTCCCGTGGCCGCGCGTCCGGACCCGACATTTCATCGAAGCTTCGACCTGGTGCGGACAAGGTGTAGACTCCGGGGATGGTGGGTCGAGGCAGGCAAGCCTCGTGCCATGCCCCAGGTGCTTGTGCGAGAGATAACAATGTCATCGCGAGCCTGTTCCCGCGTCCTGCACCGCCCCGTCCGATCGCCATGACGGGCGCTGACCCGGGGAGCCGCGAGGGCGATCCGCCCGATGCCGGGCGTCGGCCGCCGCCCGTGGGCTCCGGGTTCTACGCCCGCATCGTGCCGTTCCCGGAGTTCGCGGGCGTGGTCGATCCGGACGTGTTCGTGCCCCTGCCCGACGATTGGGTGCTCGGTCTGGCCGACGTCACCTCCTCGACCCAGGCCATCGCGGCGGGACGCTACAAGGCCGTGAACATGGCCGGCGCGTCGGTCATCTCGGCGGTGTCGAACCGCCTGGGCCACCTCGACTTCCCGTTCGTGTTCGGCGGCGATGGTGCGGTCTTCGCGGTTCCGCCCGACCTGGGCGTGGCCGCCGTCGAGGCCCTGGCCGCCACCGTCCCCTGGGTCGGCCGGGCCCTGGACCTCGACCTGCGCGGGGGCGCGCTGCGGATCGGCGAGATCCGGGCGCGGGGCTACGACGTGCGGGTCGCGCGCTTCGCGGCCTCCGACGACGTGTCCTACGCGATGTTTGCAGGCGGCGGCCTCGCTTGGGCGGAAACCCAGCTCAAGGCGGGCGCCCTCGCCCTGCCGCCCGAGATCCCGGGGCGCGAGCCCGACCTGACGGGCCTGTCGTGCCGGTTCCGGGACATTCGGGCCCGCAACGGCGTCATCCTGTCGGTTCTGGTCCGCCCGGCGGCGGGGTCGGACGATCCCGCGTTCCGCGAGCTGGTCGCGGCGGTGCTGGACCTCGCGGGGCGCGGCGCCGCGACCCGGCCGGTTCCCGTGTTCGGGTTGCGCAGCGGCCTCAACCTGAAGGCCATCCGCCTCACCGCCGCCCTGCAGCGCGGCGCCGGAACGCTGATCAGGACCGCATGGTCGTCGCTGCTGGCGTGGGCGGCGCTCAACGGCCGCGTGTCGGCGGGCAGCTTCTCGGCCGAGCGCTACCTGCGGGAGGTGGTGGCCAATTCCGATTTCCGCAAATACGCCGATGGCCTCATGCTCACGCTCGATTGTTCGTCCACCGTGGCGGCGTCCATTGAGGCCCGGCTGATCCGGGCCGAGCGGGACGGTGTGGCGTCCTACGGTCTGCACCGGCAGGCGACCGCGACCGTGACCTGCGTGATTCCCTCGCCGACCCGGCCCGATCACATCCACTTCATCGACGGCGCATCCGGAGGCTACGCCATGGCGGCCCAGAACGCGAAGGCCCGACAAAACGTGGCCGGCCTTGCAGGTCCGCAGAACCATAAGCTCTAGTATGTGTTAATCACCTGCGCCATGATGGCGAACCGTCGTGCACAAGGGCTTCACTGTGGCTGACCACGCGCCGACCCTGGACAAGCCCGACATCCTGCGCGTCGACGACCTGAAGGTTGCATTTCAGCTGCAACGACGATCCCTGGAGGTCGTCAAGGGCGTGTCGTTCCGGGTTCCGGCCGGCAAGACCGTGGCGCTCGTGGGCGAGTCCGGATCGGGCAAGACGGTCATTTCGCAGGCCATCATGGGCCTGCTGCCGAAGGCCGGAACCATCACGGGCGGCCAGATCCTTTTCAACGATCCAGCCAAACCAACCAAGCCGTCGGTCGACATCGCGGCCCTGCCCCGCACGGGCGCAAAGATGCGGTCACTGCAGGGCGGCCGCATCGGCATGATCTTCCAGGAGCCGATGTCGTCGCTGTCGCCCGTCCACACGATCGGCAACCAGATTGAGGAAGCGCTGCGGCTGCACCGGCCGGTCGCGCACGGCGAGGCCCGGAGCACCACGGAGCGCATGCTCGACCTCGTGGGATTCAAGCGGCCCAAGCAGGCCTACGACCAGTACAGTTTTGAACTGTCGGGCGGGTTGCGTCAGCGCGCCATGCTGGCCATGGCCCTGATTTGCCACCCGGCCCTGCTGATCGCCGACGAACCCACCACCGCGCTCGACGTGACCATCCAGGCCCAGGTCCTGAATCTGATGCGCGACCTGCAGCGCGAGCTCGGCATGGCGATCCTGATGATCACCCACGACCTGGGCGTGGTGGCCAACATGGCCGACGAGGTCGTGGTGATCTACCACGGCGAGATCATGGAGGCGGGCCCGGCCGACGACATCTTCCGCCGCCCCGCCCATCCTTACCTGAAAGCGCTGCTGAAGGCCGTGCCGCATTTCGACATGGCGCCCGGCGAGCGCCTGGTCGCCCTGCGCAACGCCAACGAGGACATCGCGCCCCTGGTCCGGGCGCGGCGCGAACGGCCGGCGGGCTTCAACGCCCCGCTGCTGACCGTACGGAACCTGCGCAAGACCTACAAGGTGAAGAGCCAGGGTTCGCTCGGCAGCGACACGGTCGTGGCGGTGGACGACATCAGCTTCACCGTCATGCGGGGCGAGTGCCTGGGCCTCGTGGGCGAAAGCGGCTGCGGCAAGACGAGCGTGTCCAAGCTCATCATGCGGGCCATCAAGGCCGACAGCGGTAGCGTCACCTTCCACGACCGCAAGGGGGATCTCGACGTGCTCGCGCTGCGGGGCGACCGGGAACGCGCGTTCCGGCGCCGCGTGCAGATGATCTTCCAGGACCCGGTGAGCTCGCTGTCGCCGCGCATGACCGTACTCAACCTGCTTTGCGAGCCGCTGGAGATCCACGACAGGGGCACCCGGCACGAGCAGGTGGAGCGGGTCGGCGACCTGATGGGCGCGGTGGGCCTCGACCGCCGCTTCCTGAACCGCTACCCGCACAGTTTCTCGGGTGGCCAGCGCCAGCGCATCGGCATCGCCCGGGCGCTGGCGCTCAACCCCGACCTGATCATCTGCGACGAGCCCGTGTCGGCGCTCGACGTGTCGGTGCAGGCCCAGGTGCTCAACTTGCTCAAGGATCTCCAGCGCGAACTCGGGCTGACCTACCTGTTCATCTCGCACAATCTCGCGGTGGTGAACTACGTGGCCGACCGCATCGCGGTTCTGGCGCACGGCCGCATCGTCGAGACGGCGCCGCGCGAGATCCTGTTCCGCGCGCCCGTGCACCCCTACACCAAGTCGCTGCTGGCGGCCGTCCCCTACCCCGACCTGGATCGGCCGCTCGACTTTCGCCAGCTTCTGGGCAAGAGCGCGTCGAACCCGGACCGCTGGGCCCCCGCGTTCCGGGACGAGGGGCAACCGGGCGCCATGAAGCCGATCGACCTCGGCAACGGCCACATGGTGCTGGCCCGGCCGGAGGTCGACGTCAGGGATCTCGCGGCATGAGGCGGCGGACGGCCGTCACGCTCTGGATCGCGGCCGCGGCGCTGCTGCTCGGCGCTGCCGGATCGCGGGCCGAGATCGCGCAGCCGCGGGAAACACCCTATTTCCAGGATCAGGTGCAGGCCGGCGCGCTGCCGCCCGTGGCGGAGCGGCTGCCCAAGGTGCCGCGGATCGTGGACCTTCCCGCGATGAAGCGCGAAACCGGCCAGCCGGGCGGGACCTGGCGCATGCTGATGGGGGATCAGCGCGACCTTCGCATGATGACCATGTATTCCTACGCGCGGCTGCTCGTGTTCGACGAGCAGATGCATGTGGTGCCCGACATCCTGCAGAGCCTCGAGGTCACGGACGATAAGGTCTTCACGCTTCACCTGCGCGAGGGCCATCGCTGGTCCGACGGGCAGCCGTTCACGGCCGAGGATTTCCGCTACTGGTGGGAGGACGTGGCCAACAACAAGGCGTTGAGCCCATCCGGCCCTGATGCCGCCCTGCTGGTGCGTGGCAACCCGCCGCGCTTCGAGGTCGTCGATCCCCTGACGGTCCGGTACAGCTGGGACGAGCCGAACCCGGCTTTCGTTCCGGCGCTGGCCGGCCCCCAGCCGGTCTACATCTTCATGCCGGCCCACTACCTGAAGCAGTTTCACGACCACTACGCCGACAAGGAGGTGCTGGCGGGGCGGGTCAAGAAGGCCCGCGTCATGAACTGGTCGTCGCTGCACGAGCGCATGTCGCGCCAGTACCGCGCCGAGAACCCCGACCTGCCCACGCTGGACCCGTGGTGGAACCGGACCAAGCCGCCCGCCGAACTCTACATCTTCGAGCGCAACCCCTACTACCACCGCGTCGACCAGGACGGGCACCAGCTGCCCTACATCGACAAGGTGCAGCTCGTGCTCGGCACGACTTCCCTCATCCCGGCCAAGAGCGCGAGCGGCGACACGACCTTGCAGGCCCGCTACCT
>CAXTEP010000015.1:4097-13434 GCA_964243125.1 uncultured Lichenihabitans sp. | reverse complement strand
GCGACGCGCGACCTGTTCCGGCAGCGGATCCTGGACGGCCGCACCGTCATGTCGATGTCGCAGGGCATCGACAATGGCGCGCCGACGCCGGCCATCGAACCCGACGACCTCGCGCCCATCCACGAATCCGAGTTCCAGTGGTCGCGCTGGGGGCTCAACTTCGAGTCCGACGGGCACGAGGGCGACAAGGTCGACATGCCCGAAGCCCAGCAGCTGGTCGACCTTTATCGCCAGTGGCGACGCTCCACCAGCCCCGAGGAGCGGCGGAGCGTGTGGGACAAGATGCTCGCCATCAACGCCGATCAGGTGTTCACGATCGGCATCGTCAACGGCACGCAGCAGCCGCTCGTGGTCAAGGACGACATGCACAACGTGCCCGACGCGGCCCTGTACGGCTTCGAGCCGGGCGGCTTCTTCGGCATCTACATGCCCGACACGTTCTGGCTCAGCGACGCGCCCGGAGGCTGACCCGCCATGATGGCCTACCTGATCCGACGCGTCCTCATCATGATCCCGACCCTGTTCGTGACGAGCGCCATCATCTTCGGAGTCATGAGCCTGTCGCCGAGCGACTACTTCACGAACTACGCGGCCGAACTGCAGGCCCAGGGCGAGAAGGCCGACAACACCCGCATCGAGTTCATGAAGAAGGAATACGGCCTCGACCGGCCGCCCGTGGAACGCTATTTCCGCTGGGTCGGCGGCTTCTTCCGGGGCGATTTCGGCTATTCGTTCGAGTACCAGATGCCGGTGCGGGACGTGGTGGGCGACCGGCTCTGGCTGACCGTGCTCCTGTCCTTCGCCACCATCGTGTTCACCTGGATCGTCGCGTTCCCGATCGGCATCTACTCGGCCACGCACCAGTACAGCTGGGGCGACTACGGGCTCACCACACTCGGCCTGCTCGGGCTGGCGATCCCGCATTTCCTGCTGGCCCTGATCTTCCTATATTTCGCCAACGTCTGGTTCGGCCTGTCGATCGGCGGGTTGATGGCGCCGCGCTTCTTCAACCAGCCCATGAGCTGGGACAAGTTCCAGTCGATCCTTGCCCACCTCTGGATCCCCGTGATCATCATCGGCACGGCCGGCACGGGAAGCATGATCCGGACGATCCGGGCGAACCTCCTTGAGGAGTTGCAGAAGCAGTACGTCACCACGGCCAGGGCCAAGGGGCTGCACCCGTTCCGGGCGCTGATCAAATACCCGTTCCGCCTCGCCATGAACTTCTTCATCTCCGACATCGGCAGCCTGCTGCCCTCCATCGTGTCGGGGGCCGAACTCGTGGCCATCGTGCTGTCGCTGCAGACCACCGGGCCGCTGCTGATCCACGCCCTGCAGCGGCAGGACACGTTCCTGGCCGGCTCGTTTCTCATGTTCCTGGCGACCCTCACGATCGTGGGCGTGCTGGTGTCCGACGTGGCGCTCGCGCTGCTCGATCCGCGCATTCGGCTGGCCGGAGGATCGACCCGATGAACGCGCCCTTCCCCCCGCCCGGCGCCCCGCTGGCCCATTTCGTTTCGCAGAAAGCCTTCGATCCGCTGTCGGTCGCCAAGCTGACGCCCGCGCAGGAGCGCATCTATCTCGCGTCGCAGTGGCGTCTGATGTGGTGGAAGTTCAAGCGCCACCGCATGGCGGTCGTCTCGGCCGTGCTGCTCGCGGTGCTCTACGCCACGATCCCGTTCACCGAGTTCCTGGCCCCCTACGAGGGCAACACCCGCAACACGGATTTCATCCGGTCGCCTCCGCAGGGCATCCACCTGTTCGCCGACGGCCGCTTCGTCGGGCCATTCGTCTACGGCACCGACTACCACCTCGACATGCGCAACCTGAAGCGCGACTACACCCGCGACCCCGCCAAGATCGAGCCGATCCGGTTCCTTTGCCACGGCGATCCCTATCGGTTCTGGGGCCTAGTGCCGGGATCGCTGCACCTGATGTGCCCGGCCGAGGGCGGGACGCTGTTCCTGTTCGGCAGCGACCGGCTCGGACGCGACGTCCTGTCCCGCATCCTGTACGGCGCGCGCGTGTCCCTGACGGTCGGCCTGATCGGCATCTCGATCAGCTTCTGCCTTGGTCTGGTGATCGGCGGCCTCGCGGGCTATTACGGCGGCTGGTTCGACCTGTTGAGCCAGCGCGCCATCGAGATCGTTCACTCCATCCCACACATTCCGATCTGGCTCGCGCTCGCCGCCACCATGCCGGTGACCTGGAGCCCCCTCCTCGTCTACTTCGGCATCACGGTGATCCTGGGCCTGATGGACTGGACCGGGCTGGCCCGCGCGGTCCGGGCCAAGCTGCTCGCGCTGCGCGAGGAGGATTACGTGCTGGCCGCGCGACTCATGGGCGCCCGCACGCCGCGCATCATCGCGCGCCACCTGCTGCCCGGCTTCATCAGCCACCTGATCGCGTCGGCCACCATCACGATCCCGTCCATGATCCTGGGCGAAACGGCGCTGAGCTTCCTGGGCCTGGGCCTGCGACCGCCCATCATCTCCTGGGGCGTCATGCTCAACGAAGCCCAGAACATGAACGTGGTGGTGCTCTACCCGTGGCTGATGCTGCCGGTGCTGCCGGTCATCCTGGTGATCCTGGCCTTCAACTTCCTCGGCGACGGGTTGCGCGACGCGGCCGATCCCTACAACGCGTGACGAAAGCACCGGCTGGCGGAACCGGCGCGACGTGAAGATCGGGTTCTACGCGCCGTTGAAGCCCGCCGACCATCCCGTGCCGTCCGGCGACCGCCAGATGGCGCGTCTGCTGCTCGCCGCACTGAGGGCCGCCGGGCATGAGGCGGCGGTCGTGTCGACCCTGCGGACCTACGCGGCCCGAGCCGACGATCCGGCCGGCACGTGCCTGCCGCACGCCGCCCGCCTTGAAGTCGATCGCCTCGCAGCGGCGTGGACGCTTCAGCCGGACGAGATGCCGGACCTCCTGTTCACCTACCATCCCTACTACAAGGCGCCCGACCTCATCGCGTTTCCCTTGGCCCGGCGCTTCGGGCTCGCGTCCGTGACCGCCGAAGCTTCGCACGCGGCCAAGCGGAGTGGCACGGCGTGGGGCGCCGGTCACGAGCTGGTCGAGCGGGCCGTCCGGGGCGGCACGGCCCATTTCTGCTTCACGGCCAACGACCGCGAGGGACTCGCGGAGGTCGTGGATGACCCGTCGCGTCTGATCGACCTGCCGCCTTTCATCGACGCCGCGGTCTTCCCGGCCGGCGAGGTTCGTCAGGACCGCGAACCGGCGCGACTCGTCACGGTCGCGATGATGCGGGCCGGCGACAAGGCATGCAGCTACGCGTTCCTGGCGCGAGCGCTGGAACGTGTGCTCGACCTGCCCTGGTCGCTGACGATCGTGGGCGACGGCCCGGCCCGGTCGGAGGTCGAACGATCGTTCCGCGCGATCCCGGAGGAACGCCTACGCTGGCGAGGGGCCGTGCCGAGCGAAAGGATCGCGGCGCTGCTTCGCGACGGTGACGTCTTCATCTGGCCCGGGTTCAACGAGGCTTACGGGCTCGTCTACCTGGAAGCGCAGGCGTGCGGGCTCCCGGCCGTCGCGGTCCGCGGCCACGGAACGTCAAGCGTGATCCGCGATGCCGTCACGGGCCTGCTGACGCCGCCCGATCCCGATGCCTACGCGGCTGCGCTCGCTCCGCTCATCCGCGACCCGGGCCGGCGACGACGGCTGGGACGCGCGGCCTCCGCCTTCGTCCACGGCGAGCGGGACCTGGCGCGAGCCGCGGACCGGCTCGACGCCGGCCTGCGGGACGCGCTCGCCCGCCACGACGCCGAACACGCGCGGATCCGGGCATGACCGCGACCGGCTGGGCGGCCCTGCATCGGGAACTCGCGGTCACGGCGGAGGGCGGCGGACGCACGCGACTGTGGTTGCGCGACGACGACGCGGTCGCGGTCACGCCCGCGCTCGAGCGTCTGGCCGCGCTCTGCGGCGAGGGCGGCATGCCGGTCCTGCTGGCCGTGATCCCCGGGACGGCCGAGCCGGCCCTAGGGGCATGGCTGCGCGACCGGCCGACCCTTCAACCCTGCCAGCACGGCTGGACACATGCCAACCACGCGGGTCCCGGCGAGCGGGCCTGCGAGCTCGGCGGCTCCCGCGGTGACGACGCGGTCCTGGCGGAGCTCGCGAAGGGGCGCGTCGCCATGGAGCGGCTGTTCGGGGCCGCGGCAGTTCCCGTCCTGGTTCCGCCCTGGAACCGCATCCGGGCCAGTCTCCTCGAACGCCTGCCGGATGCCGGCTATCGCGCGATATCGACCTTCGCCGGTGCCGCGCACGTCCTGCCGCCGGGTCTCGCCGCGGTCGATGCCGACCTCGATATCATCGACTGGAAGCGCGGCCGTCGCGGGCGGACCACGGAGGAGCTTTGCGCGCGCTTGACCGCCCTGGCGGTCGCGGCGCGGCGTACCGGAGCGCCGATTGGCATCCTGACCCACCACCTCGCCCACGACGCTGCGGCCTGGGCCTTCGTCGAGCGATTCCTGCGCGAAACGCGCGACCGCGCCGACGTGGACTACGTGGCGGCTCCGAGCCTGCCGGGCTGAAGGCGGAATCTCCGGTCAGTGCGCCCGATGTTCCTGCTGCACCTGGGCCAATGCGCGATTGGTGCGCTCCAGGCGTCCGGCCAGCACCCGCATCATCGCGATGCTCATGTCGGGGAAGCTCTTCAGCAAACCCATCAGCTGCGCCTTGCCGATCATCAGGGTTTCGCACCGGGTCGCGGCCGCCACGGTGGCGGTCCGCGGCATGTCGCACAGGATCGCCATGTCGCCGATGAAGTCGTTGCGGCCGACGGTTGCGACCTTGATGTCGCTGTCGCCGGCGTGGACCAGGACGTCGGCGGTCCCCCGGATGATCACGAAGGCGGTGTCGCCGAGATCCCCCTCGCGGCACAGGACGTCGCCGGTCTCGAAGACGAGGCGCTGCGACGCGAACGCGAGGAGCTTGAGCTTGGACAGCTCCACGGATGCGAAGATCGGCACTTCACGCAAGACCTCGACGTCTTCCTTCAACAAATTCACGGCAGACCCTCTCGCACTTCACCTGAAATCGCCCGGAGGCGGAAGAGTAATGAACAAAGTTGTTGAACTGGTTGCATTATGATCGGGTCGCGTGAAATCAGCCGAAGGCAAGTCCGCCTGCCTCGAAGGTGAACATCGGGCCTTCCGTACCTAGCCGGAAGCCCGCCGCCGCGCAAATTCCTGGACATCGACCACGCTGCCCCGGTCGTTCCGATCGGTCACGTTGCGTCCGTGCTCCATGCGGATCACGCGCTGGAACTGCTGGCCGAGTTCGGGGTGTTCGAGGCTCCACAGGATCCCGAACCCGCGCCCCTCGCCGGCACTGGCCAGGGTCATGACCTTTTTCAGGATCGTGGCCTGGGCACGTCCGTCCAGCTGGCCGAGCGGCCGATGGGCGACCAGCAGGTCGGGGCGCCGCAGGATTGCCCTGGCGAGCGCCAGCTTCTGCCGTTGCACGGCGCTCAGCCGCTTGCCGCCGCTGCCGATGTTGAACGCGAGTCCGGCCTGGAACACCATCGGACGCAGGCCGAGGTCGTCGATGATGGATTGCACCATCGCGGTGATGCGGACGTCCGCCTCGACGATGCCGTAGGCCACGCGCCCGAGCAGCACGTTGTCCTTGATGGTGGCGGCCACGTTGTAGTGCTTAGGATCGTAGAACGCGATGTCGCGCTGATCGTCCCCGAGCATGTCGTGGAACAGGTGGCGCGCTTCGAGCAGCCGGTCGATCCGCTCCCGGTCCAGCAGGCCCAGGCGGTCGCGCGCCTCCACGTAGCCGAACGCGAGGTCGAGGAAGATGGCCTGGTCGCCGGCCCGGGCCTGGGCGAACTTGCGGTTGCCGAGCCGCTTCAGGGCCGACTGGTAGTCCGGGAACTGCTCGGGCTCCATCAGGCTGAGCTGCTCGAACAGCGGATTGTCGGCTTCCAGCCCTTCGAACACCTCCATGATGGTGGCGGCGATCTCCCGCCCCATGTCGAACAGGTCGGCGTCGAGGCGCTGCGCGGCCAGCACGCGCCGCAGCACGGGATTGCCGCCGAGCGCCCGGAAGTTGAAGGCATCGCCGATCGGCGTGCCGAACACGAGGTTCTCGCCGATGGAGGCTTGCGTGTTGTAGCGCCACGGGTCGAAGGGCTCGATGAGCTGGGTCATGCCGACCTCTTCGAGCCGCGTGCGGAACAGCGCGCGGGACTCGACGAACCGCGCCTGGGTGGCCGCGTCCTCGTCGGCGAGGCGACGGTTCATGCCGAAGCTGACCACGTCGCTTTCGAGGTCCACGACGGCCAGAACCTCCGCGATGGCGCGGCCCGTGTCGCCTGGGCCGCTCATGCCGGCCGAGGCGTAATCGATCCAGTCCCCCTCGATGTCGAAGCTGTTGCCGCGGCCCTTGATGATCTTGTGCCGGACCTGGCCGCCGCTCGGCCGCTCGATCGTGTGCCGCAGGCCCGACAGGAGCGCCTCGCTGATGTCGGATTGCGGCAGAAAGGTTTCGGCGCCCACGTAGGACAGGCGTCGGCCCGTCACGGCAAGCGGCCAGTCCTTGAGGTCCCGCTCGCCCAGCGCGACCCGGCCGCTGCTCGGGCGCGCCAGCCGCGCCACCACCGCGATCAGCGTTTCGCCGCCGCCCGTGGACGTTCCCTCGACCGCGACACGCTCGTCGATGGTCATGGCCATGCTGAAATTGTCGAGCAGCCGGGTGCCGGTCGTGTCCAGGACCGTGACGTTCTGCAGCGCCAAGCTGCCGGCCAGGTGCGGCACCGGCCCGTCGTAGTCCGGCGGGGGCAGCAGTTCGACCGCGTCGTCGACCGAGAACTGCTCCATGACCTGGTTGTATTTGACCTCGACGTCCAGCCGCTGCTGGTCCCAGTCGATCAGGTCCTTCACGGGCGCGGGCAGGTCCTTGTAGGCCGAGATGACGGCCACGAGCTGGCCGATGTCGAACCGGCCCATGATGGCGAGGTAGCCCCCGACCATGTAGAACAGGAAGGGCGTAATCTGGGCCAGCAGGTTGTTCAGGAACTTGACGAAGAACTTCCACTGGTAGAGCGCGAAGCGGATGCCGAAGATGTCGGTCAGCCGGTTGGCGAGCTCAGCCCGCTGATAATTGGACGTGTCATTGGTGTGGATGCTGGCGATGTCGTCGATGATCTCGCCGATGCGGCCCGCGAGCGCCCGCGACGAGAGCTGCCGCTGGCGCCCGAGCACGAGCTGCTTGCGGCGCAGGCGAGGGATCACCACGCCCTGCACCAGCAGCAGCCCCAGGGCGATCATGCCGAGCGAGAAGTTCTGCAGCAGGATGTAGAACAACGAGGTCAGGATCTGCCCGCCCAGGAAGACGGGCTGCACGTAGGCATCGCCGATGAACCCGCCGAGCGGCTCCACCTCGTCCTTGATCATGGTGGCGACTTCGGCGGGCTTCACCCGCCGGAACTCCTCGGGCGGGAACAGCAGGACGCGGTCGATCAACTCGTAGCGCAGCTGCTGCAGCATGCGCTCGCCAAGGCGGCCCTTGTAGGTGTTGATGTAATACTTGAACAGCCCGTTGATGATGACCAGCAAGAGGAACAGCGCGCTGAGCACGATCAGCGATCCCAGCCGGTTGAGGTCGACCCCGTGGAACAGCTCGAAGCCACCCCCGTCTGACGCCCCGAACGGAACCGGCACCTTGACCTGGAAAAAGTGCTGGGTCTTGTTCGCCGTCTCGAAGCCCTTCGCCTGAATGGGCCCGTTCACGATGTACTTGGGCAGGTCAAGCATCACGTAGTTGAACGGCATCGACGCCAGGATGACGAAGACGATCCACAGCTGCTCCCTGCGGGTCTGCGACCATATGTATTTGAACAGACTTTGATTCATGCCCGATCACTTGCATCCGCGCGCGTCGCCGGCCGCGGCCGACGCGGCTCGACGAGGGGGGATCGGCTCCGTTCCGACCATGGAGACGCCTCGCGGCCTGTTGCAGGCCGACCGCATCCTAGCGCCCGCGCGGGCCGATTAACAGGGTGGCCGTCGCGCCGTTTCCATCGGGTCCGATCTGCGTCGGCGCTCCGGTGGCCGGGTGGTCGCGCCAGCGGCTCTCGATGAGGCGGCAGGTCTGCGCCGCCCCGTCGAGGTCGAGCGTGTCGGGGCGGGGCGGCAGGTCGAGGGCGCGTGCGATGGCGGCCGCCATCGCGCCGGGATCGAGGGCGTTCTCGTCGAGCGCAACAGCCAGGCGCCGTTCGGCCAGCAGGCCGGCACGGCGGCTCTGCTCCGATTCGCCGCCCGCCGCGTGAGGCACGAGCACGCTGCGGCAGCCGGGAGCGGACAGGAGATCCGCCACCGTATTATAGCCGGCCTGCGAGATGGACAGGCGCGCCGCGCGAAACCGGGACGCGAGATCGGGCACGAAAGTGCGGACCGTGACACCCGGCCCGCATCCCGGCAGCGGCGCGTCCGGCCTGTTCGGACCGGTGACGACCAGCCAGGACGCGTCGGCCAGTCGCGAGAGCGGACGCGCCGCGAGCGCGCAACGCAGGAGCGCCTCGCCCACGGCTCCGCCGCCCGCCGAGACGATCACGTCGAACCGTTCGGACGGCAGCCCGACCCGGTCGGCGGGCCCGACCAGCCCGCTGTAGGCGAGCTTGTCGCCCAGGCGTTCGGCGAGCGGGAAGCTGACCTCGAACCGCGCGAGCGCCGGGTCGCCGTGCACGATCGCGAGATCGAAATAGCGGTCGAGGTGATCGACGGCTTCGGCGTCCCGGCCGGCCTTGCGGTTTTCCTGCAGGATGTCGCGCACCGAGGATACCACGAGGGGCGGCGCCGCGCGGGCCCTGGCGCGGTCGAGCAGCGGCAGGAGCTCGAACCGCATCTGTCGCCGGCCGAACGGAAACGCCTCGACCAGGAGCACGTCGGGCGTGATCCGGTCGAAATAGGCCAGGAGCAGGTCGCGGCGTGCCGCGCGCTCCGACCCGTCGAACATGCGGCCGTCGGGGGTGACCAGGTCCGCGAACCCGCCCGGCCCGGCCTTGACGGGCGGCAGGCGCACCAGGACCGCGTCGCCGAAGTCGAGGCCGTCCGGCAGCACGCCGCCGACCACGACCGTGACGTCGAAGGGTCCCGCGGCCAGGGCCGCCGCGATCCGTCCGCCCCGGACCAGGTGGCCGATCCCCAGCAGGTGCTGGATGTAGAAGAGCAGCCTCGGGCGCGGCCTCAGGGCCCGGCCCCGAGATGTCCCGAGCCCGAGGTCTCGTCAACGAAAACGGCATCGGATTTCGCGACCCGATCAGGTCCGGGCGAACCATCCGACGCTTCCGTCCCGTCGAGGAGGG
>CAXTEP010000015.1:0-3997 GCA_964243125.1 uncultured Lichenihabitans sp. | reverse complement strand
CGGCAGGGCAGGACGAACAGGTCGGCGTCGCGGTAGCGGTCGAGCACGACGGTCTGGTCGCGCGGGCCTTCGAGGGTCACGCGGTCGCCGATGCCCAGCGCGGCCGCCTGCCGGCGCAGCGGGCCGAGCAGCGGGCCGCCACCGACCAGCCTCCAGGTCCAGTACCGGTCGGGCGGCAGCCGCGCGAGCGCCTCCAGCAGCACGGCAAACCCCTTCTTGGGGACCGCGCGGCCGACGCTGAGCAGCCGGACGGGATCATGGGCCGCGCTCCCGTCGCGCGGCGGGCGCGGCAGGTGCAATGGCAGGAACCGGTCGAGCCGCAGGCCGTGGTAGACGAGGTTGACCGCACGGCCGGGCGGGCTCAGTGCCTGCAGCCTGCCGAGGCCCGCGCGCGTGCATGTCACTACCCATCGCGCGCCCCGGAGCTTCTGGGCAAGGTCCCAGTCGGGCGTGGTCCAGATGTCCTTGGCGTGGGCCGAACAGGTCCAGGGCAGGTCGAGGATGGTGGCCGCGTAGGCCACGACGCTGGCGGGCGTGTGGATGAAATGGGCGTGCAGCCGGCGCACGTCGGCCGGCAGTTCGGCCGCCAGCACGAGCGCCTGCCCCATCCGCCGCAGCCGGTTGGGCGTACGGTCGCGCGCGAGGTCGGCGCGGAAGCGGCGCCAGGCCAGCGCCATGCCGGGACGCCGTCGCACCCGCCACCACGAGGCCAGCACGCGCCAGGGCGCCTGGTGGAGGTACTCGGGCAGGTAGCTGACGGGCGCCCGGATGGCGCGGTGGACGGGGTGCAGGGTCGCGTCGGTCGGGCGCCGCAGGGCCACGATCCGCAGGTCGAAGCCCGCCTGTTCGAGCCCCAGGATCTCCTCGGCGATGAAGGTTTCCGACAGCCGGGGATAGCCCTTCAGCACGAACGCGACGGGTTCCCTCACGCGTCGCCCGAACCAGACAGCAGCGTCAGGGCGGGCCCTTCGCGCGCCACGATGTAGCCGTGCACGAGGTCGCCGATGCGGGCCAGTCCGTCCAGCCCGCAGCGGTAGGGCACCTGCGAGGGCCTGGGCCGCGTCGCCAGGCGACGCAGCGCGCGGGCCATGACGGCGGGATCGTCGGCGTGGTCGGGCAGCAGCATGTCGACGAGCCCCAGCCCCTCGGCGCGCCGGGCCCGGATCAGCTGCTCCTCGCGTGGCCGCACGCGCGGGATGATCAGGGCGCGCTTGTCGAGCGACAGGATCTCGCAGAAGGTGTTGTAGCCGCCCATGGCGACCACGCCCGCGGCCGCCTGGATCAGCGCCTCCATGCGCAGGTCGAAATCGATCAGGATCACGCTCCGGTGGGGGGCCGCCCGCCGGTACACGGCCTCGCGCTCCTCCGCCTTCATGAACGGCCCCAGCACCATGACGATCGGCCCGTCCAGGCTCGGGTCGTGCTCGTGGGCCGCGATCACCTGGTGCATGATCCGCTCGCCGTCGCCGCCCCCACCCGCCGTCACGAGCAGGAAGTCGGTCGGCAGGACCGGGCCGTGATAGGCGGGCGAGGCCGGGACCTCGCGCCGCAGATAGCCGGTCCAGGACATGCGGTCGCGGAGCGATGCGGGCGCCTCGAACCCCTCCAGGGGATCGTAGAAGTCCTCCGGGCCGTAGACCCAGACGGCGTCGTAGAAGGCGTCGAGCTTGCGCAGAACGTCGCTGCGCGCCCACTCGGCCGCCAGCAGGGCGGGCGAGTCCATCACCTCCCGCAGCCCCAGCACCAGCATGGTCCCGTTGGTCTTCAGGAACGTGAGGGTCGGTTCGAGTTCGCCTCGCAGCCCGAGCGGCTCCTTGTCGACGATGAACAGGTCCGGCTTGAACGAGGCGGCCGTGTTGCGGATCAGCGCCCGGCGGAGCGCCAAGGTTTCCTGCACGTCGGTGTGCTGGTCGAGCGAGGTATATTCGCCGTTGATCAGCTTGATGATGCTCGGAATCTTCAGGAAGTCGACGCGCGTGCGGAACTCGAACGCCCCCGCGATGGGCGACCCCGACACGATCAGGATGTGCAGGCCCTTGAACCGCTCCACCAGGGCGTGCGCGATGGTGCGGCAGCGGCGCAGGTGGCCGAGCCCGAACGTGTCGTGGCTGTACATCAGCACGCGGGCGTGCCGGAACCGCTCCCCCCCGACCGCCGGATCCGGGCCGCTCGCGCGGCTCTCAGGAGACGGCACGCCGCCAGCTCCCGAGGTTGACGGCCGCATGCCGCTCGATGCGTTGTGCCATGCCGCGCCGACCTCCGAACCGCCGCGACTGGACCGCGTCCCGACGGCTCAACTTAGGATGCGGCGCCAAACGTGACAATACGAGCGGACAGCCCAATCCGTTGCCGCCGATTTGAGCAGCCATCGCGTGACCGGCCGACCTGGGATCGCCGGCCGTTTCCGGGGCGTCGGAACCGAGGCTTGGCCGTACCCCGCCCATCGCCCAGAACCAATGTTCCAAGCCTGCGGGTTTACCAGGGCAGTTCTCCCTGCGTGTTGATGAACCGGCCCGACGGCTGCTCGCCGCGCAGCAGCGCGAGCCGCACCGGCGCGGCGGCGGCTTCCGGCAGCGACAGGTAGCCGGTCCGCCCGTTCAGGTCGGTCTTGACCTAACCCGGGCAGGCGGCGTTCACGACGATGCTGCTGCCCTTCAGCTCCTCGGCAAGCTGGACGGTCAGCATGTTCAGTGCGGCCTTCGAGGCGTTGTAGCCGATCAGGCGCACCCCGTAGAACTCGGAGGACGGATCGCCGTTGAGCGCGAGCGAACCGAGGCTGCTCGACAGGTTGACGATCCTGGCCTTCGCGGACCGGCGCAGGAGCGGCAGCATGGCTTGCGTGACCGCGAGCACACCGATGACGTTCGTCTCGATCAGCCTGCGGACGGCGTCGAGGGACGCACCGGTCGGCGGACCGTCGCCGGCATCGTTGATGCCCGCATTGTTCACGAGGATGTCGAGCCGACCGTGGTCCGCGTCGATCGAGGCGGCGATACGCGTGAGGCTGTCCACGTCGGTGACGTCGAGCAAGACCGCGTAGGCATCCAGCCCTTCGTGCCGCAAGGTCGAGGCGGCGGCCCGTCCCCGCTCGGCGTTCCTGGCCCCCACGATGACCGTGACCTCCGCCCGCCCGAGCTGACGCGCGATCTCCAGGCCGATGCCCTTGTTGGCGCCGGTCACGAGCGCCACCCGCTTGCCGTTCTGTTCCACGCCGCACCTCCCCGTTTCGACCGGAACCGTGTTCACTCATCCGGCCGGCCTTGATAAGCCGGCCGAGGCTGAATAGACCGTTCGCCATGGCGAACAGTGCCGAGCCGTCCCTGGATGACCTGTCGATCTTCCTGACCGTCTGCAAAGCGGGTGGTTTCCGCACCGCGGCCCGGCAGCTCAATCGGTCGCCCGCTCACGTGAGCGAGACCGTGGCGCGGCTCGAAGCGCGGCTGGGCGTGCCGTTGCTGACCCGCACGACGAGGAACGTGGCCACCACCGAGGCCGGGCGCGGCTTGGCGGATCGCATCGCGCCCGTGTTGGCCGAGGCCCGGGCGGCGCTGCAGGACGTGACCGACGCCCAGCGGAACGTGCGAGGTCTTCTGAAGCTAAGCGTGCCGGGCGCCGTGACGGTCGACATCCTGCCGCCCCTGATCAACCGCTTCCTGCTCGCCCATCCCGGGGTGAGGGTCGAGATCGTCGTCGAGGACCGGTTCGTGGATCTCGCTCAGGCGGGATGCGACGCGGGTATCCGCTACCGCGAGCACCTGGCCCATGATGTCATCGCGGTGCCGATCGGACCACCGTTGCAGCAAGTCGCCCTGGCCGCCTCGCCGTCCTACCTGGCCGAGCGTGGCGTGCCGACCCACCCGCGCGACCTGTTGAACCACGACTGCATACGCCTTCGCTTCTCGAGCGGTGCGCTCGTCGAGTGGGAACTGGAACGCGGGGGTGAGGTGTTGACGGTCGACCCGCCGGGCCGGCTGACGATCGGCGTGGACGCGGCGTC
>CAXTEP010000014.1:21223-41726 GCA_964243125.1 uncultured Lichenihabitans sp. | reverse complement strand
AGCGGATCAGGTGCTGGATCAGCGTCTTGGGCACGCCGCCGTTGACGTTGTAGTGGGACATCTGGTCCCCGACCCCGTAGGTGCACCAGCCGAGCGCCAGTTCGGACAGGTCGCCCGTGCCCATCACGATCGCGTTGTGGAAGTTGGCGAGGCGGAACAGGAAGTCGGTGCGCAGGCCCGCCTGCACGTTCTCGAAGGTCACGTCGTAGACGGGCTCGCCCCGGCCGAAGGGGTGGCCGATGTCGGCCAGCATCTGGCGGGACGCGGGCCGGATGTCGAGCTCGCGCCAGGTGACGCCGAGCGCGTCCATCAGGCGCGCCGCGTTGGTCCGGGTCTCGTCGCCGGTGCCGAAGCCCGGCATGGTGAAGCCCAGGATGTCGGTGCGGGGCAGGCCCAGCTCGTCGAAGGCCTTGGCGGCCACGATCAGGGCCTGGGTGGAGTCGAGGCCGCCCGACACCCCGATGACGACCCGCTTCACCCCGATGGCCCGCAGGCGCTGGCGCAGGCCGGACACCTGGATGCTGTAGGCCTCGTAGCAGTCCTGCGCGAGCCGGTCGGGGGCGGAGGGCACGAAGGGGAAGCGCTCGATGGTCCGCTCGAAGCCGATGTCGGCCTGAGGCGGGTCGAGCGTGAAGGGGACGCGGCGGAACGTGTCGCGCCCCACGCCCAGCGCCCGCGCGTTGTCGTCGAACGTGCCCTGCCGCAGCCGCTCCTGGCGCAGCAGGTCGAGGTCGACGTCGGCCACCGCCACCTGGGCGCCTTCGGGAAAGCGACCGGTTTCGGCGAGCCTGACGCCGTTCTCGTAGATGGCGGTCTGGCCGTCCCAGGCGAGGTCGGTGGTCGACTCTCCCACGCCCGCAGCCGCGTACAGGTAAGCCGCGAGGCAGCGCGCCGACTGCGCCTGGCAGAGCAGCGCGCGGGTGTCGGCCTTGCCAATGGTGATGTTGCTGGCCGACAGGTTGGCCAGCACAGTGGCGCCCGCCAGCGCGCCGCGGTCGCTCGGGGGGGCCGGCACCCAGAGGTCCTCGCAGATTTCCACGTGCAGGGTCAGGCCCGGCACGTCGGCGGCGGTGAACAGGAGGTCGGGCCCGAAGGGTACATCCAGGCCCGCCACCTTGATGGTGGACCTTTCGGTGCCCTGCCCCGAGGCGCATTGCCGGTGCTCGTAGAATTCCCGGTAGTTGGGAAGGTAGAGCTTGGGCACCACGCCCAGCACGCGGCCGCGGTGGATCGCGACCGCGGTGTTGTACAGGCGGTTACCCCAGCGCAAGGGGGCGCCCACCAGCATCACCGGCAGCAGGTCGCGGGAGGCTTCGACCAGGCGGGCCACCGCGCGCTCGACGGCGTCGAGCAGGGCGTCCTGCATCAGCAGGTCGTCGATGGCGTAGCCCGACAGGCCGAGTTCGGGAAACAGCGCCAGCCCGACGCCGCGGTCGTGGCATTGGCGCACCACGTCGAGGATCGCGGACGCGTTCCGGTCGGGGTCGGCCAGCGCCGTGACCGTGGTGCAGGCCGCGACCCGGACGAAGCCGTGGGCGTAGATGGAGCGGAACGACATGGGCCGGGTTCTACCACCTGTCCCGGGCGGATGCAGCGGGCGCGGCGCTCAGCACACGCCGGGGTGGAAGTTGCAGTAGCGTTCCTGGCGCGCCGACCGCAGGTCCTCAGGGCTTTCGCCGAACACCCCGTTGGGCGCGAACAGGGTTTCGAAGGTTTCGCCGCTGTTGCGGTCGTCGCCCCAGTGTCGCCACTGGCCCGAGGAATGCAGTTCCCCGTTGCCGAACAGGAGCTCGTCATCGCTGGGCCCCTCGTAGGTCGGCTGCGGAAGCGCGTAGGGGCTCGGCGGCAGGGCCGGGTTCTGGTAGGGCCGGGCCTGCGCCGAGGCGCCCAGCGCCGCCAGGGTCAGGGCCGCGGCCGCGACGCGGAACATCGATCTCGCTTGAGCCATGGGTCGTGCTCCTGGTTTGGCAAGCAAAGCACGGACGCACCACGTTGGTTCCCGCGCGAAGGGTGGGGAGCCTGCCGGGCTCGCGTCGGCAGGCTCGATCGCGGGTCGTTTCGCGCCCCGGCCATGCGATGCGGTCACGTCAGGCCAGCTGGTGCCCGACCGTTGTCCCGGGCGTCGCGGCCCTGATCCTCCCCGGTTCCGCGGACGCCTGTGAGACGCTCCCTGCGGGCCAGGATGCTGTTTCACGGCGAAGACGAGACGGGAGTTCACACCCGAGTTCAAGCGAGAGGCTGCGGTGCTGTCGGAGAGCAGCGGGCGGCCGAACCCGATGAAGCCGAGAGCCGCTCGTCGTCCGTCGCCCACGATGTCTTCCATGTCCCGCCTGCCCGTCGCGGGCGCTGCCGTGAAGCGGCCGGCCCCATCACGCTTCGGGCGCCGGCAGGGCGGAACCCGCACGCGCCCGGTCGGCGGCGTCCCGGTCCCGCAGGACCTTGCGCCGGTCGCGGATCGCCGAGCGCACCTGCTCGACCGCGAGGTTGAGGGCCGCGGCGCGCCGCTCGTCGAGGTTGCGCAGGGACCGCTGGTCGAGCGCGTGGGTGATGACCTCGTCGACGTGCCCGTCGAGCTCGTCCAGGGCCGCGGCGCTCGGGGCGGTCCGGACGCGCTTGAACACGTCGAGCAGTCGCGCCACGAGGTCCTCGACCCGCTCGGTCCCGCTGATCGAGAAGCGGCCCAGGATGGCGGTCATGCCGGACGCCAGCACGCCCAGGCCCATGGCGCCGATGTAGATGTAGTCGCTGTAGCTGTCGAAGAACGACGATTCCTCGTCGTCGATGTAGGCGGCGGTGCCGGGATGGGCCGGCAGGGCCGCGCCCTTGTCGGTGGAGGGCGCCTCGATGCGCCGCGCCGCGGGCGCCATCTGGGCCAGCGCCTCGCGGTCGGACAGCAAGAACCGGGTCAGCGCCGCGACCGTGTTCTCGCTGAGCTCCGTGCTGGCCACGAGCCGGTAGGTCACGCCCAGCGTGTCGAACTCCTCCGCCGGCCGGGGCGGCGTTCCCCCGAAGGCGCCCCGCACGATCTCTACCGACTCGTAGGCCGCGGCCCGCTGCACCACGGCGTCGGCCTCGGCCACGGGAATGAAGACCGGCGCGCCCCCGCCGGCCCGCGCCACCGTCCTGACCGTGTCGGGCACGAGCCCGTTCGAGGTCGGACCGACCGCGAAAACCGCGTCGACGCTGTGCGACCTGATCGCCTCGGCCAGGCCGGCCGCGGTCAGCGGCACGGCCGTGACGGCGTCGGGGGCGATGTCGACCTGGGCCAGGGCGGCGTCCAGCAGATGGGCGTCGCCGGGCCGCGACGACAGCATGCCGACCCGCTTGCCGGCCAGGTCCTCGACCGCGTCCACCCCGCCCGCGGGTGCCACCAGCAGGGCCGCATCCTTGTGGGTCAGGACCACGGTCTCCCCGTTGGCCGGCATGGCCACGTCGGCCCGCACCACGGCGAGATCCGCCGAACCATCGTCGAGCGCGGCGGCCGCGGCCTTCACGCCCGCGGTGCTGATGATCTGGAAATGCAGGCCGATGTGGCGGCGCTTGAGCAGCTTGGCGGCCGCGTTGACGATGTCGAAGTCGGCGGCGTCCGAGGGAGACACCGCGACCCGCAGGGTCGTGGGTCGCTCGAAGTACGCCACCGCGGCGCCGATCAGCAGCACGACCGCGAGGAGGCCAAGGCTGACCGCCATGATGACCGGGCGCCGCATGACCTCAACTCCCTCCGGTGCTCACGTTCGGACACGAAGGTCGCCACGCGCCGGCGGCGATTGTAAGGCCCCTCGCGCGAGGCACAACGGTTCCGTCCCTGCGGCTCAGGTGGCGAAGCGGAAGTGCATGACGTCGCCGTCCGCCACCGCGTAATCCTTGCCTTCCAGGCGGAACTTGCCCTGTTCGCGGGCCCCCGCCTCGCCGCGCCCCGCCACGTAATCCGCGTAGGCAATGGTTTCGGCGCGGATGAAGCCCTTCTCGAAATCGGTGTGGATGACGCCCGCGGCCTGGGGGGCGCGGGTGCCGCGCTCGATCGTCCAGGCGCGCGCCTCCTTGGGACCCACCGTGAAGTAGGTCACGAGGTGCAGCAGGTCGTAGCCGGCCCGGATGACGCGGTTGAGGCCGGGCTCGTCTAGGCCCACGGCCTCCAGGTAGTCGCCCTGCTCGGCGGCGGGCAGCACCGCGATCTCGCTCTCGATCTTGGCCGACACTACTACGCTGCCGGCATTCTCGGCCCGCGCCCGCTCGGCCACGGCGGCCGAAAAGGCGTTGCCGTCCCGCGCCGCGCCTTCCTCGACGTTGCACACGTAGAGCACGGGCTTCGACGACAGCAGGCCCAGGCCCGCGAAGGTTTTCCGCTCCTCGGGCTTGACCGCGACGAGGCGCGCGGGCCTGCCCTCGCGCAGCAGCGCGAGGCAGCGGGTCACGAGGTCGTGCAGCTCCTTGGCTTCCTTGTCGCCGCCCTTGGCGCGCTTTTCCAGCGCTACGACGCGCTTCTCCAGGCTGTCGAGGTCGGCCAGCATCAGCTCGGTCTCGATCGTCTCGATGTCGTCGACGGGCGCGATCCGGCCTTCCACGTGGGTGATGTCGCCGTCCTCGAAGCAGCGCACCACGTGAGCGACGGCGTCGCACTCGCGGATGTTGGCCAGGAACTGGTTGCCCAGGCCCTCGCCCTGGGAAGCGCCGCGCACCAGGCCCGCGATGTCCACGAAGGTCAGCCGGGTTGGGATGATCTCCTTGGAATTGGCGATCGTGGCCAGCGTGTCGAGCCGGGGGTCGGGCACCGCCACGTCGCCGACGTTGGGCTCGATGGTGCAGAAGGGATAGTTGGCGGCCTGGGCCGCGGCGGTCTGCGTCAGCGCGTTGAAGAGCGTGGACTTGCCGACGTTGGGCAGGCCCACGATGCCGCATTTGAAACCCATGGTGCCGTTCCCCGTGCGGGCGAGACGCGCGGCCGGGTGTCCGGCCCGCCGCGATGAGGCTTGGTCTTGCCGCAGCGCCGGGCCGGGCGCAACAGCCGCGAGGTCCTACGGGCGCCCGCCCGGTTCGGCGGCCCCGGCCAGCGCGAGGTGGACCTTGTTCTGGAAGCCCGCGTCGTCGCCCGCGACCAGCAGCCCGGCGTGGCGCGCGACCGCGTCGCACAGCGCCTCGACCCAGGCGCGCTCGTCCTTGGCGAAGTCGCCCAGCACGTAATCGTGCACGAGGCTCTTGTCGCCCGGGTGGCCGATGCCGAGCCGCACGCGGCGGTAATCGTTGCCGCCCAGCGCCGTGATCGAACGCAGGCCATTATGGCCGGCGTTGCCGCCGCCCGTCTTCACCCTGACCTTGCCGGGCGCGAGGTCGAGCTCGTCGTGCAGCACCGCCAGGGCGCCGAGGTCGAGCTTGTAGAAACGGCGGGCCTCCGCCACGGACCGCCCGCTCTCGTTCATGAAGGTCGCGGGCTTGAGCAGCAGCACGCGGGCGCCGTCGATCAAGCCCTCTGCGGCCGACCCCGAGAAGCGCGACCGGAACGGCCCGATGCGGTGGGCCCGGGCGATCGCGTCGACGGCCCCAAACCCGATGTTGTGGCGGTTGCGTGCGTGTTGGGGCCCGGGATTGCCGAGACCCGTGAGAATCAGCACAGGACGAAGCCGCGCCCGGGCCGGCGGGAGCCGGCTTCCGGGCGCGCCGCCTTACTTCTTGCCGCCGGCCGGCTTGGCGGGCGCAGCCGCCTTGGCGGGTGCGGCACCGCCCTTGGCCGGAGCGGCACCCTTGGCCGGAGCCGCGCCGGGCTTGGCGGCGGGACCCTTGGCAGGCGCGGCCGCGGCCGACTTCGCCGAGGCCTCGGCGGCGGCGGCGGCTTCGGCGCTCACCTCGGCGTCGCTGAGGGTCGTGGGCGCCGCCATGCTGACGATGGTGAAGTCGCGCCGGTCGACGGGCTGGCACCCTTCGGGCAGCGCCACGGCCGAGATGTGGACCGAGTCGTTGATGTCGAGCCCGCCCACGTCGATGCCGATCGCGTCGGGAATGCGGTCGCCCGGCACCACCATCTCGATGGCGTGCAGCACGATGTTGAGCGCCCCGCCCCGCTTGGTGCCGGGCGCGGTTTCCGCGTTGGTGAAATGCACCGGCACCGAGATGCGCAGGCGCGACCCGGCCCGCAGGCGGAGAAAGTCGACGTGGGTGGGCACGTCCTTGACGACGTCGAGCTGGTAGTCGCGCGGGATCACCCGCTCGCGGCGGCCGTCGAGGTCGAGCTCGAAGATGGTGGTCAGGAATTTACCGGCGTAGATCAGCTTGTGGATCTCGCGGTAGTCCACGGAGATCGGCTCGGCGGGCTCATTGGCCCCGTAGATCACGCCCGGTACGCGGCCTTCGCGGCGAATGCTGCGGGCGGCCCCCTTGCCGGTCCCGCTGCGTACCGCGGCCGCGATCTGTTTCGTCGCTGCCATGGTGGTCCTCATCGATCGGCCGCCCCGGGGCGGCTCCAAAAAAAACGGCCGCCCGGCGGGCGACCCGTGATCTCAGGGCCGCCGCACAGCTGGCCCGAAACGCGCGCACACGCCTCCAGGGGTGTCGGATGGCAACGCGTTCGAGCGGCTTTTATGCGGGTCCGCTTCGGAATACAAGGGCGCGGCCCGCGGGCGTCGGCCGCAGCGGCCTCCGGGGCTCGATCGAAGCCGCAGCGCCAGCATGGGGCCATTCGTGAACAGGTTCATCCGCTTCGGTGTCGTGGGCGTGCTCGGCCTCCTGGTCGACATGGCCACCGTCACGGCCACGGCCCCGCTGCTCGGCCTCTACGCGGCGGGCCTCGCGTCCTACCTGACGGCCGCCACGGCCAACTGGTTCGCCAACCGCGTGTGGACGTTCCGCGGCCCCCACCGCACGTCCATGCTCCGGCAGTGGGGGCTGTACCTGGCCGCCAATTCGCTCGGTTTCGCGCTCAATCGCGGCACCTACGTGGCGCTGATCGCGACCGTGGCGCTCTGCCATGCCCACCCGGTGCTGGCCATCATGGCGGGATCGGTCGCGGGCATGTTCGCGAACTTCTTCCTATCGCAGCGCGTCGTGTTCCGGTGACGCTCTCCCGCCGGGTCGCGGTGCTGATCCCCTGCTTCAACGAGGAGGTGGCGATCGCCCGGGTGGTGGCGGACTTCCGCGCGACCCTGCCGGCCGCCACGGTCTACGTCTACGACAACAATTCGCGGGACCGCACCGCGGCGGCGGCGCGGGCCGCGGGCGCGGTGGTGCGGCGCGAAGCCCTGCAGGGCAAGGGCCACGTGATCCGCCGCATGTTCGCGGACGTGGAGGCCGACATCTACGTGCTGGTAGACGGCGACGACACCTACGAGGCGGGCGCCGCGCCCCGCATGGTGCGCCTGCTGCAAACCGAGGGGCTCGACATGGTGAGCGCCGTGCGGGCCGCGGACCGGGGAACCGCCTACCGGCCGGGCCACCGGTTCGGCAACGCGGCCTTGACGGGCCTCGTGGCCTACATCTTCGGCAACCGGGTGCGCGACATGCTGTCGGGCTACCGGGTCTTCTCGCGGCGCTTCGTGAAGTCGTTCCCGGCGCTGTCGGCGGGCTTCGAGACCGAAACCGAGTTCTCGGTCCACGCGCTGGAGCTCCGCCTGCCGATCGGCGAGGTGGACACCCGCTACCGCGACCGTCCGGCCGGCTCCGCCTCGAAGCTGCGGACCTGGGCGGACGGCCTCCACATCCTGCGCACGGTCGTGATCCTGGTAAAGGAGGAGCGGCCGCTGCAGTTCTTCTCGGCCGTGGGAGCGCTGCTGCTGGCCGCGGGTCTGGCCACCGGCGTGCCCGTGGTGCTCGAATTCCTGGGCACCGGCCTCGTGCCCCGCCTGCCCACCGCGGTGCTGGCCACGGGGCTGATGGTGCTGGCCTTCCTGGCCTTGGCGTGCGGGCTGATCCTCGATTCGGTGACGCGGGGGCGCCGGGAAATGAAGCGTCTCGCCTACCTGGCCCTGCCGGCGTTGGGCGCTGAGGAAGCGGAGGATCGCTAGGACGCCGGTCCGAGAGATTATCGCGTTAGATGTTTGCGGTCGGCGATCTCCAGATCGAAAGGGCCAGCCTTGCCCCGCCTGCGCCGAGTAAGCTAAACGCATACCAGGACTATGACTTGGATGGAGGTTTGATGGCGACCGTCGAAAAGATCACGATCGCGCTCACGACGGAGATGGCGGGTTTCGTGCGCAATGCCGTCCAGGCGGGCGAATATGCGTCCACCAGCGAGGCGATCCGCGACGCGGTACGCGAATGGAAGGAGCGGCGCGACCTGTTGGGCTACACCGTCGAGGACCTGCGTGACCTGGTGCACGAGGGTATCGCCAGCGGGCCGAGTTCACGCGCCACGATGACCGACGTGAAGGCGGAGGCAGGTCGCCGGCTCAGAGCGTCACGGCACGACGGTTGATCTCGCTGCCGATCATCCGCACGGATCGCGCCGACGAGGATCTGATCGACATCTGGACCAGCGTAGCATTCGAGAATCCAAGTACCGCCGACCGCGTGATCGACGCCATTGAGGCGCGCTGGCAGCGCCTCGCCCGGCACCCCAACTCCGGCATCGCGCGCGACGACATCGCGCCCGGCATCAGGCATCTGGTCGCCGGTCGATACCTAACGCTGTACCGCGTCACCGACGCGGGCGTCGAGATCGTCCGCGTCCTGCACGGACGTCGGAAGATCGACCGCGATCGGATCGCGTAGGAGGCCGCAAGGGCGGTCGGCGTCGGCCCGGCTGCCAGGCCCTCACCCCACCGGCGGCAGCCGCCGCAGCGCCACCTTGCTGTCGTGGAACGCGGCCCCGCCCACGGGAGCGGGCGCGTCGGCGCCGGTCAGCGTGTTGATGCCGCGCCCGTCCTCATGGGCCGCGTTGGGCCAGATCGATTCGGCCACCAGCACGCCGGGCCGCAGGCCTTCGAACAGGCGCGCGTGCAGCCGCACGGCGCCGCGCGCGTTGCGGAGTTCCACCCGGTCGCCGTCCGCGATGCCGAGCGGGCCCGCGTCGGCCGGATGCACCAGCACGGTCGGCCGCCCCTCCTTGGCGAGGCCCGTCGGGGCCTCGGTGAAGGTGGAATTGAGGAAGTTGCGGGCCGGGCTGGTGGCGAGGCGGAACGGGTGGGCGGCGTCGGCCGCTTCCGTCACGGCCCAGTGGTCCGGGAACGACGGCGGCGCCTCGGCGCCTTCCGTTTGCAGGCCCGGCACGGCCGACCAGTCGGCCCGGAACCGGAAGCGGCCGTCCGGCCAGCCGAAACCGTCGAGGAAGTGGGCGCGCTCGAAGGGCTGCTGGCAGTCGATCCAGCGGTCGCGTTCGAGGTCGGCCAGCGTGCCGCGCCCCGACGCCCGCAGGGTCGCGTCGATGAGCTCGCGCGGGCTCATGGCGAAGCCCGGATGGTCGACGCCGAGCCGGCGCGCCAGCCCCGTGATCACCTCGTGGTTGCTGCGGCATTCGCCGGGCGGCTCGACCAGCTTGGGGCCGAGCAGGATGTGCTGCTGGCCGCCGCCCTGGTACACGTCGTCGTGTTCCACGAACATGGTGGCGGGCAGCACGATGTCGGCCATCCGGGCCGTGTCGGTCATCACCTGCTCGTGCACGGCGACGAACAGGTTTTCGCGTGAAAACCCCTGCCGCACGCGCTCCTGGTCGGGCGCCACCGACATGGGGTTGGTGTTCTGGACCAGCATCGCGGCCACGGGCGGGCCGCCCCGCAGCGCCTCGGGGTCGCCGGTCAGCACGGCGCCGACCCGGGATTGGTCGAGCTGGCGCACGCTCGGGTCGCGCCGGTCGAGCCCCTCGATGAGCTGCTTGTTCCAGCCGAACATGCCGGAATTGGAATGCAGCGCCCCGCCGCCCCGGTGCCGCCACGCCCCCGTCACCACGGGCAGCGCCGTGACGGCGTGCATGGCGGCGGCGCCGTTGCGCGAGCGCGCAAACCCGTAGCCGACCCGGAAGAAGGTCTTGGGCCGCGCGCCGATCATCCGCGCCGCCCTCTCGATCTCGGCCGCCGGCACGCCGCAGATCGCCTCGGCCCAGGCGGGCGTGCGGGTGGACAGGTGGGCCTCGAAACCGGCCGCGTCGTCGGCGTAGCGGGCCAGGTAGTCGCGGTCCGCGAACCCGTCGCGGAACAGCACGTGGGCCAGGGCGCAGGCCAGCGCCCCGTCGGTGCCGGGCCGCACCATGAGCGCGATGTCGGCCTGCCGCATGGTGGGGTTGTCGTAGATGTCGACCGCGATCACGGGGGCACGGCGCTCCTTGCGGGCGCGGGTCAGGTGGGTCATCACGTTGACCTGCGTGACGACCGCGTTGGTGCCCCACAGCACGACGCAGTCGGCTTCCGCCATCTCGCGCGGGTCCGCGCCCGTGAGGCGACCGTGACCCGCCATCCAGCCCGCCCAGGACAGCGCCGTGCAGATGGTGGAATACTGGCCCGAATAGCGCTTGGCGTGGCGCAGGCGCTCGATGCCGTCGCGCATCACGAGCCCCATGGTGCCGGCGTAGAAATAGGGCCAGACCGCCGCGGGTCCGAGCCGCCGCTCGGCATCGTCGAAGCGCTCGGCGATCCGGTCCAGCGCCTCGTCCCAGCCGATCGGCGCGAAGTCGCCCGACCCCTTCGGGCCGGTGCGGCGGAGCGGCCGGGTCAAGCGGTCGGGGTTGTGGACCCGCTCGGCGTAGCGCGCCACCTTGGCGCAGATCACGCCCGCCGTGTAGCTGTTGTCGGCGGCCCCGTAGAAGCGCCCGACCGTGCGGGCGTCCAGCACCTCGACCTCCAGCGCGCAGGTGGACGGGCAATCGTGCGGGCAGGCCGACGCGCGGCGTTTCGGGCGAAGGGGTGCGTTCATGGCGGGCTCCTCGGGGGAGCCTAGCAGAAGACGGCGGAGTGGCGCGAGGGCGTGGCCGCGAGGGAATCTTTGGAGTCAGTTGAAATCTGATTCGGTTGACAGATTAGGACCGCACAGTGACCATCAGCAGCCGTAATCGTGCTCTCGCGCGGGTCGCGGGTCGCGGGTCGGCCCGAAGCCGGCGTACCTCCAATCGTGGGCTGATGGCGACCTTCGACCCGAGGCTGGCCTCGGAGGGCTTTGCAAAGCCTGCTCGCCGGCAACCGGCGAGCGTGTCCGTCGTTGAGCGTGGCCGTAAGCCGCCCATCTCCGCTCAGCCAGCAGCGGCGGTGCGGTTTCAGCCGTCCTTGAAGAGGTACGAATAGGCGTTGAGCGCCGGCGTTCCGCCGAGATGCACGAAGAGCACCCGGGATCCCGACTCGAAGGCACCCTTCCCCACGAGGTCGATCAGCGCCTGCATGCACTTGCCCTCGTAGACCGGGTCCGTGATGAAGCTTTCCAAGCGTGCCGCAAGCCGGATCGCCGCCACCGTCTCCGGTGAGGGTACCCCGTAGGTTGGGTAGGCATAATCGGGGTTGATCGTGATATCGGCGGCGGTGATCGGCTGCCGGACGCCGACGAGTTCGGCCGTCTGCTCGGCGATCTTCGTTACCGCGCGTCTGACCTCCTCGGGCCGGGCGATGACATCGATGCCGATCACCCGCGCAGCGCGGCCCTCCTCCTTGAACCCGACGATCATGCCGGCCTGCGTGCCTCCGGTACCGGTGCCAACCACGAGATAGTCGAAGCGGAACCCGAGTGCGCGTTCCTGGGCCCGCAGCTCTTCGGCAAACCGGACGTAGCCGAGCCCTCCGAGAGGGTGGTCGGAGGCGCCCGCCGGGATCGCGTAAGGCTTGCCGCCGGCGCGGCCGACCTCGTCGAGCGCGCGTTGCCAACTGTCCTTGAGCTCGATGCCGAATGGCTCCGCGGAGAAGCTGATCGAGGCACCCGTTAAGCGGGAGAGTTGGATGTTGCCCACACGGTCGTAGACTGCGTCGGGCCAATCGACCCAGCTGCCCTGAACCAGATGGCACTTGAGACCGACCTTCGCCGCAGCGGCCGCGACCTGGCGCGTGTGGTTGGATTGGACGCCGCCGATCGAAACGAGGGTGTCGCAGCCCCGCGCGAGCGCGTCCGGGATAAGGTACTCGAGCTTGCGGGTCTTGTTGCCACCAAACGCGATGCCTGCGCTGCAGTCGTCGCGCTTGGCCCAGATCTCGACCTTGTCACCAAGATGTGCGGAAAGGCGGGGAAGGCGCTCGATCGGGCTCGGCCCGAACGTGAGCGGATGCCTGGCGAAACGTTCGATGTCCATCTGACGATCCTCTTGAGCGGCGACGCGGCATCGGCGGCGAGCCGAGGCGTCGTTTCATCACAGAAGCGTCGGACCGATCTTGAACGTCCTTGACATGGCCCGGACGTCACCGGGCGTCAGTCCCAGGAGACGGCGGAACCACCGCGTCATATGGGACTGATCGCTGAAGCCGCAGGCGAGCGCGGTCCAAACAACCGGTTCGCCGCCCATCATCATCGCGCGGGCGCGCTCCACCCGGTACTGCACTAACCAGGCGTGCAACGCGAGGCCTGTGTGCTTCTTGAAAGTACGGGTCAGGTGGAAGCCCGTGACCCCGCAGGCGTGCGCCACGTTCTCGAGCCTGATCGGCTGGTCGAAGTTCTCCGACAGGAAGTCCTTGGCGCGTCGCACCAGGCGCGAATCGACCTCGCCCGGCTCCCAAATGGCACCGGCGCAATGCAGGGAGACGTTCGACAGGCAGTCGAGCAGCCGTTCGGTCCGCGCCAAACCCGGCGGAGCCTGCACGTCCGAGAAGAACGCGCCGAGTGCGTCCACGATTGCCCGTTCTCTCACGACGTGACGCGCGAACAAGGGTGCGTGCGGCACGAACCTCGATTGCGCTTCGGCCAGACCGAACACGTTTGGAGGCACGTAGGCGCTCCAGTACGCGCAACCGTGTTCGGACGCGGCCTCGCCGGTCTGCACCTCGCCGGGGTTGATGAGGCAGGCCGAGCCGGATGGTGCGACCAGAACCTCGTTCCCGCACCGGAACCGCAGCGCGCCGTGCGTGATCAACGCGAGGACGTAAGTCGGATGGGTGTGGGGCGCGAAAGTCTGCCGCTTGAACGACGCTCTCAGCACGACGGTGTCAGCAAGGTCGGGCAGGAACGTCGCTCTCGCGCAGTTCGAGACGATGTGCGGTGGCATGAGATCCCGCCGATCTCCTTGCTCAGTCAGCTCCAACAGCAATGCACGATGCCGACGGGCGCCACGGACGAACCGAAGAGAGAACGACAGCTTAGCTCCAGCCAAGCCGACATGTCGTCCCGTCCGCCAAGCTGCGCCGCAACGTCGTTGGAGGGCAACGTCAAGCCCGCTTCTGCAGCCAGCCCGGAACAGCGGAGCAGCAGGGTCGAGCGGCGCGCCGACGTTTCCACAGCCTTCCTCACACTCGCCGCAAACCTCATCACCCTCGACCAAATCAGACGGTCTGTCAGGCGCTCGAGGCCGACGTCGCGGACATCGGCCGCCATCTCCCTATTCTGGCCAGGAGAAAAGCAGAAACCTCGCGCCTTCAAGCTGGACTTGAAGCGTCACGCGTGTCTCGTCAGCGAACCGCGGTCTTCGCGATCAATGCGTGCGGCCGACGCAGAAATCCACCACGTCGCCCAGCGCCGCCTTCCATTCGGAGGCCGGGAACAGGCCGAGCGCATCGTGCGCCATGGCGCCGTAGTGGCGGGCGCGCTCGATCGTATCCTCGATGGCGCGGTGGCGGCGCATCGTCGCCATGGCGGTGGCGAGGTCGCCGTCCTCGATCGTGCCGCCCTCCAGGCAGCGGCGCCAGAACTGCCGTTCCGGCTCGGTGCCGCGGCGGAACGACAGAACCACCGGCAGCGTGATCTTGCCTTCGCGAAAATCGTCGCCCACGTTCTTGCCGAGCTTGACGCTCGACCCGCCGTAGTCGAGCGCGTCGTCGACGAGTTGGAACGCGATGCCCAGGTTCATGCCGTAGGCCCGGCAGGCTGCGACCTCGGCCTTGCCGCGACCCGCCAGGATCGGCCCGACCTCGCAGGCGGCCGCGAACAGCGCCGCGGTCTTGGCCCGGATCACCGCGAGGTAGTCGTCCTCGGTGGTGGCCGTGTCCTTGGCGGCCGCGAGCTGCATGACCTCGCCCTCGGCGATCACGGTGGCGGCAGCCGACAGCACGTCGAGGCAGTGGAGCGATCCGACCTCGACCATCATGCGGAACGCCTGGCCGAGCAGGAAGTCGCCCACCAGCACGCTCGCCTCGTTGCCCCACAGCATGCGGGCCGCGAGCTTGCCCCGCCTGAGGTCGCTCTGGTCCACCACGTCGTCGTGCAGCAGGGTCGCGGTGTGCATGAACTCGACCGCGGCCGCGAGCTTGACGTGGCCCTGCCCGTCGTGGCCGCACAGGCCCGCGGTCGCGAGCGTCATCATGGGCCGGAGCCGCTTGCCGCCCGACGAGATCAGGTGGTTGGCGACCTCCGGGATCATGGTGACGCTGGAGCCGGTGCGGGCCAGGATGGTCTGATTGACCTTGTCCATGTCGCCTTTGACGAGAAACAACAGGCGGTCGAGATCAGCGCTGCCGCTCGGCTCGTCGAGGGGGACAACCACACCCAAGGGGACCAATCCTTATCCGGAACGCGAAACGCAGCGAACCGCGTGGCGGCGGGCCGCTCCCATCGTCGGGCCGCCGGACCATAATGGGCGGACCGCGATGCCGCAACGTGCCCGAACCGCGACCCGGTGGCCGGGGCACGCCGGGCCCGGTCGGGCCGCCGACGGCCTTGCGGGACGGCGCCCGATGCGGGAAACGATGGAGGGCGGGCCCGACGGCGCCACGGCCCGGCCGCCCGCGCGCCAGAGGTCCTGCCGCGAACGGACGCCGACGCTGTTCCCCCCACGCATCCCCGGCCCATGATCGAGCTCCTCAGGACCAACGACATCGTGCTGATTTCGCTCGTCGAGGCGATCCTGTCCGAGCATCGGATCCGCTACTTCGTGGCCGACCAGCATATGAGCGCGCTCGAGGGCTCGACCGGGTTCCTGCCCCGGCGGCTCCTGGTGGCGACCGACGAGGCCGGCCGCGCGCGGCGGCTGATGCGGGACGCGGGCCTGGGCGAGGAGCTCAAGGGTGGATGAGCCGGCCGACGCCGGGACGACGGCGCTCCTGGACGGACGGCTGCGCGTCCGGCAGCCCGAGGCCGGCCACCGCGCCGGAACCGACGCGGTGCTGCTCGCCGCCTCGGCGCCGCTGTGGCCCGGGGTCGGCGTGGTGGACGCGGGCGCGGGCGTGGGAACGGTCGGCCTCATGCTGGCCCTGCGCGAGCCGACCGCCCGGGTCGACCTGATCGAGAGCCACGAGGGCTTGGCGGCCATGGCGCGCCACAATGTCGTCCTCAACGACGTCGCGGGACGGGTGCGGGTCCACGCCGCGGACCTTTTCGATCCCTCCCTGCGCGGCTGCCTGGTGCGGCGGCCGGAGCTCGCGGTGTCCAACCCGCCCTTCTTCCGGGCGACCGGCCACCGGCCCTCGCCCGACCCGCTGAGGGCGCGGGCCCATGTGCTGAGCGACGACCCGGCGCGGGCGGGCCACGGCGGCTGGCTCCGGGCCCTGCTGGCCCTGCTGGCCCCGCACGGCCTCGCGGTGCTGATCCACCGGCCTGACGCCCTGCCGGCGCTGCTGCGGGCCGCCGAGGGCCGGCTCGGCGGCGTGACGGTCCGGCCCGTGCACGCCCACGCCGGGGGGGACGCGATCCGGGTGATCGTCGGCGGCGTCGCGGGAAGCCGCGCGCCCTTGCGCTTCGTCGAGCCGCTGGTGCTGCACGGCGAGGACGGCCGCTTCACCCCGCTCGCCGACGCCCTGCATCGCGGCCGCGCCGAACTGCCGCTGCTGCGCCCAAGAAAAAGCCGGCCCACCGGGCCGGCTCGCTGATCGTCTCAGCCTTTCGGCCCGGCGAGTTTTTTTACCGGCTCCGGTTCAGCACACGCGAACGAGGTGAGGGCCGTAGTACCCGTAAACCCGACGCAGGCAGCCGTACCCGTATCCGTAGTTGCCGTAGCCGCCATACCCGCTGTCGCCATCGCCGTAGCCGTCGTAGCCGGCCCCGTAGTAGCCGGAGCCGTAGCCACCGTAGCCGCCATAGCCACCATACCCACCGTAGAGCGACCCGAGCCCCAGGCCGATGCCGAGGCCCGCCAGTCCGTACCCAAATCCACGGCCACGGTCCCCGTAGCCGCCGTAGCCCCGGCCATAGCCGCCGCCGTAGCCCCGGCCGTAACCACCCCCGAAACCACGACCGTAACCGCCACCGCCGAAGCCACCACCGCCGAAGCCACGACCGTAACCACCACCGCCGAAGCCACGGCCGCCACCAAACCCGTGACCAAAGCCACCGCCGGGACGGAAGATCACCCCGCCGCCAAATCCGCCGCCGCCGAAGTGGCCGCCACCCCCGCCGAACCCGCCGCCGCCGAACCCGCGGGCCGAGGCGCTGTCGGCCGTCATCAAAGGCGCACCCGCCAGCGACACGGCCGCGACGGCCGTCAGGGCCGCCTTCTTGATCGTACCGGACATCGAAAACATGAGACTATCCTGATCCTGCACTGTATGCAGTCAAAAACGCCCGCGATCGGCTTTGGTTCCAGCTTTGCGCGACCGCGAGACCCCGAACGACGGCTTACATGATTGTACTTTGCTGTGTCGCCGCAGTATTCATCCCGCATTCATCTTCCGGGCGCGGGTCCAACCGGATCGGTCGACTTGCACCCAAGCTTACGTCTTCGGCCCAGGCAGGTGGGACGGCGCTTGGCGGTGCCACGGTTGCCGCCCGGGTGAAGTGCGCCATAATCAATGGGCCGGCCAGGGAAACGTCCATGCGCTACCTTCACACGATGATCAGGGTCACCGACGTCGAGCGGACGCTCGACTTCTTCTGCAACATGCTCGGCATGGCGGAGGTCCGCCGCGTCGACAACGACAAGGGACGGTTCACGCTGATCTTTCTGGCATCCGGCGACGACGTGGACGCCGGGCGCGCCCGGCAGGCCCCGCTGCTCGAACTCACCCACAACTGGGACCCCGAACCTTACGGGGGCGGCCGCAACTTCGGCCATCTCGCCTACGAGGTGGACGACATCTACGCGCTGTGCGATCGGCTGATGAAGGCCGGGGTGACGATCAACCGGCCACCGCGGGACGGCCACATGGCCTTCGTCCGCTCGCCCGACAACATCTCGCTCGAACTGCTGCAGAAGGGCGGGCCGCTGCCGCCGGCCGAACCCTGGGTGTCCATGAAGAACACCGGGGAATGGTAGGGGCCGCCGCGCCGGACGGAGCCACGGCGGCGGACCGGGCGTTCCTGTTGCGCGCCGTCACGCTGTCCGGGGTCAGGATGGAGGCGGGCGACGGCGGCCCGTTCGGGGCCGTGGTGGTGCGGGACGGCGCCGTGCTGGCGGAGGGCTGGAACCAGGTGACCTCGGCCAACGACCCGACCGCCCACGCCGAAGTGGTGGCCATCCGCCGCGCCTGCGAGGCCGCGGGGTCCTTCTCGCTCGCGGGCGCCACCCTTTATTCGAGCTGCGAGCCGTGCCCCATGTGCCTGTCGGCCATCTACTGGGCCCGCATCGGCCGGCTCGTCTACGCCAACACCCGCGACCAGGCGGCCGCGATCGGCTTCGACGACGCGTTCCTGTACGACGAGGTCGCCAAGCTTCCCGAGCACCGCACCCTGCCGGCCGAGCGCCTCGCGCTGCCCGAGGCCGAAGCCGTGTTCCAGGCGTGGCGCACCAAGGCCGACAAGATCAGCTACTGAGGCGGCGGCCGGCGGACCGACCGTTCAGCCGCCCTGTCAGTGCAGCGCCCGGTCCAAGGCTCCGATCAGCCGGTCGACCTCCTCGACCGTGTTGTAGTGGACCATCGAGGCGCGGACCACGCCGTTGCGGTCGGCGAGCCCGAGCCGCTCAACCAGGCGGCGCGAGTGAAAGTCGCCGAACCGGATGCCGACCGCGTGGCGGTCGACCTCCCGCACGATCGCCTCGGAATCCTTGCCATCGACCTTGAACGACACGGTGGGCACGCGGGTCGCGGCATCCGCGGTGGGCAGGCCGACGATGCGGGTGTCGTTGCGGCCGCGCAGATAGGCGAGCAGGCGCTCGGCCAGCACGGCCTCGTGGGCCGCGATGTCGTCGAAGGCGCGGGCGACGGCGGCACGGTCGCCGGTGCGGCCGCCGAGCCCGTCGAGGTAGTCGACAATGGCGGCCGAGCCCCAGGCCAGCTCGTAATTGGTGTTGCCGGGCTCCAGCTTGGCCGGGACTTTGTCGCGGCCGTAGAAGTAGTGGTACAGGCCGTCGAGCTCCAAGAGCTTGTCGTGCTTGCCGTACAGCACCGCGAAATGCGGCCCGTAGGTCTTGTAGAAGCTGAACAGGTAGTAGTCGACGTCCCAAGCCGCCACGTCCACGGCGCGGTGGGGCGCGTAGGCGACGCCGTCCACGACGATCTCGGCGCCGCGCGCGTGGACGCGCCGCGCGATGTCGGCGACGGGATTGATCGTGCCCAGGATGTTGGACGCGTGAGTCACGGCCACCAGCCGCGTCCGGTCGGTCATCAGGGCGTCGAGCGCGTCGAGGTCGACCGCCAGCGTGTCGGGGGCGAGGTCCCAGGTCCGGATCACCACCCCGCGCTTCTCCAGCGCGCGCCACGGGCCGATGTTGGACTCGTGGTCGAAGGATGTCACCACGATCTCGTCGCCGGGTCGCAGCCGCCCCTCCATGGCGCGGGCCAGGAAGCCGCACAGCACCGTGGTGGAAGGGCCGAGCACGATCTCCTCGGGCCGGGCGGCGTTCAGCAGCAGGGCGATGCGGGCCCGCGCTTCGCGCAGGCGGTCGACGGCGCGGCGCGAGGCCGGGTAGCTGGCGCCCGTCTGCACGCTGGTGGTGAGCAGGTAGTCGCGCACCCGGTCCGCCACCGGGCCGAGCACGAGCGAACCGCCCGCGTTGTCGAAGTAAGCAAAACCGTCGGCGAGCGCCGGGAACTGGCCGCGGACGTGGTCGAGATCGAGCGCCATGGGTCGGGGTCCTTGAGGGTGACACGAATAGCCGTCAGTGCGACAGCACGGCGCGCAGAAAACCTTGCAGGCGCGGGTCGGCGGGGGCGTCGAACAGGGACGCGGGCGGCCCCTGCTCGACGATGCGGCCGCGGTCCATGAACAGCACGCGGTCGGCGACCCGGCGCGCGAACGCCATCTCGTGCGTCACCACCACCATGGTTACGCCCGTGCGGGCAAGCCCCTGCATGACGTCGAGCACCTCGCCCACCATCTCGGGGTCGAGCGCCGAGGTGGGCTCGTCGAACAGCAGCACCTTGGGCTCCATGGCGAGCGCCCGGGCGATGCCGACGCGCTGCTGCTGGCCGCCCGACAGCTGCGCGGGGTACTTGTTCGCCTGGGCTTCGAGCCCGACCCGCACCAGCAGGGCGCGGGCGCGCTCCTCGGCGGCGCGCCAGGACAGGCCGCGCACCCGCACGGGACCCAGCGCCACGTTGCGCAGCACGCTCATGTGGGGGAACAGGTTGAAGGCCTGGAACACCATGCCGGTCTCGGCCCGGATGGCGGTGAGCTGCCGCGTGTCGCCCACCGTGAAGCCGTCCACCACGATGTCGCCCTCGTCGTGGCGCTCCAGGCGGTTGATGCAGCGGATCAGGGTGGACTTGCCCGACCCCGAGGGGCCGATCACCACGAGCTTCTCGCCCGCCGCCACGTCGAGCGTCACGCCGTCGAGTGCCCGGAAGGTGCCGAACAGCTTGCCGACGCCGCGCAGGCTGATGATGGCGGGCGCCATCAGCGGCCCCGCCGGTTGAGCCGGGCTTCGAGCAGGCCGACCGAGCGCACGAAGGGCAGCAGCATGACGATGTAGATGACGGCGGCGCCGATCAGCGGGGTCGGGTTGGCGGCGAGCGCCTGGGCCTGCGTGGCCTGCTTGAGCAGGTCCGGCATGGCCACCACGGAGGCGAGCGCCGTGTCCTTCATGACGTTGATGGCGTTGGAGGTGAGCGGCGGGATGACGAGCTTGACGGCCTGGGGCAGCACCACGTCGGTCATCTGGCGCACCGCGCCGAGCCCGATGGCGCGGGCCGCCTCGAACTGCCCGCGGGGCACCCCCTCGATGCCGGCCCGCAGGATCTCGGCCGAATAGGCGGCCGACACGAGGCTGAGCGCGCTCGTGGCGGCCCAGAACGGCGGCAGCCGCAGCCCCACGAAGGGCAGCGCGTAGTAGATGACGATCAGCAGCACCAGCACCGGCACCGAGCGGAACACGTCGATGTAGGCCACCGCCACGAACCCGACCGGCGCGGCCGCGTACAAGCGCAGGAGCACGAGCGCGAGCCCGCCGGCCAAGCCCAGCAGGATGGCGGTCAGCCCCAGCCCGACCGTGATCCACAAGCCCCTCAGCAGCATGGGGAGGGATTCGGTGAAGACGGACCAGTTCAGGAACGTGTCGAAAATGGACATGGGGATGCGGTTTCGCCACCTCGCGCCGTGGACCGGAGCGGTGCCGGTCACGGCGCGGGACGGAACCCGCGCCGGCTGCGCGCGAAGA
>CAXTEP010000014.1:0-21123 GCA_964243125.1 uncultured Lichenihabitans sp. | reverse complement strand
CGCGCCGGCTGCGCGCGAAGATCAGAGCTTCGGCAGGTCGGCCTTCATCACGGTCGTGGTGGTGGCCTCCGGCTTGGCCCCGAACCACTTCTCGTGCAGCTTGGCGATGAAGCCCTCGCCCTTCAGCGCCGTGATCTGGTCGTTGACCTTGGCGAGCAGCGGGCTGTCCTTGGCCAGCATGACCGAATATTGCTCACCCGTGGGGATCCGCTCGACCACCTTGTAGATCGGCTTGTCCTTCACGTAGTACTGCAGGGCCGGGATGTCGCTGATGTAGCCGTCGATGCGGCCGGCCGCGAGGTCCAGCATGGCGGGCGCCAGCCCCTCATAACGGCGGATGTCGCTGAACTTGTCCTCGTCCTGGTGCTTCTGGGTCCACATGTCGCCGGTCGAGCCCGTGTCGACGCCCACCGCCTTGCCGGCCATGCCCTTCAGGTTCGTGATGCCCGACGCGGCCGTGACGGTGAGCGACTGGTCGCTGTCGTAGTAGGGCTGGGCGAAGGAAACGCTCGCGAGGCGCTTCGGGGTGATCGTGATGGACGACACCGCGGCGTCGATCTGGCCCGACTGCACGGCCGCGAACAGGCCCGTGAAGGGGATGTTGACGAAGCTGACCCCCGTGCCGAGCCGCTTGGCCACCTCGGTCATCAGGTCGACCTCGAACCCGACCGTGTTGCCCTGCGCGTCCTGGAACTCCCAGGGGACGTTGCCGATGTTGGCCCCGACCTTGATGTCGGCGGCGCCCGCCGCGACGGGCACCGTGGCCAGCCCGAACGACAGCAGCGCGGCGGCCAGCAGGCCCCGCCTCACGGTAGCGAATTCACCTGCGCGGAACATGCGGGATCCTTTTTGGTTGATTGAGCCGACCGCGAGGCCGGAACGGCTGGTTTAAACGCCTGCAATTTGAAGGCCAACACCTGCGGTTGCGAGGTCCGGCCAAGGAGGAGCGGGAACGCTAGCGCGCCGCAATCGCCACCGCGGCCCCGGCCATGACGGCGCCGCTGCCCCGGTTCATCAAACGGACGGCGCGCCGCGACACGAACAGGCGCCGGGCACGGGCCGCGGCCAGCCCGTAGGCGGTCATCACCGTGGAGGCGCAGGTCAGGATGACGGCGGCCAGTTCGCCGAAGCCGAGCGGCGTGAGGGTCCGCAGGTCAACCACGGTGGGAAGCAGGGCCAGGTAGAAGACGATCGCCTTCGGGTTGCCGAGATTGATCGCGAGGCCCGTGAGGAACAGGCGGCCGCGGTCCTCCGGCGCGGAGGCAGGCGCATCCGGCGGCCGGGCCGGAGCGGTCCAGAGCTTCCAGGCGAGGACCAGCAGGTAGGCGGCGCCCGCGTACCGGATGGCGACGAACAGGGTCGCGAACGAGGCGGCGAGAACCGCGAGGCCGCTGGCCGCGACCGTGAACCAGACCAGGGAACCGGTCACGAACCCCGCGATGAAGGCCGGCAGGCCCCGGGTTCCGCGGGCCAGGACGCGCGCCACGAGGGCCGTGACGCCGGGGCCGGGCAGGATCAGAACCGCCAGATAGGCCAATGTGAAGACGAGCAGTCGGGCATGATCCATGGGGCCGAGCGGGTTCTGCGACGCGTGCCGGGAACCCGGACCATGGCAGGAGCGCGGCACGAAGCCAAGTGGGCCGGCGTCGGCGGCGCGGGCGGGCCCGCAGGCTGCCGCGGTTCAACCCGGGTCGGAGAAGGGCGGCGGGGTCCACCGGGGCACGCTCAGGTCGAGGCCGCAGACCCCGGGCCCGAGGCCCGTGCGGCGGAGATAGCGGCCGATCCGCGCGCGGTAGTCGGGGCGCCCCGGCGAGGCGAAGTCCCAGCCCGGCGGGTTGAAGGTCGAGAAGCCGTTCACGGTGGGAAGCCCGCGGGTTTCGGCGATGATCATCGCGTCCACGTTGTGGGGGTAGAGCGCGTCGATGACGGCCGATCCCGTGCCGGGCCGCGGCAGCGCCCGCTCGACGAAGAAGGCGGTGCATCCGGACGGTGGCGGCGGCACCGCGGCCAGCACGGCCAGTTCGGCCCGGCGGTCCAGGTGGATGCCATTATCGGCGGTCAGGTTCTCGGCTAGCAGGACCGCCACGCAGATGGTCGTCAGCCACGCCGGCCAGGCCGGGGCACGCCGGCGCACGAAGGCCACCGCGAGCAGGACGGCGGGACCGGTCAGGAACAGGAGGTAGCGGGACACCACCCGGACGCTCGCGCCGCCCGGAAACCCGTAGAAGACCATCCGCCAAAGCATCGTGTGGCCGAACCGCAGGCTGAGCGCGAACGACAGCGCGGTGGCGGCCGCCATGCACCACAGCAGGCCGCAGCTCCTGCGGTTTCGCCACGCCGCAATGGTGCCGCCCAGCGCGCAGCACAGGAGCACGGGCGGAACCCCGACCGTCAGTTCGCCCAAATCCGGCGCACCGGGCCTGAGCCGGTCCGTGAGGGCGCGGTCGAGGCGGCCGAACAGCCAGTTGCCGGAACCGAGATGGATCGCGTCGAGCGGGACCGGGACGTAGGGCCGCACCTCGGCAAAGGCGTGCATGCCGGTTTCGCGCGCCTTGGGCAGGTAGACCAGCAGGAACGGCAGCGTCGCGAGCGCGACGGCCGCGACGGCCGCGAGCAGCGGCCAGCCCGCGCCTCCCAGCGCCGGCACGGCCGTGCCCCGTCGGCCGAACCCGGAAAGAACTGCCGCCGCGGCGGTCAGGACCGTGAACAGGGTCATGAAGAACGCCATGTAGAAGGCCGTCAGCAGCCAGGCGCCGAACAGCGCTGCGGCCGCGCAGGCCCAGGCCGCGGCCCCGCCCCGGCGTCCCACTGCCAGGCCGCGCCAGGTGCGCCACGCGAGCCAGGCCAGCAGCGGCGCGAACGCCACCGTCAGGAGCTGCGAATGGCCCCCCTGCAGGTAAAGGCTGTTCGAAAGCGTGAACAGCGCCGCTGCCAGCGTGGCCCAGGAGGCCTCGAACTCCAGGGCCTCGGCGGCGAATTGCGCCATGGCCAGGAAGCCGATGGCCCGGATCGTCACGTTGGCGAGTTCGAAGGCCAGGAACGGGTCCGCGCCGCCCAGGCGGAACAGCGCGTGCAACAGGCCGTTCAGGAGGTAACCGTCGTTATAACCGAGCGTGTCGGGGACCGGGTAGAAATAAGCGGTCGCGTTCCAGGGTTCGACGCCGCGAAGCACGTTGAACCAGTGCTCGGCGATGCTGACCTGGATGCGGCCGTCGAGCCAGTCGCCGTTGAGACGCGCGAAGCCGCCCGCGACCTGGACGCGGAACACGCAAAGCACGCACAGCGCGCAGGCCAGCGCGCGCCCGGCCCGCTCCGCCGGCCTCGACCGCCGCGGCTCGACGTCCCGCTCCGCCGCAGCCGGCGCGGGCGTCACGTCGCGGCCGGCCCGATCAGCCCTCCGGCTGCGGCCCGTTCCACTTCGACATCATGCGCTGCGCTTCCATCCCGTGCAGGTGGTCGATGGCCGATTGCATGCGGGCGATCGTCCGCCGGAGCCGCCGCGACGACCGCCGCCGCAGCAGCGCCCACAGCGACAGCAGAAGGGCCAGGATCGACACCGCGCAGGTCGCGAGCAGCACGTCGATCTGGTGCGCCGCCACCAGGGCCCTCAGCGTGTCCAGGATCGGTAGGATGGTGTTCATTTCGAAACAGACTCCGGGGCCGTCAGAGCCCGTTGCCACCATGATGCAAGCCGCGAACCCGATGGCAGGGGGCGAGCCGCCGGTCTACTCCCCGTAGCGGTCGGGAATGGCGATGATGCGGGGCCCGGGACCGAAGGCGCCGGGCGTGTAGATCGCCAGCCCCCCCGCGGGCCCGTAAGGGTAGGGCCCGTTGAAGCCGCCCGGCGCATAGGTGCCGAGGCCCGTGCCGCCATAGCCGTAGCCGTAGGACAGGCCGGAGCCGCCGCGGCGATACCGGCGCGCACCCTCGGGCCGCCGCGGCGGCGGGATCTCGCCGTACAGGCCGGCCGGCGCGTCGCGATAACCGCGCCGCACCGCGATCACGCCCGCGCCGGGACGGAACCGGCTGGAGACGCGGCAAGCCCCGCCCGAGGGCACCCCCCGCGTGCAGCCCGGTTCCCCGTCGCGGTCGGCGACCTGCGCAGTGGCCGGCAGAGTCCAGGCACCCGCAGCGGCCAGGAAACAGAAAACAAAGCGATGCATGGCGATTCCGGTTTCGGAGGCGGCCTCCCCGACCCCGGCCACGATAGCCCCGGCGGAACGCGTCGCCACCAAATCCTTTCCAGGTGGTAAACGGCGGCACCGGCGTTGCGGGCGACCCCTTTTTGTGCTCGGCTCGCCGGCAGAAGCGGCCGAACAGCGCCGCAAGGCGTGCCGCCGCCGCCCAGGGAGAACCGCCCGTGACAACCTTGTCGCCCGCCGTCGCGCGTCCGCGAGCGCGCCCCATGACCGGGGCCGAGAAGAAGGTGATCCTGGCCTCCTCGCTGGGCACGGTGTTCGAGTGGTACGACTTCTATCTCTACGGCTCGCTCGCCAGCATCATCGGGGCGCAGTTCTTCAGCCAGTTCCCCAAGCAGACCGCCGACATCTTCGCGCTGCTGGCCTTCGCGGCGGGTTTCGTGGTGCGGCCCTTCGGGGCGTTGGTGTTCGGCCGCGTCGGCGACCTCGTGGGACGCAAGTACACGTTCCTGGTCACCATCCTGATCATGGGCCTGTCGACCTTCGTGGTGGGGCTGCTGCCCAACTACGGCACCATCGGGGTCGCGGCGCCGGTGATCCTGATCGCGGCGCGGCTGCTCCAGGGCCTCGCGCTCGGCGGCGAATACGGCGGGGCCGCGACCTACGTGGCCGAGCACGCGCCGCCCGGACGGCGCGGCCTTTACACCTCCTGGATCCAGACCACCGCCACGCTCGGCCTGTTCCTGTCCTTGATCGTGATCCTGCTGACCCGGACCGCACTGGGCGAGCCCACGTTCGCGGCCTGGGGCTGGCGCGTGCCCTTCCTGGTGTCGGCGCTGCTGCTCGCCGTCTCGCTGTGGATCCGCCTGCAGCTCAACGAGTCGCCCGCCTTCGCCAAGATGAAGGCGGAAGGCACGGGCTCAAAGGCACCACTCCGGGAAGCGTTCGGCACCTGGCGCAACGGCCGGGTCGTGCTGCTCGCCCTGCTGGGCCTGACCATGGGCCAGGGCGTCGTGTGGTACACGGGCCAGTTCTACGCGCTGTTCTTCCTGCAATCGATCCTCAAGGTGGACGGCTACACCGCCAACCTGCTGATCGCCTGGGCGCTGGCGCTGGGCGCCATCTTCTTCGTGGTGTTCGGCTGGCTGTCCGACACGGTCGGGCGCAAGCCCATCATCATGGCGGGCTGCCTGCTGGCCGTTGTGACCTACTTCCCGCTGTTCAAGGCGCTCGCGTCCCACGCCAACCCGGCCCTCACGACCGCGCTCGACACCGTGCACGCGAGCGTGGTGGCGGACCCCGCCGATTGCGGCACCCTGTTCAACCCGATCGGCACGCGCGTCTTCACCCGCTCCTGCGACATCGCCCGCGACGTCCTGTCCAAGAACTCGGTGCGCTACACCACGGAGACGGGCCCCGCGGGCGAACCGGCGAAGATTCGCATCAACGGCGCCGACGTGCCGGCCTACGACGCCGGCCAGGTGCCCGATCCCAAGGCCGCTAACGCGGCCCTGGCCAAGACGGTGGCGGCGATGCTGCAATCGGCCGGCTACCCCAAGCCGGGCGATCCTGGCATCGTCAAGATGAGCGGCCCCTTCGACGTCGCCCGCCCGCAGGTCGCGGCCGTGATCGGCCTGCTGTTCGTCCTCGTGCTCTACGTCACCATGGTGTACGGGCCGATCGCGGCGGCGCTCGTTGAGCTGTTCCCCACCCGCATCCGCTATTCGGCCATGTCGCTGCCCTACCACATCGGCAACGGCTGGTTCGGCGGCCTGCTGCCCGCCACCGCGCTCGCCATGGTGGCGCAGACCGGCGACATTTATTTCGGCCTCTGGTATCCGATCGTCTTCGCGGCCGTCACGCTGGTGGTGGGCACGCTGCTGCTGCCCGAGACCGCCAAGCGGGACGTGGCGGCGCTGGACTGAGAAGCCGGTCGCGCAATCAGACAGCCTGCAAAACGCTTGACGAAGCCTGTCTCAGGTGTTTTGTTCAGAACAAAACAAGAACATATATCTGCAGAGGACAATAACCGACGGAAAAAGCCTGAAGGATCATGCACCATCCTTCCTGAGCCTCAATCACGCGCTATGATTGCAGGGTTGAGGGAGGCAGGTGTCATGGCTTTCGAGCTGCAAGCGGACCTCACGCCCCGAGAAGGTCAGATCCTTTCCAAGGCCGTCGCGAGAGCTGCCGCTTTGCTCGGCGTCGATGACGAGGACCTGTCGACCGTCCTCGGGATTCCCGGTGCTCTCATCACCCGCATGCGGGACGGCCTGCACGGCTTCGAGCCCGGAACGAGCGAGTTCGATGCGGCCGTCCTTTTCGTTCGCCTCTTCCGCTCGCTCGATGCCATCGTCGGGGGGAACACCAACCTGGCCTGCGCGTGGCTGCGCAATCACAATACCGCGTTCAACGCCTCCCCCTTAGAGAAGATCAAGAATGACGTCGGGCTCAACGAAGTCGTCGACTACCTCGACGCCCAGCGTGCGATCGTCTGACGTCAAGCCCTATGCCGGCCATGCCTGGCGCTTCGTCGAGTCACAATCCTTCATCTCGACGCTGAAGATCACGGACACCCTCGAAGAGCAGCGCATCCTCGAGGAGACCATCGAAAGGTTCAAACCGTCCATTCCGGCTCGGTGCCGGCATCTCGACTTCCTGCTCTCGACCCCGTTCCGCTACAAACCCTATCCTCACGGGTCCCGGTTCAGGCGAAGCGGTTCTTCCCTCGGCGTGTTCTACTGCTCCGAGAACGAGGAGACCGCGGCGGCGGAAATGGCCTTCTACCGGCTCCTGTTCTTCTCTCATTCTCCCTCGACGCCTTGGCCCGGCAACGCCCTGACGTTCACCTCCTTCTCGGTCGAGATCGGGACGGATCGCTCGATCGACACCACGCGCCCCGAACTCGGCCTGCATCGCGCCAGTTGGATCGAGCCCATCGACTACACGGCCTGCCAAGCCCTGGCCGACGAAGCGAGACGCTGGAACATCGACGTGATCGTCTTCGAGTCCGTCAGGGATCCGGACAGCAAGCTCAATCTGGCCGTTTTGGAATGCCACGCTTTCAACAGGTCGACATTCCTGGTCCAGCATACCTGGAACGTGCGGGTCGGGCCGTTCGGCGTTCAGGCCCTCTGTCAGTTCCCGAAGGTCAGCCTGTCGTTCGATCCGGAAACCTTTGCGGCCGATTCGCGCGTTGCGTCCATGACCTGGTCGCGGACCACGGTCTAGGTCGGGAACCTCGTCGGACGCCCATGTCCGATGCCGCGACGGGCAGGTCCATACTTCCAGTAGTACATCTAAGATCTGTAATAGATGGGTGATCTCGTATTTTCCGGGGGAAATGCTATATCGGTCGGGCTACGCCGCAGTGCGACGCCTGAGATCGAGCGGGATGATCCGATGAGCCAAGTCATCACGGCGAACCGCCTCCGGGACGGCACGGTCGTGTTCTTCGCCGCCGAGGCCGGTTGGGTCGAGGGGATCGAGGCGGCCCGGGTGTTCGACACGGCCAAGGCCGCCGCGGCCGGCATGGCGGCCACCAAGAAGGACGAGGACGGCAACCTCGTGCTGGACGTTTACGCCATCGACGTGACCCGGACAGACGGCACGCTCAAGCCGTCGCGGCTGCGCGAGGCCATCCGGGCCAGCGGCCCCACGGTCCACCCCGAGCACGGCAAGCAGCCCTTGCAAGGCAAGCAGCCCCCGATCCCGCTAGGTTGATCCCATGTACCGCTACGACGAATTCGACGCGCAGTTCGTGTCCGACCGGGTGTCGCAGTTCCGCGACCAGGTGGGGCGGCGCCTGTCGGGCGAGCTGACCGAGGACCAGTTCAAGCTGCACCGCCTCATGAACGGCGTGTACCTGCAGCTGCACGCCTACATGCTGCGGGTCGCCATCCCCTACGGGGTGCTGTCGTCGCGGCAGCTGCGCAAGCTCGCCCACATCGCGCGCCGCTACGACAAGGGCTTCGGCCACTTCACCACACGGCAGAACATCCAGTTCAACTGGCCCGCCCTGGCCGACTGCCCCGATATCCTGGCCGAGCTCGCCACCGTCGAGATGCACGCCATCCAGACCTCGGGCAATTGCATCCGCAACGTCACGGCCGACCAGTTCGCGGGCGCCGCGGCCGACGAGGTCGTGGACCCCCGACCCTACGCCGAGATCCTGCGGCAATGGTCGTCGCTGCACCCGGAATATTCGTTCCTGCCGCGCAAGTTCAAGCTGGCGCTGACCGGCTCGCCGAGCGACCGCGCCGCCATCCAGGTGCACGACATCGGCCTGCAGGTGGTGCGCAACGAGGCGGGCGCGATCGGCTTCCGGGTCTACGTGGGCGGCGGCCAGGGGCGCTCGGCCTTTGTGGCAATGATGATCCGCGAGTTCCTGCCCGAGGCGGACCTGCTCGCCTACGTGGACGCGATCGTGCGGGTCTACAATCTCGAAGGCCGCCGCGACAACAAGTACAAGGCGCGCATAAAAATCCTGGTGCACGAGAAGGGGGCCGAGGCCATGCGCGAGGCCGTGGAGGCCGAGTTCGCGCGCCGTCCCGACCGGCCGCTCACCCTGCCGCAGGCCGACATCGAGGCGATCCGGGCCTATTTCGCCCTGCCGCCCCTCCCGGCCCGCGCGCCGCGCTCGGACGCGGTCGAAGGGCGCCGCGCCGCTGACCCGCGCTTCGCGGCTTTCGTGGACGGCAACGTCACGCCCCACAAGGTGCCGGGCCACGGGGTCGTGACGATCTCGCTGAAACCCATCGGCGGCATTCCGGGCGACGCCACGGCGGACCAGATGGACGCAGTGGCCGCGCTCGCCGAGCGCTATTCGGCCGACGAGCTGCGCGTCACCCACGAGCAGAACCTCGTGCTGCCCCATGTGGCGCTGGACGACCTGCCCGCCGTCTACGACGCGCTGGAGGCGCAAGGGCTTGCGACCCCCAACGCGGGTCTCGTGACCGACATCATCGCGTGCCCCGGCCTCGACTATTGCGCGCTCGCGACCGCGCGCTCCATCCCCGTGGCGCAGCGCATCTCGCAGCGGTTCGGCGACACGGCCCGTTCGGCCGACATCGGCCCGCTGAAGATCAAGATCTCGGGCTGCATCAACGCCTGCGGGCACCACCACGTGGGCCACATCGGCATTTTGGGGCTGGAGCGAAAGGGCGTCGAAACCTACCAGATCACGCTGGGCGGCACCGCCGACGAGACCTGTTCGCTCGGCACACTGACGGGTCCAGGCTTCTCGTCCGAAGAGGTCGTGGACGCGGTCGAGACCGTGGTCGACACCTATCTGGGGCTGCGGCAGGCCCCCACGGAAGACTTCCTGTCGGCCTTCAGGCGGGTCGGCATGGCTCCCTTCAAGCAGGCGCTCTACGACAAGGACGCGGGCGCCGGACTCTAGGCCAATCTCCATGGGCGTTCAGGACGTCAGCTTATTCGGCGACTATACGGCCGCGTCGCGCTTCGAGCAGCGCTTCGCGGCGCTCGACGCGCGCGCCGTGCTGCGCATGTGCATCCAGGACCTCTACCCCGGCCGCATCGCGCTGGTGTCGAGCTTCGGGGCCGATTCCGCGGTGCTGCTCCACATGGTGTCGACGATCGACCGGGCCACGCCCGTGATCTTCGTCGACACGGGCCACCTGTTTCCCGAGACCCTGGCGTACCGCGACGAGCTCGCCGCCCTGCTCGGCCTCACGGACGTGCAGGCGGCCTCGCCGAGCGAGGAGGACCTGGCCGCGGAGGACCCCGACGCATTCCTGTGGTCGAGCGACCCCGACCGCTGCTGCACGGTGCGCAAGGTGCAGCCGCTCGGTCGCGCCGTGGCGGGCTACGAGGCCTGGATCACCGGGCGCAAGCGCTTCCAGAGCGACACGCGCGCGAGCCTGCCGCTGTTCGAGGCCGAGGGCGAGCGCACCAAGATCAACCCGCTCGCGGGCTGGGACGCCACGCGGCTCCTTGCCTACCTCGACGCCCACGATCTGCCGCGCCACCGGATGGTGGCCAAGGGCTACCCGTCGATCGGCTGCATCCCCTGCACGTCGGCGGTGCGGCCCGGCGAGGACGCGCGGGCGGGTCGCTGGCGGGGCAAGTCCAAGACCGAATGTGGCATCCATGTCGGCGTGGTCAGCGGCGGGGCGGGCATCTGATGGCGCTATGGAAGAACGGCGCCTTCGCCGAGGACCCCTGGCGGCTGTCGGCCGGCGACGACGCCAACCCGCCGCTGGCCGGCGGCGTGATCCTGAGCCTGGGCGAATGGCAGGCCTGGCGCTCGACTCAAGGTGGCGCCGACCTGCTGCTCGGCGTGCGGGTCGAGCCCGGCGAGGCGGTCGACACGATCGTGCCCGACCTGGGCCGCCTGTCGCTGATCGCCCTGTCGTTCCCGAAATTCGCCGATGGCCGGTCCTTCTCCAAGGCGCGGCTGATGCGGCTGGACCACGGGTTCAAGGGCGAGCTCCGGGCCGTGGGCGACGTGCTCTGGGACCAGCTGCAGCTGATGGGGCGCTGTGGCTTCGACGCCTTCGAGATCACGGACGAGCCGACCTTAAGGGCGCTGCGGGCCGGCAAGAAGCCCGCCATGACCGACTACTACCAGCCGGGCTCCGGCCCCGAAACGCGCGACGGTGCGCCGCGGGCCTGGGCGCGCCGCGCCCTGCCCTGAGCCCGTCGCGCCGGTTGCGGCACGCCACCCCGCATGCTCTACGGGCCTCGCAGGAGGACACCCGCATGCAGCACACCGGAGCCGACGAGAACCGTCGGACGTTTCTGAAAACCACGCTGGCGGCGGGCTTCGCGCTCGCGGTCCAGCCCGTCTCGGCCCAGACGGTCACGACGCCCGCCGACGGACTTGTGGCCGGCGAAGTCAAGGTGCCGTCGCTCGGCGTCGATATCCCGGCCTACCGGGCCTTGCCGGCAGGTGACGGCCCGTTCCCGGTCATGCTGGTGGTGCAGGAGATCTTTGGCGTCCATGAGCACATCAGGGACGTGTGCCGAAGGTTCGCCAAGCTCGGCTACTACGCGATCGCGCCCGAGCTCTACGCCCGCCAGGGCGACCCGAGCACGGCCGACATCCCGACCATTCTCAAGGAGATCGTGCCCAAGGTGTCCGACGCCCAGGTCATGAGCGACCTCGACGCCTCGGTGGCGTTCGCCAAGGCCAGCGGCCACGCGGACGTGACCCGGCTCGGCGCCACGGGGTTCTGCTGGGGCGGCCGTGTCATCTGGCTCTATGCGGCCCACAACCCGAACCTCAAGGCCGGGGCGGCGTTCTACGGGCTGCTCGGCGGCCCCGCGTCGCCGACTTCCCCGCTCAAGCCCAGGAACCCGCTCGACCTCGCGGCCGACCTCAAGGCGCCCGTGCTCGGCCTTTATGGCGGCGCCGACGACAACATCCCGCCGGCCCTGGTCGAGGAGATGAAGCGGGACCTCGCGGCGGCCCACGACCCGTCCACCATCGTGGTCTACCCCGACACGCCGCACGGCTTTTTCGCCGACTACCGGCCGAGCTACCGCAAAGCCGCGGCCGAGGACGCCTGGGGCCGCGCCCAGGCCTGGTTCAAGCAGCACGGGGCGGCCTGACCGCACCGGTCCGGCGCCGGGACGGCATCGATTTTGCTGTTCAAGGTTTCGGGCCCGCCCCTAGACTAGGGCGGTCAAACCAGGCGCGGACGGGACCCATGGTGTATCGACACGCGCTCGGCGGGCAGACCTGGATGTTCGCCGACCTCAAGGACCTGCTCGCCAAGGCGACGCCCCTGCGGTCGGGCGACATGCTGGCGGGCGTCGCGGCGGGCTCGGCGGCCGAGCGCGCCGCCGCCAAGCACGCCCTCGCCGACGTGCCGCTCGCGGCCTTTCTTACCGAGGCGCTCGTCCCCTACGAGGCCGACGAGGTCACCCGCCTGATCATCGACACCCACGACGCGCGGGCCTTCGCGCCGGTGTCGCACCTGTGCGTCGGCGACTTCCGCGACTGGCTCCTGTCCGAGCGGGCCACGGCCGCGGCGCTCGCCGCCCTGGCGCCGGGCCTCACCCCCGAGATGGCCGCGGCCGCCTCCAAGCTGATGCGCAACCAGGACCTGATCCAGGTGGCCCGCAAGGTCAGCGTGGTCACCCGCTTCCGCAACACGATCGGCCTGCCCGGCACGATGGCGGTGCGGCTGCAGCCCAACCACCCGACCGACGATCCCGCCGGCATCCTGGCTTCCACGCTGGAGGGATTGGCCTACGGCTGCGGCGACGCGGTGATCGGCGTCAATCCCGTGTCGGATGCCCCCGACGCGGTGGCGCGCGTCGTCCACCTGCTGGACGAGCTGATCGGGCGCTTCGCCATTCCCACCCAGTCCTGCGTGCTGGCCCATGCCACCACCACCATCCAATTGATCGAGCGCGGCGTGCCGGTCGATCTCGTGTTCCAGTCGGTGGCCGGCACGCAAGCCGCCAACGCGTCGTTCGGCATCGCGCTGGCGACACTCCGGGAAGCCCACGACGCCGGCCTGTCGCTGAACCGCGGGCCGATCGGCCGCAACGTCATGTATTTCGAGACCGGCCAGGGCTCGGCGCTTTCGGCCGACGCGCACCACGGCATGGACGAGCAGACCTGCGAGGCGCGCGCCTACGCGGTGTGCCGGGCCTTCGCGCCGCTGCTGGTCAACACGGTGGTGGGCTTCATCGGCCCCGAATACCTGTACGACGGCAAGCAGATCATCCGGGCAGGGCTGGAGGACCATTTCTGCGGCAAGCTGCTCGGCCTGCCGATGGGCTGCGACATCTGCTACACCAACCACGCCGAGGCCGACCAGGACGACATGGACGTGCTGCTGACGCTGCTCGGCGCCGCGGGCGTCACCTACGTGATGGGCGTGCCGGGCGCCGACGACGTCATGCTGAACTACCAGTCGACCTCGTTCCACGACCAGCTCTACCTGCGCGAGCTGCTGGGCCTGAAGCGCGCGCCCGAGTTCGACGACTGGCTCGACCGCATGGGGGTCACCGACGCGGCCGGCCGGCCGCGGCGCTTAGGTGCCGATCACCCGCTCCTGCTCGGCACGGGAGCCCTGGCCGCGTGAGCCCCGCCGACCTGCCCGAACCCATGGGCGACGCGGTGGTCCGGGACCTCCGGCCCGCGCCGGGCCTGACCCCGGCCCGGCTCGGCCTGGGACGGGCCGGGAGCGGCCTGCCGACCCGCGCGGTTCTGGCCTTCGAGGGCGCGCACGCGCTCGCGCGCGACGCGGTGCTGGGCTCACTCGACCGCGACGCGCTCGCGGCGAGCCTCGCGCCGCTCGGTCTTGACACCGTGCTGGTCGACAGCGCCGCGCCCGACCGGGCCATCTATCTGCGCCGGCCCGACTTCGGCCGCCGCCTGTCGCGCGCGTCGCGGACCGTGCTGGCCGCGCGGCCGCGCGCGCCCGTCGACGTGGCCGTGGTGGTGGCCGACGGTCTGTCGGCCCGGGCAGCGGCCACCAATGCCTTGCCGCTGCTGGGCCATCTCGTGCCGCTGCTCCGCGCTCGCTCGCTCGCGATCGGCCCCTTTGTGCTGGCCGGACAGGCGCGCGTGGCCCTGGGCGACGAGGTCGGGGCGCAACTGGGGGCGCGGCTGGTCCTGGTGTTGATCGGCGAACGGCCGGGCCTGTCGGCGGCCGACAGTCTTGGGGCCTACCTGACCTTCGATCCCCGGATCGGCCGCACCGACGCCGAGCGGAACTGCGTGTCCAACATCCGCGTCGGCGGCCTGCCGCCCGCCGACGCCGCCGTCAAACTATCCTGGCTGATCGGTCAGGCCTTTGCGCTGGGCCTGAGCGGCGTGGCCCTGAAGGACGAGAGCACGCCCGCACCTGCCCAGTTCCCGCGGACATGAGAAGGCCCGGCCTCGCGGGAGGCCGGGCTTCCGGTCCGTCGAGCCGGCCGGGGCTTGTGGCCTACCAGGCCGCCTTGGCGTCGGCGGCGCTCTTGGTCAGGTGCACGTGCGTGTCCACGTGGTCCACCCAGGCCAGCGGCACGTAGTGGTGCTGCCCGTCGGGCGAGCTCTGCCTGGTGAGCTTGATCCGGTCGGGCCCGTCCAGGTGGTCCACGGTGCCGATCTTGGCCCCGTCGGCCGCGATCACGTCCATGTGCTCCTTGATCAGCGACGCATCCGCAACGGCCCCCGACACGGCCCGCGTACCCACGTTTGCCAGCCGCCCGTCGTCGATCTCCACCTCGGTGCGGCGCACGCTGTCGCTCACGGTCCGCACCGTGTCGGCCGCGGTCTTGCGCAGCGCGATCTCCTCCACCACCCGGGCCTCCTTGGACGCGACCGCCTCCTCGGCGCGCTCGCTGGCCTCGATCACCCGGTCCTGGAACAGCGCCTCGCCCGCCGCAACGGCCCGGTCCACCGGACGACGCTCCACCTGCACGCTCTCGCTGTGCAGGCTCACCTGCTCGCTGACGGGCGTCGCCACCACGTAGCTGCGCACCCGCACCCGGCCGTGGTCCACGTCCCGCTTGCCGACCCGCAGCCGCTCCTCGTAAACCGGAATGACCTCGTCCGATCCAAGCGCGGCCGTGCGGGGCGCCCGGTCGGCTTCGGCCGTTCCGAGCGCGGAGGTTTCACCCATGGCGCTGGCGATCGGCGCCACGGGGCCGAGGCCCGGCATTGCGGTCACGTCCTGGGCCGAACCGGCCGCGGGAGGCTTGCCCACGGCGGTGGCGTCGGTCATGGCGGGCCTGCCCGTTGCCAGAGCGGTCGGTGTGCCCGCCATCCCGGTCGGGTCGGTGGCTCCGAACAGTCCGGACTCGCCCGCGCGAGGCATGGCGACCCCGCTGTCGAAGCCGCTCCACCCGTCCGTCCGCCACTGCGTTTGCCGCTCGTCGAGGTCGACCGCGCCCTCGGTGTCGAGGATCTGCAGGGCCCGGTCGTAATGGGTCGCGTCCGTCCGAATGGTCAGGAGATAACCGCCGCGTCGCAGGCCTTCGGCATAGGCGTAGCGATCCTCGTCGGGAATAAACAGGTCCTTGAGCGAGTCCCAGAACCCCCTGTCTGTGGTGGCGGCGGGGTGCTCCGAAACGGGATCTCCGGCCTCCTGCCCAGCCGTCTGGGAGATCTGCTCGCGGGGCACGCCCGCGGCGATCAGTTCGTCGACGGCATGCTGGGCCGCCCCGGCCGTGTCGAAGAACGCGCTGACCACGCGGTCATGCGCGGAGGTCTGGCTGATGCTCATGGCCCGTTTTCTCCCTTAAAAACTTTCCGGCCTTCTCGCTGCGCCCCACCGCGACCTGCGGCCGGCGCAAGCCGATGAGCATGCTGAATAGTGGCCAGCCCGAGCGCACCGGTGCGGCACGCCTGCGGCGGAATGCAGTCGCAAGTGCCCATCCTCGCGCGACCGGCGCGTAGCGCTCCCGCACGTGCATCGACCATTGACGAATGACACGCGCCATGCCGATTACTTCACTTATGCTATATCAACGTTGCGCAACCGGACTGGTTCCTTGGCGGGCTGACGCAAATCCTTGGTCCCCCGTCCGGCGCAGCTTAACCGAAGGCGTCGGTTGCTCCTGGGTTCGAGGAACCTATCGGGCCCGGTAATGTTCACCTCTGGTCGGGGGCTCGACCAGGAGAAAACTAATGCGCATGTTCAATAAGATGGCAATGGCGGCACTGATATCATTTGCTGCTGTGGCCGGTACTGCCGAGGCCGGTACGATCTATGACAATTCGGCCAATGCCAACGCGTCCGGTCCGATGAAGCACGGCGTCATGCCGATGCGTGGTCATCGCATGATGCACCACCGCATGATGATGCATCACCGCGGCAGGATGATGCACCATCGCCGCATGATGAAGCACAGCATGTAAATAAGACACGCAACCTGCAGTTATCGGCATGAGCTCTCACGTGCTCGTGCCGACCTTTCGTCATGATCGCCGCCGCGAGGGACGTTTCAAACCAAGGTCCCGGTGATCAATTCGGCGGTGCGGCACCGAGCCGGACCGCGTTCAAGCGACCGTCATCGGATCGCACGCGACGCATCGGACGCATTGGCGGTCCCGAACCGCACCCTCCGGTTGCCGATCCAAGTCTGCCCTCCGCCAGAACGCCGACGATCCTGCCCAGGGCAGCCGGGCGAAACCAATCACGGCCGCGTCCATGAAGCGGCCCATTGAAGAGTTTTCATTATGACGAAGAACGGAACAGCAGCCATCGCGCTCGCGGGCGCACTGGCCGGCGTGATCGCCTGGGCATCGACGGCCGGGGCGGCCGTCAGGGACCGGGTCGAGGCGCGCGGTGGTGCGCATCGCCACTTGGCGGCCGTCGAGGCCGGAGACCGCCCGCTCACGATCGGGCGACCGCGGGTCGGCCCGATCATCCGGCGCGGCAACACGATCATCGCGCCGGGCGGGTTCAGCGCGCACGGTTACGGTTACGGACTGCCGGGCAGCGACGTGGCGCGGCGCGCGGTGCAGAACGCCGACGTCCGGGCCCGCACCGACGGGGTGTTCGGCTACGGGCTCGACGGCCTGGGCGGCACGGAAGTGTTCGGCGACGCGGGCGAGAGCGGCTACAACAACCCCTACTGGGGCAACGCGTTCAGCCAATACACCGGCTACAACGGCGTGCCGACCGCGCTCGCCTTCGGTCCGGCTTTTGCTAACCGCTACATCGCGGACCACGAGCCGGAACTCGACGGCGCGCAGGAGGCTCCCTGGCCGTCGCCGGGTGACCTCGGCTACGCGACCGGGGCGCGGCACGACGACGACGACGACGAGTAGCGCGGCCGTTTCAGCCGCGCGCGGCTCCGCGGTGCCGGGCGAGGGTGCGCCGGCCGCGGACAGGTTAAGATCGGGTTTCCGCTCGCATGCCCTCGGGGCGGGGCAGCCCTGCGGCGGGTCATATTGCACCGCAGCATGGACGGCCTTACCTCAGGATGGTCGGGGAGGTTCGCGACCCAGGGGTTCTGGAAAGGAACCTTGCCATGCTAACAAGCATCATCGCCTACACGCAGAAGCGTCTTGCCGCCCGTCGGCAGTATCGCCAGACCGTCGCCGAGATCGACGCCATGACCGAACGCGATCTGAATGAGCTCGGCGCGTTCCAGTGCGACCTTTATCGCGCCGCGCGCGAAGAATATCTGTCCGGCTGACGCCCGTGACATGGATCGGTTCCGGGCTGCAGCCTTGGAGGCAGCCCGGAGCATGGCTGGGGAACGCGATCGATCCGGGTTCTCGATCGACACGCCTTTTTTCAAACGCTCCTGACCGCCTCCGGCCTTGCCGGAAAGCTTTCCACCTGTTATCTGCACGTCAGTATCCATCACGCCTGATGGATGGTCCGGTTGATCGAACGAGAGTGGGCTCCTGCCGGACCCGCTCTTTTTTATTGCCCGCGGGTCTCGACGGGACCCGGCGTGGAAAGGTCCGAGTTTTCTGCCCATGTCCGCCGACGATGCCGCGCCCGCCATGCCGCCCGGGGTTCAGGCCAGCCTCGACGAACCGCGCCTGGTCCCTGAAACGGGGCTCGCGGCGCGGGTGTCCCGCGCGGTCGAGCCGGCCCTGGCCGACCTCGGGCTTCGGCTGGTCCGCGTCAAGCTGTCGAGCGGGGCGGGCGCCACGCTCCAGCTCATGGCGGAGCGACCCGACGGCACCATGACGATCGAAGATTGCGAGGCGGCCAGCAAGGCGGTTTCGCCGGTCCTCGACCTCGACGACCCCGTGTCGACCCCCTACCGGCTGGAAATCTCCTCGCCCGGCATCGACCGGCCGCTCGTGCGGCTGTCCGACCTCCAGCGCGCGCTTGGCCACGAGGCGAAAATCGAGCTGGCGGTGCCACTTGAAGGGCGGCGGCGTTTTCGGGGCATCCTGGCCTCGGTCGGGGCCGATGCGCTGGTGGTCCGGCGCCTCGATGCCCGGGCGAACGAGACCTCGGAGGTGGCGCTTCCGTTGCACGACATCGAGGACGCGCGGCTGGTGCTCACCGACGCCCTGATCCGCGACGCGCTGAAAGCCGAGAAGCCCGATCCCGAAGACCCGTCCGGCATGGGGGGCGAGAGCCCGGAGCCGGCCGAGGGCCCTGCCCTGCCGGACGTGAAGCGCGGGCCGGGACGGTTCGCCAACCGCAACAAGGCCAAGCCGGTGGTCCCGGCCGGGATCAAGACGCTCAAGCGCCGCTGACCGCCGCCGCGACCGCCACCCCAACCACCGTAATCCCCGAGGAGTTTTTCCATGGCCATCAGCGCCAACCGGCTCGAACTGCTGCAGATCGCCGACGCGGTCGCGCGCGAGAAGTCGATCGACCGGCAGATCGTGCTCGCCTCCATGGAGGACGCGATTCAGAAGGCGGCCCGGTCGCGCTACGGCCAGGAAACCGAGGTGCGGGCCGAGATCAACCCCAAGACTGGCGAAACCCGCTTCTCGCGCCTGCTGCTGGTGGTCGACGAGGTCGAGAACGACGCGATCCACATCACGGTCGAGGATGCCCACCGCCGCAACCCCGCGGCCCAAGTGGGCGACTGGATCGCCGAAACCCTGCCGCCCTTCGACTTCAGCCGCATCGCGGCGCAGTCGGCCAAGCAGGTCATCGTCCAGAAGGTGCGCGAGGCCGAGCGCGACCGCCAGTTCGACGACTTCAAGGAGCGGATCGGCGACATCGTCAACGGCATCGTCAAGCGGGTCGAGTACGGCAACGTCGTCATCGACCTCGGCCGCGGTGAGGCCATCGTGCGCCGCGACGAGCTGATCCCGCGCGAAACGTTCCGCCCCAACGACCGCATCCGCGCCTACGTGTACGACGTGCGTCGCGAGCAGCGCGGGCCGCAGATCTTCCTGTCGCGCACCCACCCGCAGTTCATGGTCAAGCTGTTCACCCAGGAGGTGCCCGAGATCTACGACGGCATCATCGAGATCAAGGCGGTGGCGCGCGACCCCGGCTCGCGGGCCAAGATCGGGGTGATCTCGCGCGATTCCTCCATCGATCCCGTGGGGGCCTGCGTGGGCATGCGCGGCTCGCGCGTGCAGGCCGTGGTGAACGAGCTCCAGGGCGAGAAGATCGACATCATCCCGTGGTCGGCGGACTCGGCCACCTTCATCGTCAACGCCCTGCAGCCCGCCGAGGTGGTCAAGGTCGTGCTGGACGAGGATTCCTCGCGAATCGAGGTCGTGGTGCCCGACGAGCAGCTGTCGCTGGCGATCGGCCGGCGGGGCCAGAACGTGCGGCTCGCCTCGCAGCTGACCGGCTGGGACATCGACATCCTGACCGAGGCGGAGGAGTCCGAGCGCCGGCAGAAGGAGTTCGTGACCCGCACCAACCTGTTCATGGAAGCGCTCGACGTGGACGAGGTCGTGGGCCAGCTGCTGGCCTCCGAAGGGTTCCGCACCGTCGAGGAGATCGCCTACGTGGAGCCCGCCGAGGTGAGCGGCATCGAGGGCTTCGACGAGGACACCGCGCTCGAGATCCAGACCCGCGCCCAGGACTACCTGGCGCGCATCGAGGAAGGGTTCGACAGCCAACGCCGCGAGCTCGGCGTCGACGACGACCTCAAGAAGATCAACGGCCTGACCACGCCCATGCTGGTCAAGCTCGGCGAGAACGACGTCAAGACCGTGGAGGATTTCGCGGGCTGCGCCACCGACGACCTGATCGGCTGGACGGAGCGCAAGAACGGCGAGGCCGTGCGCCAACCCGGCTACCTCGACGCGTTCGAACTGTCCACCGAGGACGCCGAGGCCATGATCATGGAGGCCCGCATCCTGGCCGGCTGGATCGATCCGCCCTCGGCCGAAGCGGGCGAGGGCGACCAGGACCAGGCCGAACAGGTGGACGCCTGACTGGCAGCGCCCCCGAGCCGGACACCGCGGCCGACGCGGCGCGCGAGGACCCGGAGCGGACCTGCATCGTCACCCGCCGGGTGCTCGACCCTGCCCGCCTGATCCGCTTCGTGGTCGGGCCGGACGGGCGGGTGGTGCCCGACATCCGGGCCCGGCTGCCGGGGCGCGGCGCCTGGGTCGAACTGCTGTCTGGAACGGTGGCCCAGGCGGTGCGGCGCAAGGCTTTCGCCCGGGCCTTCAAGCGCGACTGCGTGGCAGACCCCGACCTGCCGGCCCAGGTCGACGGCCTGCTCGAACAGGATGCGCTGCAGACCCTTAGTTTCGCCAACAAGGCCGGTCAGGTTACGTGCGGAGCCGCCAAGATCGAGGCGGCGCTGGCGGACCGGTCGGTCCGCGCCGTGCTGCACGCCGTCGACGGGAGCCTCGACGGGGTGAGAAAGATCAAGGCCGCGGCCCGGCGTCACGGGGCCGGAAACAACGGCGGCCCGCGTCACATACAAATCTTTTCGTCCAGCCAATTGGATTTGGCGTTGGGTCGCTCAAATGTGGTACACGCGGCGCTGCTCGCAGGTGGGGCGGGCGAAGCCGTTGTCGCGCGGGCGATCCGACTGGACGGTTTCAGGGGTGGCCGGGTTGGTGGGGCCGCATCCCTCGACGATACGGCGACGGACGAGATCTGAGCGGGTTCGGGCCCGCGGCGGCCTGGCGGCGGACGATCGTCGGGCATGGTTGAGACATCGGGCGTCATGCCCTTGGGACAGTTGACTGATGAGCGAATCGAACAACGCTGGCGAGAAGACTCTGACGGTTGCTCCGACAAAGACCTTGTCGTTGAAGCGGCCGGCCGAGCAGGGCACGGTTCGCCAAAGTTTTTCGCACGGCCGCACCAAGCAGGTTGTCGTGGAAAAGGTGAAGCGCCGGGTGGCGGGACCCGGCGAGGTGCCGGCGCGCGACCCGCAGCCGAGCGCGCGCGAACCTGCGCCGCGCGAGGCGACCGTAGCGTCCGCGCCCCGGGAAATCTCGGCCCGCGAAGTCCAGATGCGCGAAGCCCTGCGGGAAGCTCAGATCCGCGACGCGCAGGCGCGTGCCGCGAGGCCGGCCGAACGGCCCGTTCCGGCACCGGCCGCCCGCGTCGTCGAGGCCGCGCCTGCCCCCGCGCCCGCAGCCCCTGCGGCGCCGGCCGTGATGCCG
>CAXTEP010000013.1:36488-41851 GCA_964243125.1 uncultured Lichenihabitans sp. | reverse complement strand
GTGCCGTTCGCGGTCAAGGACAACATCGACGTGGCCGGCCTGCCCACCACGGCGGCATGCCCGGCCTTCGCGACCGTGCCGGCCGCCGACGCCACCGTCGTGGCTCGCCTCAGGGCCGCGGGCGCCATCGTGGTGGGCAAGACCAACCTCGACCAGTTCGCCACCGGGCTCAACGGCACCCGATCGCCCTACGGCGCACCGCGCAGCGTGTTCGACCCCGCCTACGTGTCGGGCGGCTCCAGTTCGGGCTCGGCGGTCGCGGTCGCGGCCGGGCTCGCGAGCTTCGCGCTCGGCACCGACACGGCGGGCTCGGGCCGCGTGCCGGCCGCGTTCAACAACCTCGTCGGCATCAAGCCGACCCCGGGGCTGATCAGCACGCGCGGCGTGCTGCCGGCCTGCCGCAGCCTCGATTGCGTGAGCGTCTTCGCCAACACGGTGGCGGACGGCGTCGCGGTGCGGCGGGTGGCCGAAGGCTATGATCCCGCCGATCCCTTCTCGCGGCGGGCCGCGCCCGCGGGACTGCCGGCCGCGGGCCTGCGGGTGGGCGTGCTGGACGGCGCGGAGCGCAACTTCCTCGGCGACCCCGAAACCGAGCGGCTCTACGACGAGGCCGTGGCCCATGCCGAGACGCTGGGCGCGCGGATCGTGCGGTTCGACTACGCGCCGTTCCGGGAGGTCGCGGCGCTGCTCTACCAGGGGCCATGGGTGGCCGAGCGCCTGGCCGCGATCGAGGGCTTCGTCGAGGCTCATCCCGAGGCGTTGGACCCGAGCGTCCGGGCCATCGTCGAGGGTGCCCGCCGCTACAGCGCCGTGGACGCGTTCAACGGCCGCTACGCGCTGGAAGCGCTGCGGCGCCGGACCGACGCCGAATGGTCGGGGCTCGACGTCCTGCTGCTGCCCACCGCGCCCACGACCTACACGGTGGAGGCCATGCGGGCCGACCCGATCCGGCTGAACGCCAACCTCGGCCTTTACACCAACTTCGCCAACCTGCTCGACTGCGCCGCCATCGCGGTGCCGGCCGGGTTCGGGCCGCACGGCCGGCCGGCCGGCGTCACCCTGGTCGGGCGCGCGTTCACGGACGACGCGCTGGCGCCCTTGGCCGACGCGCTCCACCGCGCCGCCTCGGCGGGCATGGGCGCGCGGCGCACCCCGCTGCCGGAAAGGCGTCCCGATCCCGGCCCGGCGCCCGCCACCTGCCCGCTCGTCGTGGTGGGGGCCCACCTCAGCGGCATGCCGCTCAACCGCGAGATCGTGGCGTTGGGCGGGACGCTGGTGCGGGCCGCCCGGACCGCACCGGACTACCGCCTGTTCGCCCTGCCCGGAACTTCGCCGCCCAAGCCCGGGCTGGTGCGCGAGCCCGGCTTCGTCGGACCCGGCATCGCGGTCGAGATCTGGGACCTGCCGACGGCGGCGTTCGGGGCCTTCGTGCAACGCATTCCGGCCCCGCTCGGCATCGGCAGGATCGCGCTTGACGATGGTGGGGAGGCGAGCGGCTTCCTGTGCGAGGCCCACGCGGCGGCGGGCGCCGAGGACGTCACGGCTTTCGGCGGCTGGCGGGACTACGTGGCGGCCCGTGCGGCGCCCGCGCGGTAGGGCCCGTGCGGCTCCGGCGGCGCACGGAGCCGGTTCAAAGCCGCTTGGCCATCCTGACGTGCGGCACCGTGACCTCGGTGAAGACGGGGCCCGTCGCCGCGTAGCCGAGCTTCTCGTAGAAGGCCTGCGCGCTGGTCCGGGCGTTCATTTCGATCCGGCCGGCGCCTCGCTGCCGCGCCACCGCCTCGGCGAAGCCGATCAACCGGCCGCCCAGGCCCCTGCGGCCGGCTTCCGGAGCCACGGCCATCTGCCGCAGCTTCATGAGGGCCGAGCCGGAAGGCTTGAGGACCACGGTGCCGAGCACGCTCCCGTCCGCCACCGCCGCGACGTGGATCTGGCGATCCTCGTCCACGAGGTCGGCCGCGCCGAGCGCCAGGCCCAGGGGCTGCCTGAGATGACGGTCGCGGAACGCCACCGTGCGACGGTACAGCGGCGACCCGAACACGACTTCCCGGATCACCACGACGTCATCCGGCCGCATGCCGCCCCCGCAGGCTCCGTCCACACTGCACGTCACGACCATGGCACGATCGCGCCAACGGTTCCAACACGGCGCGGTCATGCGCCGGTTTCCCGCACCCCGCCCCGACGTCTGGACCCGCCGCGGACGCCTCGCGTCAGGGCGCTGGCGGCAAGGCGGCCGAGATCACGTTCCGGAACCCGATCAGCAGCAGCATGTGGGCAGCATCGCCCGCGCTGTCATACGACAGATCGATGGCCCTGAGCCATGCGTCTCTGATGTCCCGGGCTCGCGGCAAGTCATCGGCCGCCGCGGCGTCGATGACGGCCAGCACAGCAACGACGAGCGGCATCGCGCTCATCTCGAATGTAATATCCTGATACGGATCGTTTACTCGATTGTCTGACACGATGATTGATTCCGACACAGAACGACAGCATTGGCTGCCCCCGATCTATGCCGTTGCAGGAAACCCGCCACAAATATTAACGCTACCTCGAAGGTATAAAGGGTTGGCAACCTCGGCCGCCGGACGGGCGACCGGTGTCGCCGGAGTGTCCGGCACGCGGCTCGAAGGCTGAACCGGGCGGGGCCGCCGTGGCGCCGCGTGCCGAACAACCCACCCTTGGCACGATGCCCTTGAGCCTTTGGCGAAGAGATTCGGTCGAATCTTACACGTTCCGCGACGCCGGTCCGTCGTGCGTCGCGCCCGCATGGCCGTGCCGGGGCCGCCCGGACACGTGCGTGCCGGCACGGTCGCGCGGACCGTGGAGGGGTGCCGGTACGGGCCGCCGGCGGTCGCGGCCGCGGAACACATGATCCGGTATGAAACGCAACCGCGAACATCCCTGCCGCCCATAGTTAATTGCTGACCGGGACGGGGAAGAAGCTGTTCATCATCGTAAACGCGTCGAGGCCCGATGGAGGTCGAAAACGGGCGGGGCCGAGGCGGGGAGCACGCCCGACGGGCATCGACCGCACGCCACACCGCTTCGGCCGTACCGCGCGATGCACGGGCGTCAGAGGTTGTTAACCGACGAGCGATAACGTTGCGACATGGGGAGCCGCGAGCACACGTGTTGAACGAGCGAGCGCCGGAGCGGCCGGCAATCTTCGCACCGTCGGTGCATCGCATCCTCGTCGACGCGCGATTCGAAGACACGCGCGTCCTTCTGGTCGGCATCGTCGCCACGGGCTGCGCCACGGCGGCGGCGGCCATCAGGGCCGGATCATGGTGGCTTCTGGGCTGCGCGGCCGCGGTTGCGCTCGCGAGCCTGGGACGAGCCCGTCTCGTCGAGGCCTGCGGGACCCGCGGCTTGCGGGACGGCTCGGCGGCCGCAACGGCGCGTCGGGAAGTTGCGGCCGCCCTGCACTGCTTGGCGGTCGGCCTCTGGTGCCTGCTGTGCATGGTCGAAACCAACGACCCGGTCGCTCATCTTCTATCGGCCGCGGCGGCCTGCGCGTCGACGGTTCCGGACCGGACTTCGAAATGCGCGGGCCTGGCGACCGTGCAGGTCGCGGCCGCCCTGCTGGTCGCGTTCTGCCTCGGCTGGCTGCTCCGGCGCGGCTGGTCCTACGGCGTCCTGACCGCGACCATCCTGCCCTTCGTCGCGGCGCTGCGCCCGATGTCGCGCCGCCTCCGGGCGATGCTCCGCGACGCCGTGGCGGCGCACCGCAGGGTTGGGGTGCTGGCCGAGCGGTTCGACGCGGCGCTCGACACCATGACGCACGGCCTGTGCATGGTGGGTCGCGACGCGACGGTCCTGGTCAGCAATCAGCGGTGCGCCGACATCCTGCGGGGCGGCGGAAGCGCCGACCTGCAGGGGTGCTCGTTCCTCGACCTGCTGCAGACGGCTTGCGGTCCGGCGGGTGGCCGCGCTCCCGCCGACGCCGAGGCCCTGCTCGCGGCCGGCGCGGGCGGCACGGTCGCGACGCGGCTCGCCGACGGGCGGCACGCGGTTCTCACCATCGAGGCCATGCGGGACGGCGGCGCCGTGATCCTGGTCGAGGACGCCACGGACCGCAAAGCCGCCGAAGACAGGATTTTGAGGCTCACGCGTTTCGACGGGGTGACGGAGATCGCCAACCGGGATCACTTCATCGAGCTGATGCGCGCCAAGCTCGCGGAAGCCGAGGGCCTCGGTGTCGCCTGCGCGCTCCACCTTGTCGGCCTGGACCGTTTCAAGATCGTCAACGATACGCTGGGCCACGCGGGCGGGGACCTGCTCCTGCGGCAGGTCGCGCGGCGGCTCGGGGAGCTGATCGGCCCCGGAGACCTGCTGGGCCGGTTCGGCGGCGACGAGTTCCTGGTGCTCCAAACAGGCGTATCGGAAGAAAGCGAGGTCGCGGCCCTCTCGAGCCGCATCGTCCGAACCGCCGACGCGCCCTTCACGATCGGTCCGAACACGGTGCGGATCGCGGCGAGCCTCGGGGTGGCCGCGACCGCGGCGCCGCTCGCCGCGGGCGCCGAAGCGCTGGTGCAGCGGGCCGACCTGGCGCTCTGCCGCGCCAAGCGGGCCGGCCGCGGCCGATGGTGCGCCTACCAGCCCGCCATGGACGACGAGGTGCTGGAACGCCGGATCCTCGGCGCCGACCTCGGCGCGGCGTTGCGGTCCGACGCCTTCGAGCTCCACTTCCAGCCGCTCGTCAACCTCGAAACCATGAAGGTCGAAACCTGCGAAGCGCTCGTGCGCTGGCGCCATCCCGTCAGGGGCGTGATCGCGCCGGCGGTCTTCATCCCGGTCGCCGAAGAGTTCGGCCTGATCGCCGAACTGGGCGCGCGCGTGCTGCGCATGGCCTGCCGGGCGTGCCGGGACTGGCCGGACGGAACCCGGGTCGCGGTCAACCTGTCGGCCGTGCAGTTCCACGCCTACGATCTCGCGTCGGTGATCCGGGATGCCCTGGCCGAGGCCGGGCTGGAAGCGCGGCGGCTGGAGGTGGAGATCACCGAGAGCGTGCTGCTGCAGGACGTCGACGTGGTCCGGAACGTCCTCGAGGCCATCCGGGCCACGGGCGTGCGGATCGTGCTCGACGATTTCGGCACGGGCTATTCGAACCTGAGCTACCTGAACAAGTTCCCCCTGGACAAGGTCAAGCTCGATCGCTCGTTCCTAGCAGACCTCAGCGACAGCGTGAGGTCGCTGACCCTGCTGGACGGCGTCGGCGAGCTCGGCCGGCGGCTTGGCCTGACCGTCGTGGTCGAGGGGATCGAAACGCAAACGCAGCTCAACATGGTCAGGAGCCTCGGGCACGTCGACGAGGTCCAAGGCTACCTGCTCGGCCGCCCGATGCCGCGCGACGCCATCGA
>CAXTEP010000013.1:18846-36388 GCA_964243125.1 uncultured Lichenihabitans sp. | reverse complement strand
TGCCGCGCGTCAGCCGGTCCAGGATGGCGGCGCCGGTGGCCTTGGCGGCCAGCACCGGGCGGAGCCTCGCTTCCGTGAGGTTGGCCACGATGGCGTCGTCGAACACGGTCGCGGCATGGATCACGCCGCCGAGCCGCGGCATGGTCCGGCCGATCCGCGCCAGCAGGGCCGCCACCGCGGCCTCGTCGGCGACGTCGAGGCTCGCGACCTCGACCGCGATCCCGTCGGCCCGCAGGGCCGCCACGGCTTCGCGGGCCTCCTCGGTCGCGGCACCGGACCGCCCGGCCAGCACGAGGTGGCGGGCGCCGCGGTCGGCGAGCCAGCGCGCGGTGGCGAGCCCGAACCCGCCCAGGCCGCCGGTGATCAGGTGCGTGCGGTCGGGCGACGCCGCGAAGACCGGCGCCCCGCGCCCGTCACGCGCCGGCAGGGCCGGCGGCGCGATGACGATCTTGCCGACGTGCCCCGACCGCTGCATGACCCGGAACGCATCCACGACCTCGGCGGCCTCGAACGTGCGGTAGGGCAGCGCCGCCAGCGAGCCGTCAGCGAACAGGCCCATGACGTCGGTGAACAGGTCCTGGCCGACCGTCTCGCTCTTGACGATCAGCTGGTCGAGGTCGACCCCGAAATAGGACAGGTTGCGCCGGAACGGCTTGAGGCCGATGTGGGTGTTGGCCACGTAGTCGCGCTTGCCGAGTTCGACGAAGCGGCCGAAAGGCTTCAGCACCGTGATGCTGCGCTCCATGGCCTCGCCCGACAGGCTGTTCAGCACCACGTCGACCCCTGCCCCCGTCACGCGGCGGACGTCCTCGACGAACTGGGTGGACCGCGAATCGAAGACGTGCTCGGCGCCCAGGACGCGGAGCAGGTCGCGCCGCTCGGCCGACCCCGCGGTGGCGATGATCCGGGCTCCCCGCCAGCGGGCGATCTGGATGGCCGCGAGGCCGACGCCGCCCGCGCCCCCGTGGATCAGCACCCACTCCTCTTCCGCGAGCCGCGCGCAGCGGATCAGGGCGTAATAGGCCGTGAGGAACGCGACCGGCACGGTCGCGGCGGCGGCGGCCGCGAGCGCGTCGGGGATGGGAGCCGCCACCGCGGCCGCCACCGTGACGTGGGTCGCGAGCGCCGCCTTGGCGAAGGCGAGCACGCGATCCCCGACCCCGAGCCGCTCGACGCCCGGCCCGATCCGCACGACGCGGCCCGCGCATTCGAGCCCGAGGGTCGCACCCGCGTAGCCGTCCTCGAGAATCTCCTCGGGCAGGATCGACAGCCCCCACATCACGTCGCGGAAGTTCAGGCCCGCGGCCTCCACCGCGATCTCGATCTCGCCCGGGCCCGGGGCCCGGCGCTGTTCGACCTGCCAGGCGAGCCGGTCGAGGCCCGCGCCCTCGCCCTTGACGAGCCGCATGACCCGCTCGTCGGGCGGCACCGCGGTCGCGTCGGGCAGGGTGACGGGCTCGAAGCGCACGATCCGGGTGCTCGACGCGTCCAGGATGATCTCCCGTTCGGCCGTCCCGGACAGGATCGCGTCGCGCAGGCGCCGCGCCGCCACGTCGGCCGGCAGGTCCGGGGCGAGGTCGACCAGCCGCAGGTCGATCGCGTGGTTCTCGTTGGCGAGCGTGCGCGCGAAGGCCCACACGGCCGCCTGGGCCGCGTCCCCCCCGTCGCGGTCCATCCGGGTCGCGCCCGGACAAAGGATCCAGAGCGTCGTCTTGCGGGTGCCGATCAGGGTCGCCAGGGCCTTGATGCGCAGGCAGCGCTCGGCGATCCGGTCCGCGCTGCCCGGCGCGGACGCGCCCTGGGCGAGGTAGACGAGCGTTTCGGGCACCTCCACCGGGGCGGCCTCGAACAGGCGCGGCTCGTGCAGGCTCGCGACCTTGAGGCCCGAGAACTTGAGCATGGTGGCCAGCGCCGCCGCGGCCTCGCCGAGCGGGCCGTCGTCGCAGATCACCAGGGCCTCGCCCTTCAGCGGCCGCGCGTGGCGCGCCGTGCTTCTTTGCCCGGTGCACAGCAGGGCGAAATCCGTGCCCACTGTGGTCCGCACCGCGGCACCGCCCAGGTTCATGCCGTTGAGCACGCGGGTCCAGCCCGCTTCCGACGCCACCGCGCCGCCGTGCTGGACGGCGCCGTCGGCCGCGAGAGCCGCCTGCAGGCCGAACACGAGGTCGCGGAACACCGAGGCTTCGGGTTCGAGGGCGATCAGCACCGCATTCGACGCCATGGCGTCGGCGAGCTTGCCCCAGGACGTCGGGTCGTCGGGCAGGCGATGCAGGCCGTGGGAGGCCAGCACGAGGTCGACGGTACCGGCCGCCACGTCGTCGAGACTGCCCGCGAACGACACCCGCCCGCCCTCGCCCAGGGACAGGCGTGCCCGCTCGAGCCGGCGCCGGTCCGGTTCGAACAATGTGAAATCCGCGGTCCGGGACGCGGCGAGCCGCGCCACCAGGGGCGACAGGGGGCCGTCCCCGACCTGCAGGATGCGCAGGGCACGGTCCCCGGGCCAGGCGTCGCCCAGGCGGTCGAGCACGCCCGCCAGCGCCCGGGCCGACGCGACAGCGGCGGGCGATCCGAAATCATAGGCCTCGATCGCGGTCTGGGTGACAGGGGGCTGGTGCTCGATCGTTCCGGCCGCGATCGCGTCCACCAGGGCCTCGGTCCTGGCCGCGAGCAGCAGTTCGGCGGAACGGTCCGGGTGCTCGGAGGCCAGCACGTTGAGGATGTCGCGCGGGTCCGGCAGGTCGTGGTCGGCCACCAGTTCCAGGCCGGCCCGGCCCTTGCGCACCAGCCCGCTGCGTTCCAGACCGGTCAGCAGCCGGTCGCACCAGGCGATCAGGCCCTCCGGCATCCGGCCCTCGGCCACCAGCTGGTCGAGCGCCACGACGCCGTTCCGGGCCAGGGTCTCGAACAGGCCGAACGCCACCGCGGTGGCCCAGCCTTCGAGCAGCACGTAGTCGGGCGAAGGCTCGCCCTTGCCGAGGAGGTCGGCGGCCTGCGCGGCCTGCACAACCTGCAGGGACGAGATCGACGGCTCGACCGGCACGGCCAGCGGCTCGGTGGCTAGGATGGTGGTCCGGGCGATCAGGCTAATTGGCCGCTCGGCCGCCCGGAAGGCGTTCATGGCCTGGAACCGCGCCCGGTGCAGGACCGCCACGGCCCGGTTGTCGGGGTCCAGCAGCGTGAAGTCGAGCACGATGGTCCGCTCGTCGCTCCGCAGGACCCGGATCGCGGCCCGCGCCACGGCGGCGCCCGGCCGGAACAGCTTGATGTCGCCGACCGCCACGGGAACGTAGGGCTTCAGCCGCCCCTGCGCCGCGAGGTCCGCGAACAGCAGCACGAGACCGTGAAAGCAGGCGTCCACGCGGGCCGGGTCGAAGCCGTAGCGCGGATCGCCCTCGCCCGGCACGAGGTCGACCACGATGGCGTCCGGGCCGGCCCGGTAGGCGGTTTCGAGCAGCTGGAACGCGGGGCCGTACTGCAATCCCGATCGCGCCGCCATCGGATAAAGCACCGCCCCGCTCACGGCCGGCATGTCGGGCCGCGGCGTCCAGGCCGGAACCGGCTCCGGATCGCCGGTGAACCTGAGGAGCTTGGCAACCGCGTGGACCTGCCAGTTGGCCTGCCCGAACCGCGGCCGGCTCATGATCTCCAGCGTGCCGGTCACGGGCTGGACGCGGCAGCGCACGTCGCGCGACGCCGAGCCCGCCAGGATCATGGGCTGGTGGATCTCGAAATCCGCGACCGCCGCGGTCTCGGTGCCGAGCCAGTCGCGGGCCACCGCGAGCGCCATTTCGGCAAAGGCCGCGCCCGGCAGCAGCACGTGCCCGTCCACCACGTGGTCGGCCAGGACGGGTTCGAGCGCCGTGTCGACGACGCTGTGCCATTCAAGGGCGTCGGGGGCGAAGCGCGCGCCCACCAGCGGGTGCCAGGGCCGGGCCACGAGGTAGCCCACCGCCTCGGGGGTGTCGCCGAGCCGGAACCGCTTCTTCTGCCAAGGGTAGGCGGGCAGGTCCGCCACGGGCCCGGGATCGGTGCCCAGAACCGCGTCGGCCGTGACCCGCGCGCCGCGCGCCAGCGCGCCCGCCACCGCGGTGCGGAACGGATCAACCAGCTTGGCCTTGCGGTCGTGCACCGCGAGCGCCGAGCCGGTCACGTCGTTGGCGGCGAGGACATCGTTGATGTTGGACAGCAGGATCGGGTTCGGCCCGACCTCGACGAAGACGCGCGCGCCTTCGCGGGCCGCGGCCTCCACCCCTTGGGCGAACAGGACCGGTTCGCGGACGTTGCGCCACCAGTAGCCCGGATCGAGGGCCTCGCCGGGCAGGACGGTTCCGGTCACGGTCGACACGAAGGTGGCCCGGCCGGCGTGGGGCGAAAGCGACGCGAGATCGTCGAGCAGCGGCCCTTCGATGGCGTCGATCAGGGCGCTGTGGAAGGGGTAGCGGATGTCGAGCTTCTGCACCCGCACCTTCAGGCGGCGGGCCTGCTCGCCGAGCTGGTGCAGCGCGTCGGCGGTGCCCGACAGCGTGGTGGCGCGAGGGCTGTTATAGGCCGCCACCGACAGGTTCGGGATCTCGGCCGCGAGCTTCTGGGCAACCTCCCGCGGGCCGATCACGACCGCCATGCCGCCCCGGTCGAAGGTGAGCTCCTGGTGATGGCTGCGATAATGGATCACCTTGACGGCATCCGGCAGGTCCAGGACGCCGGCCGCCTCGGCGGCCGCGACCTCGCCGACGCTGTGGCCCATCACCAGGTCGGGCTTCAGGCCGAGCCGGTCCAGGGCGCGGGTCGTGGCGGCCTGGATGGCAAAGATCAGCGGCTGCGCCACGCTGGTCTTGGCGATCTGGTCGGCGAGCGTGTCGCCCGTCATCATGTCGGCGAGCGACCAGCCCGACAGGGGGCGGAACAGGCGGTCGACCTCGTCGAAACGCGCGCGGAAATCCGGGTTGTCGCGGTAGGCGGTCCGGCCCATGCCGACCCACTGGCTGCCGTTGCCCGCGTACACGAAGGCCACGCGCGGGTCGCGGCCCGATGCCGTGCCCGCCACCGCGGCCGGGCAGGCCTCGGCGCCTCCCTCGGCGAAGGCCCGGAGAACGGCCGGCAGGTCGGCGCCGCGCTCCACCGGCAGCACGAGGCGTTCGGGCAGCAGGTCGCGCCGGTGGTTGGCGGCCGCCGCCAGCGCGTCGCGCCCCGTTTCCGCCGTCCCGTCCAGGACGTCGGCGTAGCGGCCCGCCAGGGCGGCCAGGGCGGCCCGGCTGTGGGCCGACAGCACCAGCAGGCGCGGCGGCTCGGGGGCGGCCACGGCCGGTTGCGGGGATGGCGGACCCGCCAGGATCACGTGGGAATTGGTGCCGCCGAACCCGTAGGAGCTCACCCCGGCCAGGCGTGGCGCGCCGGTCCGCTCCAGCCGCACGGGTGCGGTGGCGACCGTCAGGTTCAGGCGCTCGAAATCGATGTTCGGATTCAACGCGTCGACGTGCAGGGTGGCGGGCAGCAGGTCGTGTTCGAGGGCCAGCGTGGCCTTGATGATGCCCGCGACCCCGGCGGCCGCTTCCGTGTGGCCGATGTTGGACTTGACCGAGCCGATGGGCAGCGGCGCGGTGCGGCCCCTGCCGAGCACCTCGCCGAGCGCCGCGGCCTCGATCGGGTCGCCCACGGGGGTGCCGGTGCCGTGCGCCTCCACGAAGGCCAGGCTTTCGGGATCGACGCCGTATTCGCCGTAAAGCTGTTCGAGCAGCAGCGCCTGCCGCTGCTTAGACGGCAGCGCGATGCCGTTGGTGCGGCCGTCCGAATTGATCCGCGTGCCCACCACGGTGGCGTGGACGCGGTCGCGGCCCGGCCGCAGGCTACCCTGGGTCCGGAGCACCAGGACGCCGCCGCCCTCCGACCGCACGTAGCCGTCGGCCGCGGCCGAGAAGGCCTGGCACAGGCCCGTGCGCGACAGCATGGAGGCCTGCGAGAAGTTGATGAACTGGAACGGCGCCGCGAGAATGCTGACCCCGCCCACGACCGCGGTCTCGATCCGCCCCGCCTGCAGGGCCTGGACGGCGGCGTCGAGCGCCACCATGGAGGAGGAGCAGGCCGTGTCGACCGTGAAGCTCGGGCCGTTCAGGTCATAGATGTAGGAGATGCGGTTGGCCAGGATCGAGGCGGCGTTGCCGGTGGCGAAATAGCCGTCCGCGGACGCCAGGTCGAACATCTTGGAATTGCCGTAGTCGGCCGTCGAGGCGCCGACGAACACGCCCGTTTCGGTTCCGGCGAGGCTCGACGGCGGGATGCCGGCATCCTCCAGGGCCTCCCAGGTGAGCTCCAGCAGCAGGCGCTGCTGCGGGTCCATCTGGTCGGCCTCGCGCGGCGACAGGCCGAACGCGCCCGCGTCGAACCCCCAGATGTCGTCGAGCACGCCCGCCGCCCAGGTGTAGCTGCGCCCGCGCTCGCCCTGGCGCGGGTGACCGAAGCGCTCCAGGGACCAGCGATCCGAGGGCACCTGCGTGATCGCGCAGGTTTGATCCTGCAGCAGGGTCCAAAGCGACGACACGGACTTCGCGCCGGGCAGGCGGCACGCACGCCCGACGATCGCGATCTCACAGCTCTTCTTCAATGTGCCTCTTCGCGTCTGCCCGATATCGAAGCCGATCCATGCTTGGACCACGCTCCGGTCCCACGATCAAGCCGTAGTGGCGTCCGCACGGTCCCGCAATGCCGCGGCGGCCGGCGGTCGCGGGATCGCGGCGTCCGGGCCGAGAGCACCTTGGCGACCGCGTTTTGCGACCTGCGACGCCATGCCTTGGCCCCGAGGCGACGCGCCCGCCCCCGGACCAGGTCCGGCGTCCGGCGGCGAGCCCCCGCCCCGGCACGACCCTACAAACCGAACCGGCGGTAAAGGTCCACCACCCGCCGCTCGTAGTTTTCGGCCGAGAACAGGGCCGCCCGCTCGCGGCCGCGCGCCGCCAGCTCGAAGCACAGGTCGGTGTCCCGGTCGAGCGTGCGGATCGCGCGGGCGATGGCGGCCACGTCGGTGGGGTCGACCAGCAGCGCGGCGCGGCCGGCGATCTCGGGCAGCGACGACACGTTGGAGGTGATCACGGGCGTGCCCAGCATCATGGCTTCCAGCACGGGCAGGCCGAACCCCTCGTAGAGCGAGGGGAACACCACGGCGCGCGCGCCGCGGATGAGGCTCACCAACTGGTCGAACGGCACGTGGTCGACCTGGCGCACGGTGCGCTGGGCCGAGATGCGCTCGCCCGCGACCCGATAGCTCAGGAAGCGTTCGGCCTCGATCCGCTTCACGTCGTCCTCGAACTGCCAGCCGAGCCCGCCGGCGATCACCAGCGGCCGTTTCGAGCCCGAGGCCGTGAAGGCGTCGATCAGCCGGGCCACGTTCTTCTTGGGCTCGATGGCGCCCAGGAACAGGTAGTAGCCCTTCATGTCGAGCTCGAAGATGTGTTCGAGGTCGGCCGCGACCGCGTCGTCGCCCCGGGCCATCAGGTCGGCCGGCATGCTGACGCTCTGGTAGGTGTTGGTGATGCGGTTCTCGGGGATGCCCGTGAGCCGGATGATGTCGCGGCGCGAATATTCCGACACGGTGACGACGTGGTCGGCCTTGGCGCAGATCTCCTTGGTCAGGTTGTAGAAGAACTTCTTGTCGTCGAGCGTCGCGTAGGGCAGCCGGATCGGGATGATGTCGTGGATGGTGTAAAGGTTCGGCACGCCGCGCACCATCAGGGGCGTGGGCGAGGTGGCGTGGAACAGGCCCGGCGCCTCGTCGAACCGCATCACGGCCCGGCGGCCCTGCAGCTTGAAGCGGCCGGCCGCGATCAGGAACAGCTTGAAGCTCGCCCAGGTGGCGCTGAACGCGGCTTGGGCGGCCGGATTGGGATCCACCACGGCGCCCGTGCGCCGCACCAGCGCGGGCCTGATGTCCGAGAACCCGCCCACCGAACAGCCCCAGCCGACCCGGGCGAGCTGACCCAGCGACATGCGCGGGCTCGGCACGTCGTGGAAGCGGATCTCGTTGAGCACGGGGTCGCGGCGGTTGGGCGGGTGCTCGCTCGACACGACCTGGTGGGTGGCGTGGCCGAGCTTGCGCGCCACCGCGCCCAGCGTGCGGGCGTAGGTCGCGATGCCGGTCCCTTTCTGGCGGTAGGCGTCCTTGCCGTCGAACAGGATGGTGGGCATGGCGGGGCGCGGGTCCTTGGCCGGAACCGCCCGGCCATCCGCCCCGGTCACCAAAGGGCCGGCGGGCGCGGCCGAACGGGGCAAGGCCAGCGGTTTAGGGTGAAACGGCGCCGAGATGAAGCGCCGCGGGTGAGAACGCTTCCCAACGATCGCCCCGTCGCGAGCCCGTCGAAGGACGATCCAGAGATCCGCGTCCGTCCGGTTCTTCGACAGGCTCGGGACCAGGGTCGACGTCGGACCGGTCAGCCCGGCAGGGCGTCAAAGCGAGGAATAGATCCGGGTCGCGAGCTGCAGGTCGTCGAACACCCGGCCCCGCCCGTTCTTCATCACCAGGGCCGAGGAGCAGTAATCGTTGACCACGTCCAGGCCGTGGGTGGCGATGATCATGGCGCAGTGCTTGCGGTATTCGAACAGTTCGCGAACGCATTTCTGCTGGAAGTGCCGGTCGCCGACCAGGATCACCTCGTCGATCAGGATGCAGTCGAAGTTGATGGCGAGCGACAGCGCGAAGCCGATGCGCATCTTCATGCCGCTCGAATAATGGCGCATGGGCTCGAAGATGTTGCGCCCGAGCTCGGCGAAGCTGTCGACGTATTCGAACACCTCGCGGAACGGGGCGTTGTAGATGCGCGAAATGAAGCGGATGTTGTCGTAGCCCGTCAGGTCGCCCTCGAACCCGCCCGCGAAGGCCAGCGGCCAGGACATGCGCAGGCCCCGCTCGATGCGGCCGGAGGTGGGCCGCTGCAGGCCCGACAGGATCTGGATCAGCGTCGACTTGCCGGCCCCGTTGCGGCCCAGGATGGCGATCCGCTCGCCCATGCGGACCTTGAACGAGATGCCGTCGAGCACGCGCTTGCGGCCGTGCTCGGTGTCGAACTCCTTGACGACATCGACGGCCGCGATGTGGCGCTCGGGCGCGAGGTCGGCTTGCGCCTCCTCGACCAGCGCCCCTTCGGGCACGCGGGACACCGCGGTCGCGCTCATCGCCGCGCGTGGTTCCAGGTGTCGACCCCGAAGGCCGACGCCACGCGCCAAAGGATCAGCGCGAGCCCGAACACGCCCAGCACGGTCAGCACCCGGTAGGGGTAGGCGGGCTCGTCGGGAAGGTCGGGCGTGGTCACAGGTTCGAGGAACACGCGCTGCCGTTCCGCGTCGAGCCGCGCCGCCTCGAGCGAGCTCAGCGCCGAGGTGAAGGACTTCTCGGCGAACTGCTGTTCGAGCAGGAGGTGCTCGTATTCGGCGATGCGGGGCGCGAGCGACGAGGCCGAGCCGCCCAGCATCTGGCGCTGCTTGGTGATCTGGTCCTGCAGGGCCGTGACCTGGCTGCGCAGGGAGGCGATCTCCGGGCTCTGGGGCGTCGTGGTCACGAGGTCGGCCAGTCGCGCGTTGGTGGTGGCGGTGTCCAGGGACAGCTGCGATATGCTCTGGACGATGCCGCTCGACGACTTGGTGGGATCGACCACGGCCTCGCGGTTGCGGAAGGCCGTCACCTGGTCGAGGGCCGCGTAGGCGCGGTTCTTGGCGTCGTCGACGTCCCGCAGGGCGGTCTGCACCGCGTCGCGCTGGGCGCGGCCGCTCAGTCCGTTCAGGAACACTTCCGTGTGTTCGAGCAGGGCGCCCGCGAGCCTCTGCGCGTCGGCGGGGTCGAAGGCCTGCATTTCGAGGGTGCTGATCCCGCTGCTGGTGTCGTATTCGACGCTGATGAACTTGAGGTAGTGCTTCAGCAGCGCTTCCCCGTTGTCGGACCGGAACACCCCCGGGTAGCGCCACACGAGGTCGAGCTTGGTTCCATCGAACACGGCGCGCAGCCCGTCGTGCGCGATCAGGGCGTTCATGGCGTCGCGGGACAGCATGTACTGCTTGGCGATGAACGACTCGTCGCCGGCGCGCAGCACCGACGCCCCGCCCTGCACCAGCGAGGCGAGCTGGCTGGTCGAGGAGGAGCTGGGCGTCCGCACCACGAACTTGACTTCGGACTGGTAGCGCGGCGCCGCCATGCCGAACGCGTAGATGGCCGCGAGCAGCGTCGGCAGGCCGATGCACAGCAGGCGCAACCGCCTGAAGGTCGACGGCCGCGAAGCGTCCTGCCCGTCCAGCGCCGCGCCCGTGCCGTCGGGCAGGATGCGGACCAGCTTGACGTTCTGGACCTCGACGTCCTCGCTGCGCAACGGCTTCATGGATCAACGACCCGATCGAGAAAGCAAACCGCCCACGTCCGTACCAGCAAGAGCGCCCGCCTGACCGCCGTGGAACCCGCAAGGTGTCCGCGCCAGGCGCGGCGCCCGGGCCCGAACCGCCGCGTGTTCGAGGCGCGGCTCCCTCGGCATGATGCAGAATTGCGGCGCAAACGCGGGAGGCTGCCGCGGGCCGGTGCACGGAGCCGCGGGATGTTGCAGAATTACCGCGGCGGCCGGCGCAGGGGAGCGGCGGCGGCCGGCTCGGCGCCGCAGCCTCGAAAAAGACAAGGCCCCTGCCTAGCGCTTGCCCATGTCCCGCACGGGCCGGACCGGACCGGCCCGCAGTCTGAAGAGCCCCTCCATGACGGATGTCCGCCAGGTCGATTTGAGCGATGTCGCGCTGCGGACGGAGCGCGCCGTGGCGCCGGCGGGCCGCCTCGGCCTCCTGCGGCGGCTTCCGGGCGGCGGGCGCCAGATCACCGGGACGCTGGTGGGCCGGGTCCGGACCGGCGTGCGCTGGCGCCCGCTCCTGTCCCTTCTGCTCACCATGTCGCCGACGCTGCTGACGGGGCTGTACTTCGGCCTGATCGCCAGCGACCGCTACGTGTCGACCGCGTCCTTCATCGTCAGGACGGCCTCCAAGCCGAGCGGAACCAGCGGGCTCGGCACGTTTCTGCGCATGGCGGGCCTGTCGCGCTCGGACGACGACACCTACTCGGTGCAGAACTTCATCCTGTCCCGCAACGCCGTCCAGCAGCTCCAGGACAAGATGCCGCTCGCCGACATGTACGCGCGTCCGGGCACCGACCTCGTGTCGCGCTACCCGTCCTTCATCTACGGCCGGACCAAGGAGGAACTGTTCAAATACTACCTGCGCATGACGTCCGTGATCAACGACACCACGACCGGTATCACGAGCCTGGAGGTGCAGGCGTTCCGGCCCGACGACGCGCAGGCGATCGCCGTGGCGCTGCTCGACTTCAGCGAGAACCTCGTCAACGCGCTCAACCAGCGCATCCACGGCGACGCCATGGCGGTGGCCCAGGAGGACGTGCGCCAGGACGAGGAGCGTCTCACCCAGGCGCAGATCGCGCTCACGACGTTCCAGAACAGGGAAACGATGATCGACCCGGCCACCAACTCGACCCTGAACGCCACCCTGGTGGGCAAGCTGGAAGTCGACCTCGCCCAGACGCAGGCCCGCATCGCCGACATGAAGGCGGGCTCGCCCAACAATCCGGGGCTCGTGCAGCTCCTGCGCCAGGCCGAGGTCACGCGCGCCCAGATCGAGCACGAGCGCTCGCAGGTCACGACCTCCGAACAGGGGCTCGCCGACAAGCTCGGCCAGTACCAGAGGCTGGTGCTGGACCGCGAGTTCGCCACCAAGGCCCTGGCGGTCGCCAATACGGCGCTGGACTCGGCGCGCCAGGAAGTGCGCCGCAAGCAACTCTACATCGAGCGGATCGTCGAGCCCAACCTGAGCGACCGCGCCACCATGCCGTACCGGCTTTGGAGCGTGTTCACGGTGTTCATGTGCAACGTGCTCGGCGCGTTCGTGGTCTGGATCGTCACCTCCGGCGTGAAGGAGCACGTGTCCTCCACGCGCTGAGAACCGCATGGGTCGCGGAAAGAACCGTCAGGCGGCGAGCAGGACCGTGTGGGCCGGCGACCAGGCGAGCCGCACGACCGCGCCGGGCTGCAGGGCAACGGGCTCGCGGTTCTGGTTGAACACCTTGACGGGCACGCCGTCTCCTGCGTCCAGCAGCAGGGTCGACACGGCCCCGGCGTAGATGGTTTCGCGCAGCGTGGCGCGGATCACGTTGCCGGCGGGCGGCGGGCCGGCCTTGCCGGACACCACGACGATCTTCTCGGGGCGGACCGCGAGCGTCACGGCGGTGCCGGGCGCGGGCAGCGGGTCGTCGGTGCGCAGCAGGCCCGCGTCCGTGGCGACGCCACCCTCGGCGACCTGCCCCCGGAACAGGTTGGCGTCGCCCAGGAAGGTGGCGGCGAACAGCGTGCCGGGCCGCTCGTAGACGGCGGCGGGCGCGCCCTCCTGCACGATGCGCCCGCGGTCCAGGATGGCGACCCGGTCCGACAGCGTCAGCGCCTCTTCCTGGTCGTGCGTCACGAAGATCGTGGTCAGGCCGCTTTCCCGCTGGATGCGGCGCAGTTCCACCTGCATGTCCTGGCGCAGGCGCCGGTCGAGCGCCGACAGGGGCTCGTCGAGCAGGAGCACGCGGGGCTTGGTCACGACCGCGCGGGCCAGCGCCACGCGCTGCTGCTGGCCGCCCGACAATTGCTTGGGCCGGCGCGCGTCGAACCCGGTCAGCCGCACGAGGTCGAGCGCGCGGGCGACCTCGGCCCGCACGGCCGCGCCCTTGAGGCCGCGCCGGCGCAACCCGTAGCCCACGTTGTCGGCCACGCTCATGTGGGGGAACAGCGCGTAGGACTGGAACACCATGCCGATGTTGCGCCGCCACAGCGGCACGCCGGTGACGTCGGCGCCGTCGATCACCACCCGGCCGCCTTCGGGGGCCGTGAAGCCGCCGATGATGCGCAGCAGCGTGGTCTTGCCCGAGCCCGACGGTCCGAGCAGGCTCGTGAACCGTCCCGCCTCGAAGCGGGCGTCGATGCCGTCCAGCACGGTCGCAGTTCCGTAGCGCTTGCGGATGCCCGCCACCTCAACGCCGCTCACCCTCGCCTCCCACCCGGGTCAGCACCGCGAAAACGAGGAACAGCCCCACCGAGGCCGCGAGCAGCAGGGTCGACACGGCGTTGATCTCGGGCGTGAAGCCTTTGCGGATCGAGGAATAGATCTCCACCGGCAGGGTCGAAACCCCCGGGGTCGCCAGGAAGTAGGACACCACGAACTGGTCGAGCGACACCGCGAAGGCGAACAGGGCCGCGGCGATCAGGCTCGGGGCCAGCAGGGGCAGCGTGACGGCCGCGAACGCGTGCACGGGGGTGGAGCCGAGGCTCATGGCGGCCTCTTCGAGCTCGGCCCGGAGCGCCGCCACGCCCGTGCCCACGACCAGCACCACGTAGGGGATCGCCAGGGCCACGTGGCCGATGATCATGGCGTGCAGGCCCCGGCCGATGCCGGTCCAGAAGAAGAAGACCAGCATGGCGGTGCCGGTGATCAGCCAGGGGATCGCGATGGGCGGCAGCAGCAGCAGTTGCAGCAGGGTACGGCCCCGGAAGGCGCGGCGCGACAGGGCCAGGGCCGCGAGCGTGCCGAGCGCGGTGGCGGTCACGGCCGTGACGGCCGCGATCAGCACGCTGTTGCGGCTCGCCGCGATGAGCCTGTCGTTGCCGGCCAGCGCCGCGAACCAGTGCAGGGTGGGCACGAGCGGCAGGGTGTAGAGTTCGGAAGTGTTGAACGCCATCAGCACCATCACGGCGATGGGGGCGTAGAGGAACACCAGCACGAGGCCCAGGAAAACGCGGCCGAGCCCCGTCATCCGTGGGGCGCCAGCCTGTGGCGCAGCACGGGCGAGAAGGCCGCGAAGACCGCCACCACCACGGCCAGCATGGTGAAGGACAGCGCCGCGCCGAGCGGCCAGTTGAACGCCTGGGTGAACTGGTCCTCGATCACGGTGCCCATGGTGACGCCGATGCGGCCGCCCAGGATGCGGGGCTCCATGAAGCTGCCGATCACGGGCACGAAAATCAGGATCGAGCCCGACACGAGGCCCGGCAGCGCGAGCGGCAGGATGACGGTCGCGAAGACCGCGGGCGCGCGGGCGCCCAGGCTGCGGGCCGCCTCGATCAGTTCATCCCCGATGCCCGCCACCGCGAGATAGCAGGTGAGGATCATGTAGGGCAGGTAGGCGTGGACGAGGCCGATCACGATGGCCGGAAAGGTGTAGAGCAGCCCCAGCGATCCGCCCCAGCCGAGCGCGTGCGCGGCGTCGTCAAGCAGGCCGCCCTCGCGCAGCAGCATGGTCCAGGAGAACACCCGCACCAGCCCGTTGGTCCAGAACGGCAGAACCGTGAGCAGGAACACGACCTGGCGGACGCGGCCCCGGGTGGCCCTGGCGAGCGCGAGGGCGGCCGGCAACCCGACGGCGGCGCAGATCCCCGTGGTCCAGAAGCCCAGCTTGATCGACGTCCAGGCGACGTTGACCAGGTAGGGCCGGTCCGCGAAGGCCAGGTAGTGCTGCACCGTGAATTGCAGCGGTTCGCGGCTGCCGAAGGGGGTCTTCTTGAGGAAGCTGAACGCCAGCATGGCGCAGAGCGGCAGGAAGACCGCGACCGTCAGCCACGCGTAGGCCGGGAGGAGCAGCGCCGCTGTGGCGAGCCACGCGGCCCGCACGCGGGTGGAGCGGGTCGCGGCGGTCATCGCGACCGTCGCCCCCGCGGGCCGCCGTCAAGCCGCGTAATAGGCCTTCACCTCTTCCCACAGGTCGTTGTAGCCCTGCCGCCGATCGTCCGGCAGCGCGCCCATGAACTGCAGCTTGGACAGGTACTCGGGCTTGTGGATCTGCCGGTTGAGGTCGGCGACGGGCAGCTTGTCCATGGCGGCCGCGTTGGCGGAGGCCGGCGCGCCCGAGCCCGTCACCCATTCGACGTAGAAGTTCGGATCGATCATGTAGTTGATGTACTGCAGGCCGGCCGCCTTCTTGGTGCTGGAGGCCGGGACGCACAGGTTGTCGAGCCAGCCGATGGCGCCTTCCTTGGGGATGACGAAGTCGACCGCCAGATCGTGCAGCTTCTGCGACCGCGCCACCGCGCCCGACCAGTAGACCGACACGTCGAAGGCGCCGCCCGCGAAGGCCTTGTTCCACTCGTCCTCGCTGGACCAGATCAGCTTCACGTCCTTCTTGAAGGATTTCAGCAGCTCGTCGATCTTCTTCATGTCGCGAGGGTTATTGATGTCCTGGCCCGTCAGCAGGGCCCCCACGGCGACCTCGGTCACGGCATCGTCGAACAGGGAGCCGCGGCCCGCATAGGCCGGGTCGGCGAAGACCGCGTAGCTGTCGACGTCCTTGACCTTGTCGCGCCGCACCGCCAGCGCGTTCATGCCCCACACCCACGGCACCCCGTAGGTCTTGCCGTCGAGGTCGATGTTGGGATGGGTCTTGAAGGCCGCGGCAACCCCGTCCGCGTTGGCGACCTTGGACAGGTCCACGGGATCGACCAGGTTCTCGGCCTGGGCCTGCGAGTCGCGCGCCGAGTTGACCAGCACGACGTCGTAGGCGCCGGGGTTGGTCCGCAGCTTGGTCAGCATCTCGGGTTCGGAGTTGTAGTAGTCGTGCTTGACGGTCAGGCCGGTCGCGGCCTGGAAGTTCTTGAGCGCGAAGGTCTCGTCGGTGCCGTAGCCCTGCCAGTTCAGCACCGTGATGGACTTGTCGTCGGCAGCCAGGGCGGAGCGCGGCCAGGATCCCAGGGCCGCCACCGCGCCGCCGCCGGCCAAACCGGCTGTGAACTGCCGGCGATTGATGCGTGACATCCCGCGTTCCTCGTGTCGGCACCAGACGGCCGGTCGTCACCCGCCGCATCACCGTCCTGGCGGGATGGCGCGAGCCTAGCAGATTCGGTGGCGCGGTCACGAGGCTTTGGCGACGCGGGAACCGAGGGGCGCCCCCCCCTCTCTCATCACCGCCGCGCCCATCCGGCCCGGCCCGGTCTTGACGGAGACCCCCCGAGTGCACGACCTCATGGTGGGCCTCACGGGTGCCGCCGGCCGGGGTTTCGCGACCCTTCCAGGCCGACGGCGCGCCGGGTACGATCTTTCAGCCAAAGGCAGCCGCATGTACCCTGATACCAGCCTGTTCATCGACGGAACCTGGCGCGCGGGCGCGGGCCGCCGCACCATCGAGGTCGCCAACCCGGCTACCGGCGAACGGATCGGCAGCGTGGCCCACGCCGAGGCAGCCGACCTGGACGAGGCGCTGGCCGCGGCCGCCGAGGGTTTCCGCACCTGGCGGGCCGTTCCGGCCTTCGACCGCAGCAAGGTCCTGCGCCGGGCCGCCGACCTGCTGCGCGGGCGGGTGGACCGGGCCGCCCGGATCATGACGACCGAGCAGGGCAAGCCGCTCGCCGAGGCCAGGGTCGAGATCCTGGGGTCGGCCGACCTGCTCGACTGGTTCGCCGAAGAGGGCCGCCGCGCCTACGGCCGGGTGATCCCGGCCCGCGGCGGCGGCGTGCACCAGACGGTGCTGAAGGAACCGGTCGGCCCGGTGGCGGCCTTCACGCCGTGGAACTTCCCCATGGCCCAGGTGGCGCGCAAGCTCGGGGCGGCGCTCGCGGCCGGCTGCTCGATCATCGTCAAGGCCGCCGAGGAAACGCCCGCGAGCGCCGCCGAACTCGTGGCCGTCCTGGCGGAAGCGGGCCTCCCGGCGGGCGCCGTGAACCTCGTGTTCGGCACGCCGGCGGAGATTTCCGAGCACCTCATCCCCCACCCCGTGATCCGCAAGGTGTCGTTCACGGGGTCGGTCCCGGTCGGCAAGCACTTGGCGGCCCTGGCGGGGCGGCACATGAAGCGGGTCACCATGGAACTCGGTGGCCACGCCCCCGCGATCGTGTTCGACGACGTCGACCTCGACGGGGTGTCGGCCCTCCTGGCGGGCTCGAAATACCGCAACGCCGGCCAGGTCTGCGTGTCGCCCACCCGCTTCCTGGTGCAGGAGCGCGTCCTGGACGGCTTCGTGGAGCGCTTCACCGCCCATGCCAAGGCGGTCCGGGTCGGCGACGGCCTCGACGCCGAGACCCGGATGGGCCCGCTGATCAGCGAGCGCCGGAGGCAGGCCGTCGAGGAACTGGTCGCCGACGCCCGCCAGGAAGGCGCGACGTTGGCCACGGGCGGCGGCCGCATCGGCAACAAGGGCAATTTCCTGGAGCCGACCGTGCTGACCGGCGTGACCCGGGACATGCGGATCATGAACGAGGAGCCGTTCGGCCCCGTGGCCCTGATGATGCCGTTCCGCGACGTCGAGGAGGTGGTGGCGGAAGCCAACCGCCTGCCGTTCGGGCTCGCGGCCTACGCGTTCTCGCGCTCGGCCAGGACCGTGGCGGCCCTGTCGGACGGGGTCGAGGCCGGCATGCTGAGCATCAACCATCTCGGCCTCGCCCTGCCCGAAACGCCCTTCGGGGGCGTCAAGGACTCGGGCTACGGCTCGGAAGGCGGCACCGAGGCCATGGAGGCTTATCTCAGCACCAAGTTCGTGACCCACGCCACGCAGGCGTAG
>CAXTEP010000013.1:0-18746 GCA_964243125.1 uncultured Lichenihabitans sp. | reverse complement strand
CCCACGGCGCGGTCGAGGTCGGCCGCGGGTGCGGCGGCGCGCGACGAGGCGTCGCCGATGACCGAATAGCTGTCGGGCGGCGCCGTGCCGGGCTTGAAGGCTTCCAGGATCGAGCCCGTCCCGCCCCCCCGCATGCCCGACCGGTATTCGACCGAGATCAGCTTGATGCCGGGCGGCACGCGGAACGGCACGTCGGGCTTGTCCTTCAGCGCCATGCGCATGAAGTCGCGGAACACGGGGGCCGCGTACTGGGCCGCGTAGGCCTTCTCGCCGAGCGAGCGGGGCTGGTCGTAGCCGAGGTAGAGGCCCACCGCGAGGTCGGTGGAATAGCCCACGAACCACACGTCCTTGGCGTCGTTGGTGGTGCCGGTCTTGCCCGCCAGGTGCCGCCCGAGCTCCTTGATGGCCTGGCCGGTGCCGCGCGTGATGACGCCTTCCAGGATGGAGGTGACCTGGTAGGCGGTGAGGGGATCGAGCACCTGCTCGCGCTTGTCGACGAGCCGCGGCTCGGCCTGGTCGGCCCATTTGTCGGCGTCGCAGCCCTCGCAGACCCGTTCGTCGTGCCGGTAGATCGTGTGGCCCCAGCGGTCCTGGATGCGGTCGATCAGGGTCGGCTTGATGCGCTTGCCGCCGTTGGACAGCATGGAATAGGCCGTGACCATGCGCATGACCGTGGTTTCGCCGGCCCCGAGCGACATGGACAGGACCGGCATCATGTCGTCGTAGATGCCGAACCGCTTGGCATATTCGACGATCAGCGGCATGCCGAGGTCCTTGGCGAGCCGGACCGTCATCAGGTTGCGGGAATGCTCGACCCCGTAGCGCAGGGTGTGGGGGCCCGAGCCCTCGTCGTCGTCGTTCTGGGGCCGCCACATGCCCTGACCGGGACCCATGTCGAGCTCGATGGGGGCGTCCATCACCACGGATGAGGGCGTGTAGCCGTTGTCGAGTGCGGTCGCGTACACGAAGGGCTTGAACGACGAGCCCGGCTGGCGCAGCCCCTGCGTGGCCCTGTTGAACTCGGACTGGTCGAACGAGAAGCCGCCCACCATGGCGAAGACGCGGCCCGTATAGGGGTCCATGGCCACGATGGCGCCAGAGATCTCGGGCACCTGCCGCAGGCGGAACTGCCCGGCCTTGCCGTCCACGGCCTCGACGTAGACGATGTCGCCGGGCGTCAGCAGCGCCCGCACGGCCTTGCGGCCGGTCCAGCGCACCCCGTCGGCCGGCACGGTGCCGACCTCCCGATCGGCCGCGAGCTCGCCCGACTTGTCGCGCGGCGGCTGCAGGCCCACGTGGGCCAGACCGTCGCCGGCGTCGAGCACGATGGCAAGCCGCCAGGGCTGGACGTCGCCGAGCGGCGGCACCCCGCCGATCGTGACACCCCAGTCGCTGCCGGGGTCGACGTGGCGGATGGCGCCGCGCCAGCCGCGCGACTCGTCGTAGCGCACCAAGCCGTCGACCAGCGCCTTGCGGGCCATCAGCTGCATCTTGGGATCGAGCGTGGTGCGGACCGACAGCCCGCCCTCGTAGAGCTTCTTCTCGCCGTAACGGTCGCTGAGCTCGCGGCGCACCTCCTCGGCGAAATAGCCCGCCGCGTAGGAGTTGGGCGACAGCACGCGCGGGTTGACGCCCAGCGGCTCGGTCTTGGCCTTCTCGCCGTCGGGGCGCGACACGTAACCGTTCTCGACCATGCGGTCGATCACCCAGTTGCGCCGCGCCATGGCCTGGTCGCGGTGCAGGAACGGGTGGTAGTTGTTGGGCCCTTTGGGCAGCGCCGCCAGGTAGGCGACCTCGGCCACGCTCAGCTCGCTCACGGACTTGTCGAAGTAGTTGAGCGACGCCGCCGCGACCCCGTAATTGCCCAGGCCCAGGTAGATCTCGTTCAGGTAGAGTTCGAGGATCTTCTCCTTGGAATAGGCCGACTCGATCCGGAACGCGAGCAGCGCCTCCTTGATCTTGCGGTCGAAGCTCCGCTCGTTGGTGAGCAGGAAGTTCTTGGCCACCTGCTGGGTGATGGTGGACGCGCCCTGGATGCGCTTGTTGCCTTCCACCAGCACCATCAGGGCGCGCCCGACGCCCTCGAAGTCGACGCCGTTGTGGGTGTAGAAGTTCTTGTCCTCGGCCGACAGGAAGGCGTGCTTGACGAGCGGCGGGATCGCGGTGGACGGCAGGTAGAGTCGGCGCTCGCGGGCATATTCAGCCAGCAGGCTGCCGTCGCCCGCGTGGACGCGCGTCATCACGGCCGGCTCGTAGTTCTTGAGCTGCGTGTAGTCGGGCAGGTCGCGCTGGTATTTCCAGACCACGAACCCGGCCACGCTCGCGAAGATCACGAACAGCAGCGCGCCGGTCGCAAAAACGAAGCCCAGGAAACGGGCGATCAGCCGCATGGGATCGAGCCTTCACCTTGATCGGTCGCCGGACCGGGCAACCGTGTTTCAGGCGAGCCATGCCGGCGCTGGTGTTTGTTCACGGCCCGGCGATGCAAGCAAGCTGCGGCTGTTTTGTGGTGCCAATGCGGCTGCGCGGAACCGGCCGGTCCGGGTGGTCCGGCGCCGGCCAGGAACTCCGCCATTGTTGCAAAACCGCCACACGCGCGATGCCCCATATGCGCGGCGCTCAGTTGGCGTGGGCGAGGCTGCCGTAAGGTCCGCGGGACGCGGCCTGGACCGCGGCGGCCGGCACCGGGCCGGCGGGCTGCCGGGGCGCGAAGAAGGCGTCGACGGCCTTGACCACCGAACCCGTCGCTGTGTCGCGCCAAGCCGCCGAGGTCAGGTTCTGCACGTCCTTGTCGCTCGACAGGTAGCCGAGTTCGAGCAGCACGGACGGCACGTCCGGGGCTTTCAACACCACGAACCCGGCCGAGCGCTCCGGGTTCTTGTTCAGCTGGGCGATCTTCTGCCAGTAGCCCGTCAGCGTACGCTGGAAGACGTGCGCGTAGGTGCGGGTTTCGCGCCGCGTCAGGTCGAACAGGATGTCGTTGACCCCGGGGGTTTCCGGCGCGGTCTCCAGGCCCGCCGCGGCGTCGGCCCTGTTCTCGGTTTCGGCCACGCGGGCCGCTTCCGCGTCGGACGCGCGGTCGGACGCCGTGTAGACGGTTGCGCCCGTCACGCCGGCGTTGACCGACAGCGTGTCGGCGTGCACCGACACGAACAGGGCCGCACCCCTGTCCCGCGCGGCCCTGACCCGGTCACCCAGGCTCACGAACGTGTCGTCGCGCCGGGTCATCACCACCGTGTAACGGCCCGTGGCCTGCAGCTTGTCGGCCAGCAGGGCCGAGAAGCCCAGGACCACGTCCTTCTCCACCACCCCGCTCGGGCCGCTCGCGCCCGGGTCGATCCCGCCGTGGCCAGGGTCGATGACCACGACCGGCGGCGCACCGTCCGCCACCGCGGGAGATGCGGCGGCGTCCGGCGCGGTGGCCGGACGCTGGGCCGTGGCCGCCTGAGCGGCCGCGGCCTGGGCGGCGACGTGAAAGGCCGCGCGGTCGGAACGGCCGAGTTCAACCGTGAGGCGGGACGGTTCCCCGCCCGCGATCGAGGTCGTGGACAGGCTCACCAGGGTGGCCGGCCCGGCGAGGTCGATCACGATCCGCGACCGGTCGGGCGCGAACAGGCCGAAGCGGAACGAGCGGATCAGGCCGCCGAGGTCCCGCCGCGGCCGCCCGGCCGCGGGATCGATCTGGAAGTTGACCCGGGGGAGGTCGACGATCACGCGGTCTGGCCCTTCCAGCAGGGTGGCGCGGGCCGCGAGCGGCGCCGACAGGGTGAACACGAGCCGCGCCGTGCCGGCGCCCCGCTCGAGCTTGACGCCGAGCGCCATGGGAACCGGGTCCGGGACGGGCGACGGGGAGGCGCCGGCGGGTGCGGGCTCGGCCGCCGCGGCGGGTCGCGCCGCGCCGCCGAGCAGCGCCATTGCCACCAGCCCCGCCCGGAGAAGCGCGATGTTTGCCGTCCAGCCCAAGCGAGCGCCGCCCCGATCAGATGCGAACCAGCACGGTCCCGCGGGTCCGCGCCGTGCCATGCTTAGGCGATAGCGCCCCCGTGGTTAACGTCCCGTCACCTGTCCGGACGAGGTTGCGGGCCGGCGTTGCGCAAATGAAACAAGGCGGGAACCTTGCCAAGCGGGCGGCGAGCCCCTAATGAAGAGATGTCCTGGTCCGGCGGTTGGCTGGCCTTGCACGCGTCTTAGCCGCACCTTACGGCCGTTCCCGAGGTGCCGGTTCCCTGGCCGTGCAGGCTGATGAGCCTCGCGCTCATCGACCCGAAGACGCCGATGTCAGCCCTGCTTGCGCCGCGCGGATGAGGACAACGCGGCTGCCGCTCGGCGGTCGCGCAGGAACAGGTATGCGACCATGACTCGCCCGCCCCGAAGCCGGCGCGCGTGACGGACCAGCAATCCGCGCGCGTCGCGCCCAACCCGCAGCCACGGATGCCGCATCCGCTCGGCCGTACCACGACGGCTCGCGGCCGTCGCGGCGAACCGACGTGGCACGCGGCCGGGGATCGGGCCGTCGGGCCGGGGCTCGCTCGGGACCGGGTCCGAGGCCGCCTGACCGGCTTCAATCTTCCATATCATTCGCGCGTCACACCATGGCTTCCTTTCGCGCCGCTGGCTCGTCCAGACGGCGCCGCCGGAGGTTCGGCGGACCCGCCAACGACCAGAGTTCGCAATGGCAAACAAAATGTTGATCGATGCCGCCCACCCGGAGGAAACCCGGGTGGTGGTTCTGCGCGGCAACCGGGTTGAAGAGTTCGACTTCGAATCCGCCAGCAAGAAACAGCTCCGGGGCAACATCTACCTTGCCAAGGTGACGCGGGTCGAACCCTCGCTGCAGGCCGCCTTCGTCGAATACGGCGGCAACCGGCACGGCTTCCTGGCCTTCTCGGAAATCCACCCCGACTACTACCAGATCCCCGTCGCGGACCGGCAGGCCCTCCTGGAGGACGAAGCCCGCTCGCAAGACGAGGACGAGGAAGAAAGCCGGCCGAGCGGCCAGCAGCAGCAGCGGCGCAGCCGTCGCCACCGCCGCGGCGGCCCGCAGGGCGAGCGGCGCGGCGGCGGCCGGCCCGACGACCAGGCCGTCGAGGCGAACGGAGCGGTCGAAAGCGAACCTCGGGTCGACGACCCGGATGGCGACGAGACCGAGGCCGTGCGGGCCGAGGCACCGACGGCCGACCTCGGGTTCGGCGACGTCGATCCGGCGCAGGAGGAGGCCGACCTCGGCTTGGACGACCTCGGCGAGGCCGATACCACCCTGGATGACCCCGGCCAAGCCGAAGACGGCTTGGCGGGCGTCGGCACCGATGACGCGCCCGCCGAGATCGCGGCCGAGATCCCGCCCGCCCCGGATTACGATGCCCTGCCCATGCGGGCCGGCGCCGACGACGCGGTCGTGTCGGACGCGGAGGCGGGCGACGGGCTCGTTTCCCCATCCGACGAGGGCGACGCGTTTCCCGAAACCGTCACGACGCTGGAACACGGCTACGAGGCCGAGATCGAGGCCGACGCTGCCGAGCAGCCGGCCGAAGGCCGCAACCAGAACGCCGAGGCGGACGGCGAGGACGAGGGCGTGGAGCAGATCGGCGGCGACGCGCTGGAGGACGTGCCGCGCCGTTCCGCCCGCCCGCGGCGGCACTACAAGATCCAGGAGGTGATCAAGCGGCGGCAGATCATCCTGGTCCAGGTCGTCAAGGAGGAGCGGGGCAACAAGGGCGCGGCGCTGACCACCTACCTGTCGCTCGCGGGCCGCTATTCGGTGCTGATGCCCAACACGGCGCGGGGCGGCGGCATCTCGCGCAAGATCACCGACGCCGACGACCGCAAACGCCTGAAGGCCATCGCCCAGGAACTCGAAGTCCCGGACGGGATGGGCATCATCCTGCGCACCGCGGGGGCGGCGCGCGGCATCGCCGAGGTCAAGCGCGACTTCGAATACCTGCTGCGCATGTGGGAAACCGTGCGCGAAACCACCCTGCAGTCCTCGGCCCCGAACCTCGTCTACGAGGAGGGCTCGCTGATCAAGCGGGCGATCCGCGACCTTTACGGCAAGGAGATTGACGAGGTGCAGGTGGCGGGCGAGGAGGCCTACAAGGAAGCCCGCGACTTCATGCGGCTGCTCATGCCGAGCCATGCCCGCAACGTGATCGCCTACCGCGACCCGCAGCCGCTGTTCGCCAAGTCGGGCGTCGAGGCCCAGCTCGACGCCATGTTCTCCAGCCACGTCGTGCTGCGCTCGGGCGGCTACCTGGTGATCAACCAGACCGAGGCGCTGGTGGCCATCGACGTGAACTCGGGCCGTTCCACGCGCGAGCACAACATCGAGGACACGGCGCTCCGGACCAACCTGGAAGCCGCCGACGAGATCGCCCGGCAGCTTCGCCTGCGCGACCTCGCGGGCCTGATCGTCGTCGATTTCATCGACATGGAGGAAGGTCGCAACGACCGGGCGGTCGAGCGGCGGATCAAGGACGCGTTGAAGAACGACCGCGCCCGCATCCAGATCGGCCGCATCTCGCATTTCGGGCTGCTGGAGATGTCGCGGCAGCGCATCCGCACCGGCGTGCTGGAAGGCTCCACGGTCCTGTGCCCGCATTGCGGGGGCGCCGGCTCCGTGCGCTCGGTGTCGTCCATCGCGCTGCACGTGCTCCGCCTGCTGGAGGACACGCTGATCAAGTCGGCTGCGTTCAACCTCACGGTGCGCACCCGCGCCGAGGTGGCGGCCTACATCCTGAACCAGAAGCGCGGCCACCTGCTCGACCTCGAGATGCGCTTCGGGGTCGCGGTCGCGGTGCTGGCCGACCCGCTGATGATCGGCACGGTCTACCACGCCATCGAGCGCGGCACCGAAGCCACCCCGCCGACGGCGTTCCTGCGCCGCCCGGCCGCGGCCGAAGCCGACGCGGCCCTGCTCGACGAAGAGGCCGACGCGGCGGCCCTGGCGGACGCCGACGAGGACGGGTCCGACGAAGGCGACGAGGAGGTTCAGGCGCGCGACCCCGACCGGGCCGCGCCGTCCCAGGAGGCCGACGGCGACGGGCAGCGCCGGCGCCGGCGCCGACGCCGGCGGCGCGGGCGCGACCAGCCCGGAACGGGCGAGCCGCAGACGACGGAGGCCGAGACCGCGTTCGAGACCGCGGCGGACGTCACCGAAACCGAACCTGGAGCCGAAACCGCGGACGGGCCGCTCCTGCGCTTCGGCCAGGAAACCGCAGCACCGGGCGCGGACGACCTGGACGGCTTCAGCGACGCGGTTGCGGAAGCCCAACCCGTGCCGGCCGCGGCGCTCGCGGACGAGGCTGCCCCGGCTGGCGATGATCCGGCCGAGCCGGCCGTTCCGGACGACGCGCCCCGTCGCCGCCGGTCGCGACGCACCCGCGCCGGCGACGCCGTCGCGCCGGAGGCGGGCGAGGAGGCCGCGGCGCCGGCACGCCGGTCGCGACGAACGCGCGCGCGTCCGGTGGAACCCGAGGCCGCCGTGCCGTCGCCGGACCCCGAAGTGACGGAAGTCGCCGACGCAACGCCGGGCGAGTCCGCACCGCCCGAGTCCGACCTGTTCGAGGGTGACCAGGCGGCAGTTGCGCCGGCCGAGGTGCCGGTCGCGGCAGAACCTGCGTCCGTCGCGGCGCAACCGGTCGCCGCGGTCGTGCCCGAGCCCGTGCGCCCAATCGAACCTGATCTTGATCGCCCCAAGCGGTCGGGCTGGTGGCAGCGCGCCAAGGCGACATTCACGCAAGGGTCGTGAGCGCGACGCTTTGGCCGTCGCGAGCCGATCGCCCTCCCGAGGATGGAACGCCGTTCCCTCCTTCTCCCCGGGGGAGGAGGGGAACACCCGGGGCCGGCGGTTCAGCCGACCCCCGTCGTCAGATGGCCATATTTGGGGATGCGGCTGACGAACATCGCCGCGCGCTGTTCCGAGGCGCCCTTCCCGGTTCGAAAGGTCCGCCCATGTCCGCTTGCCGCCCGCCCGAGACGTTCGGGTTCCGGCCGTCGAGGTCCGCTCCGGCGGCGCTCGCGCTCGCCGCCGCCCTGGTCCTGACCGGCACCCTCCCGGGCGCGGGGGCCGCGGAATTCACCGACGCCCAGAAGGCGGCGCTCGGGCCGGTCATCAAGGATTACCTCATGCGGAACCCGGAGGTTCTGCGCGACGTCATGGGCGAGCTCGAGAAGAAGCAGAAGGGCGAGGAGGAGGCCAAGCGCCTCCAGATCATCGGCCAGGCCTCGTCGGACCTGTTCGACTCGCCGTTCCAGGCCACGATCGGCAACCCGCAGGGCAAGGTCGCGATCGTCGAGTTCTTCGATTACAATTGCGGCTACTGCAAGCGGGCCCTCGACGACATCGGCCGGCTGGTCAAGACCGAGCCGGGCCTCAAGGTCGTGCTCAAGGACTTTCCCGTGCTCGGACCCGGGTCGGTCGAGGCCGCGCAGGTCGCGAGCGCGGTCCGCAACCAGTTCAAGGGCGACAAGTTCTGGCAATTCCACGCCAAGCTGCTGTCGACCCGCGGCCCGGTCGCCAAGGCCCAGGCCCTCGCGGTCGCCAAGGATCTCGGTGCCGACATGGACCAGTTGGCCCGCGACGTCGAGAAACCCGAGATCAAGAACGGCCTGCAGGGCAACATGCAGCTCGCCGACGCCCTCAGCCTGACCGGGACCCCCTCGTTCGTGGTCGGGCAGGACGTCGTGGTGGGCGCGGTCGGCTACGACGAGCTGAAGGGCCGGGTGGACAATTACTTGCATTGCGGCAAGGCCGAGTGTTCATGAGGCGAGGCGACACCCGCCGGGGCGGATCCCGAGCCGCACCGGGAGCCCGCCCATTCTCACGCCGATAGGGCCGTTCTCCAGCTCCGCTCGAACACGCAACGACACGGACGCGGCGCTTCCGGCCAACCAGCAGTCGATCATGATCCGAAACGGCGTGCGAACGCGCAGACCCACCCCCGCCGACCAGAACGGTCACGACGCGCCGACGCCGCCGCTCCCGACCGGGGCCGCGGGCATCGATGCCGCCCTGATGGGCGAACTGGCCCGGCTGCTCGGCGAGAGCGACCTCGCGGAACTGGAGGTCGAGAAGGGCGACCTGCGGATCCGGATGGTGCGCTATTCGCCCGCCCCCCACGCGGTGGCGCCGCCCTCCGTGGCGGCTCCCGCGGCCCCGATCGTGGTCGCGCCGCAGCCCGCGCCCGTCCCCCTGCCGAGCGACGCCGACCATCCGGGCGCCGTGAAGTCGCCCATGGTCGGCACCGCCTACCGCCGGCCCAGCCCCGACAGCCGCGCCTTCGTGGAGATCGGCTCGGCCGTCAAGGCGGGCGACAAGCTGCTGCTCGTGGAGGCCATGAAGACCTTCAACGAGATCGTGGCGCCCCGGGCCGGAACCGTGACGGCCATCTTCATCGAGGACGGCCAGCCCGTGGAATATGGCGAACCGCTCGTGGTGCTGGAATAGCCGCCGTCCTCCGAAGGTTTCCATGTTCGACAAGATCCTGATCGCCAACCGGGGCGAGATCGCGCTGCGCATCCTCAGGGCCGCCAAGGAGCTCGGGATCGCCACGGTCGCGGTCCATTCCACCGCGGACGCGGACGCCATGCACGTCAGGCTGGCGGACGAGAGCGTGTGCATCGGGCCGCCGGTGGCGCGCGACTCCTACCTCAACATCCCGGCCCTGCTGTCGGCCTGCGAGATCACCGGGGCCGACGCGATCCATCCGGGCTACGGGTTCCTGTCCGAGAACGCGCGATTCGCCGAGATCCTGGCCGAGCACGCCATCACGTTCATCGGGCCCAAGCCGGAGCACATCCGGATCATGGGGGACAAGATCGAGGCCAAGCGCACCGCGCTGCGGCTCGGCATCCCCTGCGTGCCCGGGTCGGACGGCGGCGTCACGGAGGACGACGAGGCCCAGGTCATCGCGGCCGGCATCGGCTACCCGGTGCTGGTCAAGGCCGCGGCGGGCGGCGGCGGCCGCGGCATGAAGGTGGCCCGCACCCCCGAGGCCCTGGCGGACGCGCTCGCGACCGCCCGCACCGAAGCCAAGGCGGCCTTCGGGGACGACGCGGTCTACCTGGAGAAGTACCTGGAGAAGCCCCGGCACATCGAGATCCAGGTGCTGGGCGACGGGCGGGGCAACGCGGTCCACCTGGGCGAACGCGACTGCTCGATCCAGCGGCGTCACCAGAAGCTCTGGGAAGAGGGACCCTCGCCGGCGCTGAACGCGCGCCAGCGCGACGAGATCGGCACCGTGGTGGCCAACGCCATGGCGGATCTGCGCTACGCCGGGGTCGGCACGGTGGAGTTCCTGTACGAGAACGGACAGTTCTTCTTCATCGAGATGAACACCCGCATCCAAGTCGAGCACCCGGTCACCGAGATGATCACCGGCATCGACCTGATCAACGAGCAGATCAAGATCGCGGCCGGGTCGCCACTGACGATCAGCCAAGCCGACATCCGGCTGTCGGGCCACGCGATCGAGTGCCGCGTGAACGCCGAGAACCCGGAAACCTTCCGGCCTTCGCCCGGCCGCATCACCTACTACCACCCGCCCGGCGGCCTGGGGGTGCGGGTCGACAGCGCGGTCTACCAGGGCTACGTGATCCCGCCCAACTACGATTCGCTGGTGGGCAAGCTCGTGGTGCACGGCCGCACCCGCACGGAAGCGCTGATGCGGTTGAGGCGCGCCCTCGACGAGTTCGTGATCGACGGCATCGAGACCACCCTGCCGCTGTTTCGCGTGCTGGTCCGCAATCCCGAGATGCAGAACGGCGACTACGACATCCACTGGCTCGAGCACTTCCTGGCCAACGGCGGCATGGCCCCGCGATAGGTCGCTGCTTCCTTCTCCCCGCCGGGGAAAAGGTGGCGCGAAGCGCCGGATGAGGGTCTTCCAACGAGGAATTCAACCCTCATCCGCCCTACCGGGCACCTTCTCCCGCCGTGGCGGGAGAAGGGACAACGGCTATGGCTCGCGGCGCGGTCCGGCGAAGCGGAGCTCGACTTCCAGAAAGCGGCAGCCCGCTACCGCTTGAGCAGGCCCACCACGTAGAAACCGTCGGTGCCGGTGGTGCGCGGGGTCAGGCGCAGGCCCGGACCGAGCCGCGACGCGCGTTCGGCGAGGTCGGGCAGCCCCGCGTCCTGCGCCATGCGGGCCGCGTCGAGCGGCAGCAGGTCGCTCCTGGCTTCGAGCAGGCGTCCCACGCGATCCTCGTTCTCCTCGCGCAGCACCGAGCAGGTGACGTAGACGAGGCGACCGCCGGGCTTCACGAACCGGCACGCCTGGTCGAGCGCCGCGTCCTGGTCCTTGCATCGCTCGGCAAGCGCGCCGGGCCGCATCCGCCACTTGGCGTCGGGATGACGCCGCCACGTGCCCGTGCCGGTGCAGGGCGCGTCGACCAGCACGAGGTCGCAACGCCCTTCCAGGTCGGCCAGGACGTCCTGGCCGACCTTGGGGGCGCGCACCTGGATGTTGCGCGCGTCCGCCCGGGCGATCCGGTCGTAGATCGGCGTCAGGCGGCGACCGTCCTGGTCGGCCGCGTAGATCTGCCCCTTGTTGCCCATCAGGCCCGCGAGCGCGAGGCTCTTGCCGCCCCCGCCGGCGCACAGGTCGAGCACCTGCTGGCCGGCCTTCGCGCCGGTCAGCAGGGAGGCGAGTTGCGACCCCTCGTCCTGGATCTCGACCTGGCCCTTGATGTAGGCGGGCTCGCCCGACAGCGCGGGCGCGCGGCCGTCGGGGCCCGGCGCGACCCGCAGGCCCCAGGGGGACAGCGGGCTCGGTGCCGCGCCGAGGTGGGCCAGTGCCTTCAAGACCTTGTCGCGCGTGGCCTTCAGGCTGTTGGCCCTGAGGTCGAGCGGCGCACGGGCCGCGAAAGCCTCGCCCTCGGCCGCAGCCTCGGACCCGAACACGGCCGCGAAGGCCATTCCCAGCCATTCCGGATAATCGCCGCGCACGTGGTCCGGGGCGCCCGCCAGCGAGCCGCCGGCAAGCCGCGCCTGTTCGGCCGGGGTGAGCGGGGCCGGCCCGTAACCCTCGCCGCTGGCCAGCGCCGCGACCGCGGCGACGTCCAGGCCCCGTAACCGCCGCAGGGTGCCGAGTACGAGCGCGCGGGGCGAAGCGTCGTCCATGATCCAGGCCGCCGAGGACCGGACCCGCAGCGTGTCGTAGACCAGGCCCGCCACCGCGCCGCGGTCCTTGGAGCCCGCGAAACGGTGCGCGATGCCCCAGTCCTTCAGGCATTCGCCGGCCGGCCGGCGTTGCATTTCGATCACGCCCACGACATCGATGGCGGCGGACACGCGTGCGGCGGGCATCATGGCGAACGTGCCTTATTTGGGCCGGGAACGGGGACGCAAGGAGGCGCGCGTCTGACAGCGGCGAGTGCGACCGCCGACGTGTAGGAAGAAAGAAAACACATGTCCAAACTGATCTGCCGAACCGCGCTGGCCCTGCTGGCGCTGTCCCTCGCGGCCTGCGCGTCGGCGCCTCCGCCGCCCCCCACCGCCGACCTGAGCCCGCCGCCACGGCGCCACGCCGACGCCAAGACCACGCTCGAAAACCACATGTAGCAGCGCCTTCCAACCCGCGCTCTCTCGTCCAGAGCCCGTCGAAGGACGGGCCGGGCGCGAGATCCGGGATCGCCCTTCGACAGGTCCAGGGCGAGGGTGGGGGTCTCGGTCGCGGGGCACGACGCCCCGCCTCAGGCCCCCATCGGGTAGTTGGGGCTTTCGCGGGTGATCGACACGTCGTGCACGTGGCTTTCGCGCAGGCCCGCCCCCGTGATGCGCACGAACCGGGCCCTGGCCTGGAACTCCGCGATCGTGCCGGCCCCCACGTAGCCCATGGCGGCCCTGAGGCCACCCGCGAGCTGGTGCAGGATCGCGGTGGCGGGCCCGCGGTAGGGGACCTGCCCCTCGATGCCCTCGGGCACCAGCTTCATCGTGTCCTTGATCTCCTGCTGGAAGTAGCGGTCCGCCGAGCCGCGCGCCATGGCGCCGACCGACCCCATGCCGCGGTAGGCCTTGAACGAGCGACCTTGGAACAGGAACACCTCGCCCGGGCTCTCGTCCGTGCCGGCCAGCAGGGAGCCGATCATGGCCACCTCGGCCCCGGCCGCCACCGCCTTGGCGAGGTCGCCCGAGTATTTGATGCCGCCGTCGGCGATCACGGGCGTGTCGTGCCGGCGCGCCACTTCCACGGTGTCCAGGATGGCGGTGAGCTGGGGCACGCCGACCCCGGCCACGATGCGGGTCGTACAGATGGAGCCCGGCCCGATGCCGACCTTGATGGCGTCGGCCCCGGCGTCGATCAGCGCCCTGGCGCCGTCGCCGGTCGCCACGTTGCCCGCGATGATCGCCACCTTGTTGGACTGGCGCTTGAGCCGGCCCACCTGTTCGAGCACGTGCTGCGAATGGCCGTGCGCGGTGTCGACCACGATGCAGTCGACGCCCGCGTCCATGAGCTGGACCGAGCGGTCGAAACCCTTGTCGCCCACCGTGGAGGCGGCCGCGACCCGCAGGCGCCCTTCCGGATCCTTGCAGGCGTTGGGGAACAGCGTCGCCTTTTCCATGTCCTTGACGGTGAGCAGGCCGACGCAGCGGCCTTCGTCGTCCACCACGACCAGCTTCTCGATGCGGTGGTTGTGCAGCAGGCGGCGCGCCTCGTCGGGCTTGACGCCCTCGCGCACGGTCACGACCGCCTTGGTCATCAGGTCGGCCACGGGCTGGGCCGGGTCGTCGGCGAAGCGCACGTCGCGGTTGGTCAGGATGCCGACCAGCGGCGCGGGCGTGCCGGCCGTGCCGCGGGCCACGACCGGGATGCCCGAGATGTTGTGTCGTCGCATCAGCGCCAGCGCGTCGGCCAGCGTCGCGTCGGCGTGCACCGTGATGGGGTTGACCACCATGCCGCTCTCGTAGCGCTTGACCTTGCGGACTTCCTCGGCCTGGACCTCGGGTTCAAGGTTGCGGTGGATCACCCCGATGCCACCCGCCTGGGCCATCGTGATGGCGAGCCGGGCTTCCGTGACCGTGTCCATGGCCGAGGACACGAGCGGCAGGTTGAGGTCGATGGAGCGGGTCAGCCGCGTCCTGAGGTCGACCTGCCCCGGCATGACGGACGAATGGGCCGGCACCAGCAGCACGTCGTCGAACGTCAGGGCTTCGGCGAACGAGGGGTGCGCGATGGGGGTCATGGGCCACGCTCCGGGGGTCGCGCCGGAAGAGCCGCGGACCCGAGTTGGCAGCGGTGGGTAGCACGGGGTCGTCCGGCTGGGAAGGTCCGCGGGGCCGCGAGGGAAGCAGGGCTGCCATGTTGTGGCCCCGCCCGGGCCCTACAGGGTCGGCAACCAAGGACAGAGCCTTGCCGTCTCGCCTCCTGACGCCCCTGATCATCGCCTGCGCGCTGTTCATGGAGAACCTCGACAGCACGGTGCTGGCGACCTCGCTGCCCGCCATCGCGACCGACCTGCACGAGGACCCGATCGCGCTCAAGCTGGCGCTGACCTCCTACCTGCTCAGCCTCGCGGTGTTCATCCCGGCGAGCGGGTGGGCCGCCGACCGGTTCGGGACGCGGACGATCTTCCGGGGCGCCATCGTGGTGTTCACCGTGGGATCGGTGCTGTGCGGCCTGTCCAGCACCCTGCCGGCCTTCGTGGCGGCCCGCGTGTTCCAGGGCCTGGGCGGCGCCATGATGGTGCCGGTCGGGCGCCTCGTGCTGCTGCGGTCGGTGCCGCGGCACGAGATCGTCCAGGCGCTCGCCACCCTGACCATGCCGGCCCTGCTGGGCCCGATCCTCGGGCCGCCGCTCGGCGGCTTCATCACCACCTACTTCCATTGGCGCTGGATCTTCTGGATCAACGTGCCCATCGGGGTCCTGGGCGTGACGCTGGCGACGCTGTTCATCGCCGACGCGCGGGAGGACGACGTCCGACCGCTCGACGTCGCGGGCTTCGCCATGACGGGCCTGGGCTTCTCGGGCCTCACCTTCGGGCTGACCGCGGCGGGCCGGGGCTTCGTGTCGCCGCTGACCGACGGGCTCCTGGTCGTGGGCGGCGCGCTCATGCTGGCCCTCTACGTCCGCCACGCGCGGCGCACCCCCTACCCGATCCTGGACCTCGCGCTCATGCGCGTGCCGACCTTCGCGGCCAGCGTCACGGGCGGCTTCGCGTTCCGGCTCGGCATCGGGGCGCTGCCGTTCCTGCTGCCGCTGATGCTGCAGCTCGGCTTCGGCCTGACGCCGTTCCAGTCCGGCAGCCTGACCTTCGCGGCCGCGGCGGGCGCGTTCCTGATGAAGGCCACGGCGCGGCCGATCCTGCGCCGCTTCGGGTTCCGGCGCGTGCTCGTGGTCAACGCGCTGGTGAGCAGCGCCTTCCTGGCGAGCTACGGGCTGTTCACGGCCGCGACCCCGCGATGGGTGATCTTCGCGCTGCTGCTCGGCGGTGGCTTCTTCCGGTCGCTCGAATTCACCAGCATCAACGCCATCGCGTACGCCGACGTGGACCAGGCCGCGATGAGCCGCGCCACGAGCTTCGCGTCCGTGATGCAGCAATTGTCGCTGTCAACGGGCGTCGCGATGGGGGCCGCGGTGATCGAGGGATCGCGGCTCGCCCACGGCGACCCCCACCTGCGGGCCCAGGATTTCGGCGCGGCCTTCTGGCTGGTCGCGGCGGTGTCGGCCGCCTCGGCGCTCCTTTTCCTGCGGTTGCCCGCCTCGGCGGCCCAGGGGCTGACCGGGCGGCAGGTCCCGGCGGTTGGGGCCGGCGCGGGCGTGACGGGCGGCGCCGCGGCCGCGGCCTCGACGGCCCCGGTGGGGGCCGAACGAGGGTCGTGACCGGCCCTCAGCCCGGCGGCTCGGGCCGGGCGCCCCGGAATCCTGTGGCCAGCATGTAGAGTTCGGACGAGTCGGCCCGGCTCGCCTGCGGCTTGACGTGCCGCACGGTCGCGAAATCCCGCTTCAAGCGATCCAGCAGGGCGCCCTCGGTGCCGCCCTGCAGCACCTTGGCGAGCAGGAACCCGCCCGGCGCCAGCACGCCGCCGGCGAAATCGGCCGCGAGCTCGACCAGCGCCACGATCCTGAGGTGGTCGGTCTTGCGGTGGCCGACCGCATTTGCGGCCATGTCGGACAGCACCCCGTCCGCGAGCCCGCTCATGAGCGCGCGCAACCTTTCGGGCGCGTCGTCGTCGAGGAAGTCCATGCGCCCGAACGCGACGCCCGGCACGGGCTCCATCTCCTGCAGGTCGATGGCCACCACCTGCCCGCGCCCGGCCTCGCTGCCGACCCGCTTGGCCGCGACCTGGGACCAGCCGCCGGGCGCGGCGCCCAGGTCGACCACGCGCAGGCCCGGCTTCAGCAGGCGGTACTTGTCGTCGATCTCAATCAGCTTGTAGGCCGCGCGCGACCGGTACCCGTCCCGCTTGGCCCGGGCCACGTAGGGGTCGTTCAGCTGCCGCGACAGCCAGAGCGTCGAGGACAGCGAGCGCTTGCGCGCGGTCTTCACCCGCGTCTTGAGCGAGCGGCCGCCTTCCCGGCCGGTCGTGCCGCCGCCCTTGTCGGCCGTCATTGCATGCCCTCCGGGCGGGCGGGTCCGCCCCAAACCCCGTCCTGCTCCATCATCTGCATCAGCAGGCCCTCGCGCAGGCCGCGGTCGGCGACCCGGAGGCGGTCGCAGGGGAAGCGGCGTCGGATCGCCTCGAAGATGGCGCATCCGGCCAGCACGAGGTCGGCCCGGTCCGGGCCGATGCAGCCGTGCGCCACCCGCGCCTCGAAGCTCATGGCCCGCAGGCGCGCCACGGCCTCGTCGATCTCCCGGCCCGACATCCAGAGCCCGTCGATGCGCCGCCGGTCGTAGCGCGGCAGGCCGAGGTGCACGCCCGCCAGCGTCGTCACCGTGCCGGAGGTGCCGAGCAGGTGGAAGCGCGAACAGCGGGGCTCCGATCGTGCCCGGTCGGCGAAGTCGCCCAGTTCCGCCGTCACGTGGGCCACCATGGCCTCGAAGATGGCGTCGGTGACGCGGCGGCCCCCGAACGTCTCGGCCAGCGACACGACGCCGAGCCGGAGCGACGTCCAGATGCCGGGGCGGCGCGGCCCGCCCGCGCCGCCCCGGTCGGGACACAGCCACACGATCTCGGACGAGCCGCCGCCGATGTCGAACAGGAGGACGCCGGCGGCCTGGTCGTCGGCCAGGGCCGCGCAGCCCGCGGTGGCGAGCCCGGCCTCGGTTTCCCGGTCGACGACCTCGAGCGCGAGGCCGGTCCGGCGCGTCACCCGCGCGATGAAGTCCGGGCCGTTGGCGGCGGCCCGGCAGGCCTCGGTGGCGATCAGCCGGGCGCGGGTGACCTGCCGGGCTTCGAGCTTGTCGCGGCACACGTCGAGGGCCGACAGCGTGCGGCTGATCGCATGTTCGCAAAGGCGCCCGGTGCGGGCCAGCCCTTCGCCGAGGCGGACGATGCGCGAAAAGGAATCAACGACCCGGAACCCTTCGGGCGAGGGGCGCGCGATCAGCAGCCGGCAGTTGTTGGTGCCGAGGTCGAGCGCCGCGTAGCACGCGCCGGCCGGCCGGCGCGGCGGGTCGACGGGGCCGACCACGTCGCGATCCCGCGTCACGCGGCCGTCCGTCCTGTCCTCTGCGATCACGCCGCCTCCCCGCGCGGCGCTGGCGTGGCGCCCCGGATTTCTGACATTCAGCCTACGACGTCACCGGCGTCGAACGCAACGGACGCCGACCGGCCCGCAGGGCAACGGGTTCGGCTCCCGCCGACGCGGACGGCTGGATCGCGGAAGCTCAGCCGCGCGTGACCTCGCTTCGACCAACGAACCCGTCCCATCCCGGCATCGCGGTCCCGGCGACCCGTTCGAGGTCCTCCCGCCGGGTGCCGCCGCGAGAACCGACATCCCGCTCCGGGTGTTCTGCACGACGCGCGCGGATTTAGGGTCACCTCATGCCACCCGAAAGACCTTCGGAGCATGGCCGACCCGCGACGACAAGCCGGCCCGACACCACGCTTCAGCCATGGCCCTCGCGGCCGCCGTCGCATCCTCGTGCCGACCGCACACAGCCGTTCTGCGGCCGAGACTGCGGCGGGACGGTCGAACGGGCCCGACTTGACCGCGTTCAGCGCCCCGCGAAGCGCTGCTTGGCGGCGTCACTGACGGGGGTGTACAGCGCCACGAGGGTGCCTTCGGGATCACGGAACTGCGCCGTGCGGTTGCCCCAGGGCATCAGTTTCGGCTCGTGCACCACGTCGGCCCTGCCCTTGAGCCTTGCGAACTCCGCGTCGACATCGTCGACCATGAACTCCAGGATGGCGGTGCGGTTCGCAGCGGCCTCGGCACTGCCTTCCTTGAAGAGAGCCACCGTATCGGCGCTTCCCACCGCGAGGGTCGCGCCCGGCGTGACGATCTCGGCGAAAACGGGAGCGAGCCACTCCGCCGTCTGCCCGATCACCATCTCGTAGAAGCTGACGACGGCCTTGATGTCACCCGCGACGAGACGCGTGGATGCAAGCTTCATGGCTGGTCCTTTCTGCGGAGCCGCTCGACTCACGGCCTTCCGCGCCCTTGTGGCAGACGTCTGCTGACAGCATCCTGGCAGCAGGAGTCACCGCCGGATGCGCCGCGCCGATCGCCTGTTTCAGATCATTCAGATCCTCCGCCGATCACGCCGTCCCGTGACGGCCGCCGCCCTTGCCGGCGAGCTGGAGGTTTCCAAGCGCACGATCTACCGGGACATGGCCGACCTGATCGGTCAGCGTGTCCCCATCG
>CAXTEP010000012.1:31522-43640 GCA_964243125.1 uncultured Lichenihabitans sp. | reverse complement strand
ACGGTGCCGAACCTGTCCGAGCACCTGGCCAACGCCGCCGCCATCATGCAAGCGCCTCATGTGTCTCGCCATTGATTGACGATGTTGCTCGACAGCGGGAAGAGCCGTTCAAAGACGAGCTCTACAAGAGCCTGCTGTTGCCACTTCGATCGGTTCGAAGCAGGCCACTTTCGCTGCCGATCATTGCACGCGGCATCCGCCAGATGCTATTGATGGTCAAGAAGACGCGAGATGCGTTTGGCGAACGTGCACGCCTTCGGCGATCCGATCGACAGGGTGTGAACCATGTCAGGCACATGTCTTTCGAAGGCGGCGCTGGAGAAGGTCTGGGTCGGTTTCCACGTCTCGCGCGCCATGAAATGGAACCGACCCGTTCCCATGATCTCCTACTATCGACGGCTGCATTCGATCATGAACGACGGTCGCGTTAAGGAGCATGGCGACGGGATTCATCTCAGTCTTGTCGCCGTTGATCACCCCGATCTCCAAAGTAGTTTTGTCATCACGATTGGTGAATCGAACGTCTACTGTCGTCCTGACGATTACTTCAGGTCGGAGCCACGCTTCATAGACTGCGTGAATGATCGGCTCGTCCTCACAGATGGATGGCCGACGGAGTGACGCGGGCCGTGCAAGATCTGTCTCGTTAGCCGGCGATCATCGCTGATCCGACCGATCCGGGACGAAAAGACGCTGCTTTCGTAGCCCTGGATATCGGAACATGATCGCCGGCGCGATGTGAACCGTCGCCGGACGGCGTTCACCAGCCGTTGCGCGCCTGATCTTCCCGCCCTCGTCCGGATCATCCGGCCGCACCAATCGATTACGGCGCCGACGCGACGGATTGTGGTTTCGATCATCGGGCGACCGCGTCCAGTCGGCCCGATGATGGGGCACCCGCATCCCACCCGTAACCCGCGGGGCGGGACGCCGTGTTGTACGCACCGGCTTCGATTGCATCGCCTTCACGCTCGCAGAAGCGCGCCGGGCCGCGCTTGTTCCACCACGTTCCGAGGTCATCCATGTTCATTCGCGACACCGCCGCCGCCCTCTCGACGGAGGTGACGCCGGAAGGCTTTCTGCGCGTCCGGGCACGGATCGCCCGGGCCGGCCTGCACGACTACCGGGCCGCCGAGCTCGGCCATCCGGAGGGTTTCGCGCCCGATGCGGTGGTCCGCGTGTACCGCCCGCCCGAGGAGGTGTTCGACCCCGACAGCATGGCCTCGTTCCGGGCCAAGCCCGTCACGGACGGCCACCCGCCCGTTATGGTCGACGCCGGCAACTGGCGCCGCTACGCGATCGGCCACGCCGGTGAGGTGGTGCGCGACGGCGACCACCTCGCGGCCGACCTGCTGATCGCCGACGCCGGGGGCGCCGAGCGTGCCCTGGCGGGATCGGAACTGTCGAACGGCTACCGGGCCGACTTCGAGTTCGGCCTGGGGCTCACGCCCGAGGGCGACCCCTACGACGCCGTGCAGCGCAACATCCGCGGCAACCACGTGGCCCTCGTGGTGGCCGGCCGCTGCGGCGACGCCTGCCGCATCGGCGATGCCGGGCTGATGGATTGCGGCTGCGGCACGGGCGCGGGTGCGGCCGAACTGGCCCGCCTGCGGGCGGACCTTGAGGCCGCGCGGGCCGAGCACGCCCGCGTGGTGGAGGCCAGGGACGGGGCACTCGCGGCGCTGGCGATCCGGGTTCCGGACCCTGCGGCGCTCGACCGGCTCGCGGCCGAGCGCTTGGCCGTGGTGGAGGCGGCCCGCAGGCTGCTCGGCCCCGGGTTCGACGTCGTTGGGCTGGCCACGGGGGACATCCGCCGGGCCGCGGCCACGCGGGTGCTGGGGGTCGACCGCGTCGCGCACCGGGACGACGCCTACGTGCAGGCGGCCTTCGACGCGCTCGCGGCCGTCCATGGGCCCGGCAACCCCCTGGCCCGCCATCTCGCGGCCGTTTCGCCCGGCTGGGCCGCCAACCGCCGGGACGCGCTCGCGGTGCGCAACCGCGACCTCGCCGACGCTTGGCGCACCCGCACCCCTCACCAGCAAGGAGAAGCTTGATGCCCGCGGTTCAATCCACCTACGGCGCCACCCTCGCGCCGGGCCTGCCCGGCCTCGTGGCCAACGGCGAATGGGTCACCAACGTGATTTCCCGCATCGCCGACCCGGCCGCGGCCGTGCCGATCAATTTCGGCGACCCCGTCCTTCAAGGCGCGTCCGGGCAGCTCGTCGTATCGGCCAACGGCGGCACCGGCGTGTTCCGAGGCGTGGCGGTGCGCGACACGACCCTGCCGCCCGGCAACAACGACCAGATCCTGCCCACCAACTCGCTCGCGGTATTGACGAAGGGCGTGATCTGGGTGACGGCCGCGGCGGCGGTCTCGGCCGGCCAGCCGGCCTACTACACGGCCGCCGGCGCTTTCACGTCCGCCGCTGCAGGCACCACCGCCGTTCCCGGGGGCTTGTGGGACGGCACCACGGCCGCGGCCGGTCTGGCCCGCCTCCGGCTCGGCTGAGCCACGCCCCGCGATCTTCGACAACCGTCCGACCCGTTTCACCTTTGGAGTGACCCGCATGCTTCGCGCGAGCGCGACTTTCGATGCCCAGGCGGCCCTGGGCTTCCTGCTGTCCCAGGTGACCTCCATCGAGGGGGAGGTTTACGCGATCCGCTACGCGGACATCCAGTACCCCACCCTCGTGCCCGTGGACACCTCGGCCTACCCCTGGGCCCGCACCGTCACCTACTTCACCAGCGACCGGGTCGGGCTGGCCGAATGGGCCGACGGCAATGCCGGCGACATGCCGTTCGCCGACGTGGCCCGGGCCAAATACGAGACCACGGTAGAGTCGGCCCGGATCGGCTACCGCTACTCGCTCGAAGAGGTGAGCGAGGCCATGATGATCCCCGGCATGGGCTTGCCGGCCGACCGGGCCGCCGCGGCCCGGCGCGCCGCCGAGGAGCTGGTGGAGCGGGTGGTCATCGCGGGCGACGCCCGCAAGGGCTTCCTCGGCCTCGTCAACCAGACCGCGGTGCCCCAGGTCGCGGTCGCCAATGGGGCCGGCGGGTCGCCGCTCTGGAGCAACAAGCAGCCGGGCGAGATCCTGGCCGACGTCAACAACTCCATCGTGGGGGCCTGGTCGGCCTCGGCCCAGGTCGAGCTGCACGACACGGTGCTGCTGCCGGTGGCGCAGTACGGGCAACTGGCCTCGACGCCCCGCTCGGCCAATTCGGACACGACCGTGATGGCCTACCTGCAGGCCAACAACGTCTACACGGCCACGACCGGCCAGCCGCTGACCATCCGGTCGGTCCGACAGCTGGCGGGCGCCGGCGCGGGCGGCACCAACCGCATGATCACCTACCGGCGGGACCCGCAGGTGTTGAAATTCCACATGCCCATGCCGCACCAGTTCTTCCCGCCGCAGCAGCGGATGCTCGAATTTGTCGTGCCCGGCATGATGCGCCTGGGCGGCCTCGACGTGCGCCTGCCCAAGGGCATGGCCTACAACGACGGGATCTGACCGCCATGCTGGCCCAGGTCATCAACCGTTCGGGCGCGGCGCGCGGGTTCGCAACCCGCGACCAGGGCACCGTGCTGGTCGAACCGGGCGCGAGCGCGCTCGTCGATCTCGCCGACCATCCGCTGCACGACACCTGGGCGCAAGCCGGCCAGGTGCTCGTGCAGCCCTTGTCCGACAAGGACGCCAAGGCGGCCCGCAGGCGGCTCGACGCCGAGGCCGAGGCTCAGGCCCGGACCATGCGGGACGCCCTGGCGGCCCTGCCGCGCCCGACTCCCGTCGGGGGTTGATCCGCTCGGTCCGCCAATCTCCATCGCAGGGTGATCCGCCATGGCCTACGTCCAACCCGGGGTGGCCGACCTCCGGGCCCGCTTCCCCACCTTCGCGATCGTGCCGGACATCCCGGTCGCGGCGGCCCTCGCCGAGGCCGCGATCCGGGTCGACACGAGCTGGACCGAGGGCGACTACGCGCCCGCGATCCTGCTCTACGCGGCCCACCTGCTGACGCTCGACGGGCAGGGCACGAGCGCCGAAGCGGCGCTGGCGGCCGCGGGCGCGCTCGGCTTCACGACGCTCCAGTCGGGCACCCTGTCGCTCGGGCGATCGCCGCGGCCCGATGCCGCCGCGGGCGGGATTCTGGCCGAAACCACCTACGGCCGCCGCTTCCTGGCGCTGCTGCGCGCCAACCAGCCCGCGGTCCTCGTTCCTTGAAAGGCGGCGCCATGGGTCTGCTCGACGGCGGCCTGGCGGCCGTGTTCGGCGCGGCGTTCGGGGCCGTGATGACCGATGCCGTGCTCCGCAAGGTACGCCAGACGGAAACCGGCACCGGCGGCTCGGCCGTGACCGTGACCGATTATCCGGCCAAGGCCAGCCTGGACGCGATCGGGGCGGGCGAGCGGGCCGCCTCGGGCATCCCGGCCAGCGCCATCCGGATCACCGTGTTGCGCGTCGGCCTGCCGGTCGGGATCGACCTCGACGACGAGGTCATGGTCGGCGGCGCCACCTATCGCGCCATCCGGGTCGATGGCGATCCGGCCGGGGCCGCCTTCGTGCTCATGGCGGTGCCGGCATGAGCGGGCCGGTCGTTGCCGCGGGCCTGGACGGGCTTCGCGCCCGGCTCGCGGGCCTGCCCGACGATGCCCGCGCCGAAGTGGCGGCCGCGCTGGCGGAGGTCGGTGCGGACGCGGTCGTGGAAGCGGGCCGGTCGCTCGGCACCGCGTCGCCGTCCCGGCCGGGCGGGCCTCCCGCCGACCCGTCCGGTCGGCTGTCGGACGCGCTCGGGGCCCGGGTCGACACCGAAACCTGCCGCGTCACCGTCACGGCCGCGAGCCCCGTCGCGGCCTTCCTCGAATACGGAACCCGAACCATGGCGGCACGGCCGTTCCTGCGCCCGGCCGCCGAGGCCGTGGCCGACGAGGCCCGGGCGAAAGTGCGCGCCGCCGTGGCCCGCGCGGTCGCTCGCCTGAGTGAAACTTCGTGACGGCCCGTGACCGGCAGCAGGCCGTGGTGTCCGCGATCCTCGCGGCGCTCACGGCCGACCCCGACCTCCGGGCCCTGACGGGGAACCGCATCTACGACGCACCGCCCGGCCGGGCCGTCACGCCCGAGATCACGGTCCGCCTGATTGTTGCCGCCGACCAGTCGAGCGCCGACACCGAGGCCCAGCGGCTCGTGTTCGACCTCGACGTGTGGGACCGCTACGCGCCCGGCGCCGACCTGTCCGGCCCGCGGATCATCATGGGCCACCTCCGCCGCATCCTGCACGACCGGGCCCTGGCGGTGCCGGGCTGCAACCTCCTGCTGCTCCGCTGCACCGGCGCCCAGGGGCCGTTCCGCGACCCGGACAACGTGGCGCTGCACGGGATCGTCACCGTGACGGTGCTGGCCGGCCACGAAGCCGCCTGAGCCATCCCTCTCCAACCATCGAGGCAAGCCCCATGTCCGCATCGCCGGGCCGAAACCTTCTGCTGCGCGTCAACACCACGGCCTCCACCTTCGTGACCGCGGGCGGGCTGCGCGCCAAGCAGGTCAAGCGCGCCACCACCAAGGTCGACGTCACCACGGCCGACTCGGCCGGCCGCTGGCAGGAACTCCTGCCCGGCGCCGCCGTGCAATCGCTGTCCTTCTCGGCCGGCGACTTCGTGTGGCTGAACGATGCGGCCTACCAGGCGTTCCGCTCGGCCTTCGAGGGCGGCACCATGCTGGTGTGCCAGATCGTCTACCCCGGTGCGGGCTATTACCAGGGCAATTTCGTCTGCACGCAACTCGATGATCAGGCGCCTCACGACAAGGAGATCACCTCGTCGCTGACGCTTGAAAGCTCGCAGCAGCCCGTCTGGACCGCGGGAGCACCGGCGTGATCAGGACGCAGACCACGTCCCCTCACGCCCCCAGGCCGCGCCGCGGCGCGATCAACACCGCGCGGGGCGAGTTCGAGGCTGCCATCGCGGGCGAGATGATCCGCTTCGACACGAAATTGTCGACCGTGGCGGCCATCGAGCAGGCCTGCGGCGACCGCGCCGTGGTGGAGGTGCTCAACCGCGTCATCGCGGGGCGTCGCGCCCGCGACCAGATCCCGCTGATCGCGGCCGCGCTCGCGGCAGCCGATCCCGCCCAGGCCGACCCCGAGTCCGTGGCGGCCAGCGCCACGGTGAGCGAGGCCGAAGCCTTCGTGCTGGCGCTCGTCTTCGCGCTCGGCCTGACGGTCGCGGGCGAACGCCGCGAGGGGAACGGTGAGGGCCCTTTGGACCGGATCAGCGATGGCGCCGATGGCGCGAGTTCGCGCTCGGCTGCCTGAATTGGACCGAGGATGGGTTCTGGGCGTGCTCCTGGCGCGGCTTCACCGATGCCTGGAACGGCTACCATCGCTTCCGGCTCGGCCTCGGCGACGAGGACGGAGCCGTGAGCCGGGACGAGGCGCTCGGCCTGGAGACCGGCTTGGCGCTGTGGCGGCAGACCGGCGTGTGGGAGGGAGGACGCGATGGCTGAGGCGGGCGAGCTCACCTTTTCGTTCGGCGCGGATTTCTCGGGCTTCACCCGTGCGGCCGACAGCGCAGGCCGCAAGCTCGACGAACTCGGCCGCAACGCCGCCCAATGGGCCGACTCCACGTCGAGGGTCGTGTCCAGGCGCCTGCAGGGTGGCCTCGATCCGCTCCGGATCACCCCGGGTATACGGGCCTCGGGCACGGCCGAGGGCGACGACGCGAGTGCCAGGGAACTGGCACGCCTGTCCGACCAGCTCGCCCTGCTACGGACGACGGGCGCGGCCCACGACGCCATCGTGACCCGGATGAAGACCGAGGCCGAGCAGGCGAAGCTCGGGGCCGATGCCACAACCGGGCAGAAGGCCGCCGTGGCGTCGCTCGTGGAGCAGATCGGCGCCGCCAAGACTGCCCAGGCCTCCCTCAGGGCCGAGCAGACCGCCACCAACCAGGCGTGGGCGTTCGGCGCCAACCAGGCCGAGCGCGGGCTGGAGGACGTCATCCTCTACGGGGGCACGCTCCAGGACGCGGCGCGGTCCACGCTGCTGAGCGTCGCCCACCAGGGCCTGGAAGGTGCCCTCACGGGAACGGGCGCACTGGCGGGCTTGTTCGGCACCCGCGGCGGCGGCGGGCAGGGTGGAGGGCTGTTCGGGTCGCTGCAGGGCCTGTTCTCGGGCGGCTTCGCGGGCCTGTTCGCCGGCGGCGGTACGATCGGGGCCGGGCAGTGGGGCGTGACGGGCGAGGCAGGCGCCGAGATCGTGGCGGGACCCGCCACCGTGGTGCCGTGGAACCGGATCGCCCGGGCGCCCGCCGGCACGGCGTCCCACCAAACCATCAACTTCAACGTCACGACCCCGGACGCGCCCTCGTTCGCGCGCTCCGAAAGCCAGGTGGCGGCCCTTCTTTCCCGCGCTGCGGCGCGGGGTCAGCGGAACCTGTGATGACCGGCTTCAACGAGACCCGCTTTCCCACGGACGTGTCGCTCGGCGCCAAGGGCGGGCCGGAGCGCAAGACCGACGTGGTGACGCTGCGCTCGGGCGGCGAACAGCGCAACGCCGTGTGGGCCGACGCGCGGCGCAGATACCAGGCCGGCTACGGGGTCAAGAGCTTCGCCCAGCTCGAGGCCGTGCTAGCCTTCTTCGAGGCCCAGCGGGGGCGGTTGTACGGTTTTCGCTGGAAGGACCGGTTCGACTGGCGGTCCTGCGCGTCGCCCGGGACCCCGTCCGCCGCCGACCAGCGGCTCGGCACGGGGGACGGGGTCACGGCCGTTTGGCAGCTCGCCAAAACCTACGGGGGTGTCGGAACACCCTACGTCAGGCCGATCCGCAAGCCGGTGGACGGCTCCGTGCTGCTGGCCGTGAACGGCGCGCCCGGCACGTTGGGCACGACCTTCACGGTCGACGTCGCGACGGGGATCGTGACGTTTCCGCCCGGCCACGTGCCCCCGGCTGGCGCCGCCGTGACGGCCGGGTTCGCGTTCGACGTGCCGGTGCGCTTCGACACCGACTACCTGGAAATCGACCTGTCGCATTTCGAGGCCGGGCAGATCCCTAATATCCCCATCGTCGAGATCCGGGTCTGACCCATGAAGGCCGTTCCTCCCGCCCTGACCGCCCATCTCGCCACGGGCGCCACCACGCTCGCCTATTGCTGGCGCGTCACGCGGCGCGACGGCACCGTGCTGGGCTTCACCGAGCACGACCGCGACCTCGCCTACGCGGGCACGCTGTTTCGCGCCTCGTCGGGCTTCACGGCCTCGCAGCTCAGCCAGTCGCTCGATCTTTCGGTCGACAACATGAACGCCGCCGGGGCCCTGTCGTCCGGCGACCTGACCGAGGCCGATATCCTGGCGGGGCGCTACGACGACGCGGCCATGGAATTGTTCTGGGTCAACTGGGCCGACCCGACCCAGGGGCTGACGATCGCGGCCGGCAACCTGGGCGAGCTGACCCGGATGGGCGCGGCCTTTTCGGCCGAGTTCCGCTCGATCGCCAATCGCCTCAATCAGAAGATCGGCACCACCTGCGAACGGTTCTGCTCGGCGAACCTCGGCGACGACCGGTGCCGGGTCGACCTGGCCGCACCGGCCTACCGGGCCGCCGTCACGGCTCGCACGGCCGGGACGGGCAGCGAGATCACGGTGGCGGGCCTGTCGGCCTTTGCGGCCGACTGGTTCTCGTTCGGGACGCTCGCGTTCACGGGCGGCGCCAATGCGGGGCTGCGGTTCGACATCAAGGCCCAGCTGCGCACCAGCGGGATCGACGTCCTGCAGCTGTGGAGGCCGGTGCCCTTCCCGGTCGCGCCCGGCGATGGCGCCACCGCCACGGCCGGCTGCCGCAAGAGCTTTTCGACCTGCCGCACCAAGTTCGGCAACGTCGCGAATTTCCGCGGCTTTCCACACATTCCGGGGACCGACGTGGTCACGCGCTACGCCGTGCAGGGAGCGCTCGATGCTGGCGGTGGATCGCTATTCGCCGGAAGTTAGAAGGGCATGACCGGCTCGGGCGCTCACGCGACGAATTTCAATTCTTGTGGTTCTGAAAGCGATATGCAATGTTTTCGGCATGTCGGGCAACAACAGGCAGGACGTGCGGACCACGGTCCCTGCTTCATCGTGTGAGCGGTGGAGGACGACATCGAGAAACGCGGGTGTGCATCATGTCCACGGCGATCAGCAGGGTTCTTGATCGTTTGAAGGATGGCGGAGGTCTTCAGGGCAAGGACGTTGCCAATATCGTCGCGGTCTCGCCCGCCACGGTATCGCGCTGGTTGAGCGGCAAGGCCACGCCGGACCTGCATACGCAGATCGTCATTGCCGAACTTCGCTACGTCGTCGACCGGCTGTCGGATTTCTACTCGCCCGACGAGACGCGACTTTGGCTGAATGCCGTCCATCCCATGCTCGGCAATGCGAGGGCCATCGACCTCATCAACAACGGGCGGACCGAGGAGGTTCTTGCCGTGATCGAAGCCCTGGAGGCGGGGGCCTATACTTAGTGTCGGAACTTTTCCGGCGAGCACGCGATCCCGAACTGCTCGATGAACTCGACGCGTTCGCACGCGAGGCGTTTGAGCTCGAAGTCTGGCGCGTGGTCCGTGCCGGGCGCGATCCAACTCTCGGTGGCCCGTCACGCAGTCGCTGGTGCAACGGGTCGTTCGACGTCCTTTACACTTGCCTCGAGCAGCAAGGTGCCGTGGCCGAGATCCATGCGCTTCTGTCGCTCCAACCCGTGTTCCCTTCGAGGGATCACTGGTCGCTGTACCGTTTGAACGTCAGAGTCACCCGCACGCTCAGGATCGCTGATCTCGCGGTTTTGGCAAGGCTCGGCATCGACACGGTGCGCTACGCGGACCGCGATTATGGGCGAACACAGGCGGTCGCGGACGCGGCCTATTTCCTCGGCTTCGACGGGTTGATCGCTCCGAGTGCGCGCTGGTCGTGTTTGAACGTCATCCTGTTTACCGACCGTGTTCCGCCCGATCGGATCCAGGTCGTCGAAACTGCGGAAACGCCCGTCGACTGGCAACGTTGGCGGCGAGAACTCCGGCGATAGGTGGCGTGGATCGTCGGCTGCCAGTTCCCTCAGGATCGATCTGGGTTAGCCACGGGCCAAGCCGCCATGGCGGCCGAGGCGACACGCATCAGCTTCTCGCGTGACGCCCCGTCCCGCGCCAGCGTCGACAGGCCCTGGATCACCGCCGTGACATGTCCGGCGAGCGCGTCGGCATCGGCGTCGGCGGGCATCTCGCCGGTCCGGACCGCTCGGGCGATCCGGTCGCGCAGCATCGTCTCGATCCCGCGTCGCACCGTCGCCAGCGCGGCCTGCACGTCCGCGGCGGCGGTTGAGCAGCTGATCGCGGAACTCGCGAGCAGGCATCCGGGGGGCGTTTCGGTGCCGGTGAAACCGATCGCGGAGGATCGCAGCAGCCCCCAGGCGGCGTCCCGCGCGGTTGCGGCTTCGGCGATGATCCGCTCGGACGTGACCGGGCCGGACAGGTACCGATGCACGGCTTCGAGGAAGAGCGTCTTCTTGTCCCCGAAAGCCGCATAAATGCTGGGCGAGGTCACTCCCATGGCGGTCCTGAGGTCGCTCAGCGACGTGGCCTCGTAGCCGTGCCGCCAGAACAGGAGCATGGCCTGTTCGAGCGCCACCTCACGATCAAACGAGAGAGGACGTCCCGGCTTCCTGGCCGATGTTGTTTCCGTAGGTTTCATATCGGCTGGTATAAATCCTTGGCGCACGAGCTCAAGGGGTGATAGAGGTTCCATATCAATCGATATGGAAAAACAATCATGGCTATGACCGATTATCGCACGCTCGGCCATTCCGGCCTCGTGGTCAGCCCCCTCGCGCTCGGCACCATGACGTTCGGTACCGCACGCTGGGGCTCGGGCGAGGATGGGTCGCGCGCGGTGTTCAACGCCTACCGGGAGGCGGGCGGCAATTTCGTCGACACGGCCGACGTTTATGCGAGCGGACGGAGCGAGGAGATGCTGGGCGCCTTCATGGCCGAAGGCGGGCTCCGCGACAGGATCGTGGTCGCCACCAAGGCGGGGTTCGCGGCGGGACAGGGTGTGCACGCGGGCGGCAACGGCGCCAAGCATGTCCGCGCCGCGCTCGAAGGCTCGCTCCGCCGGCTCCGGACCGATTACGTCGACCTGTACTGGGCGCACGTGTGGGACGGGGTCACGCCCGCCGAGGAGCTGCTGGACACGATGGGCGCGCTCGTCCGGGCCGGCCACATCCGCTACTGGGGCGTGTCGAACGCCCCGGCCTGGTACGTGGCCAAGCTGGCCACGCTCGCGGCGGCCCGTGGCACGCCGGGGCCGATCGCGCTTCAGTACTTCTATTCGCTGGTGGATCGCGACATCGAGAACGAGCACGTGCCGCTCGCGGCCGAGTTCGGCATGGGCATCCTCCCCTGGAGCCCGCTCGCCTTCGGGCTGCTGACCGGCAAGTACGATCGCGGAACCGTCGAGGCCGCGGGATCCCGGGCCGGCGGGCTGCCCCGCGATGCGGCGGTCGCGGGTGAGGAGCGGCCGGAGGGCGACAAGCGGCTGGACGGCGCCAACCCGTTCGGCGACACGCTCTTCACCAACCGCAACTGGGAGATCGTCGACGTGCTCCGCCGCGTGGCCGGCGAGGCGGGCCAGAGTCCAGCCCGCGTGGCGCTCGCCTGGGTGGCGGGTCGCCCGGGCGTGACCTCGACCCTGATGGGCGTGAGCCATGTCGGGCAGGTGTCCGATAATGCCGCGGCGCTGGACGTCGTGCTGTCGCCGGAGCATCGCGCCGCGCTGGACGCCGCGAGCGCGCTCGATCGCCGGACGCTCTACAGCCTGTTCACGCCGTTCATGCGCCGAAACGCGGTGTTCGGCGGCAGCACCGTCGAGCCTTGGAGATGAAAGCCTCCGAGCGATCCTGAACCCACGATCTGTCCGCGGCAGGCCTGAACCCCGCCGGGTTCGACCGTCGCGGTCGCTGTGCATCGGCTGACTGCTCGCCGCACCCTGAACCCTATCCAAAGGCCGCCGATGCCGACCCGCTCCGACGTCGTGGCGGCCGCGCGTCGCTATCTCGGCACGCCCTACCACCACCAGGGCGCGTCCCGCGGGGCAGGGTGCGA
>CAXTEP010000012.1:27766-31422 GCA_964243125.1 uncultured Lichenihabitans sp. | reverse complement strand
GCCGTTCGCGGCCGTGCCCACCCGCATGATCCACGCGCTGTCGCGCGACCAGGTCCGCGACGTCGCGATGACGGACGGCTGGCGTCGCCGTGCCGTCGCGTCTTTCCGCTTCCCCCGTCTGGAGCCCTGACCCCATGGCGACGCTTGTTCTCCGCGCGGCCGGCGCCGCGATTGGCACGGCGCTGGGTGGCCCGATCGGCGGCGTGATCGGCGGAGCGCTGGGCGCGGTCGGCGGCGCCGTCGTGGACGCGACGCTCGCGAGCTCGCTCGCGCCGCGTCGCGCCCCCAGCCCGCAGCTGTCGGCGCTGGCGATCACCAATGCGGCCGAGAATGCGGTGCTGCATAAGACGTGGGGCCGCATGCGGCTCGGCGGCAACGTGATCTGGTGCTCGCGGTTCGACACGTTCACGACCCGCGAAGGGAGCGGATCCGGCAAGGGCAGCCTCGTGGCCCCGAGCAGCAAGACCAAGGTGGCCCACTACCGGCTATCCTTCGCGGTGGCGTTCTGCGAGGGCGACGGATTGGTGTCGCTCGGCCGCGTCTGGGCCGACGGCAACCTGCTCGATCTCAGCCAGTACCCGCACACGTTCTATCACGGGTCCGAGGACCAGCAGCCCGACAGCTTCATCGAAGGGGTTGAAGGCGTGGGCCGTGTCCCGGCCTACCGCGGCACCTGCTACCTGCTGTTCATGGGCATGCCGCTGGACGCCTTCGGCAACCGCATGCCGCAGATCACGGCCGAGATCATCCGCCGGTCGCCCTACGCCGACGCCGACGACCTGTCCAACCAGCTCAAGGCCGTCTGCCTGCTGCCGGGCGCGGGCGAGTTCGTGCTGGGCACGCTGGAATACCAGTCCTCCGACGGGTTCGGGAACTGGTTTCCCGAGAACCAGCACCAGCGCACGGGCCTGCCCGACTTCTACGGCGCCATGGACGAGCTCGCGGCCGCCCTGCCGGGCCGGCAGGCGGTGTCGCTGGTCGCGTCCTGGTTCGGCACGGACCTGCGCGCGGGCCAGTGCCGCATCGTGCCCAAGGTCGAGACCCGGTCCAAGATCGTCAAGCCGCAGGATTGGAGCGTGGCGGGCATCACGCGCGCCGGGGCCGAGGTGGTCAGCCAGATCGACGCGGACGCGTTCGATCCGGCCGGCCTCGTGGACGACCCTGCGCAGGGCGGTACGAGCCCCGCTTTCGGGGGTACGCCGTCCGACGCCACGGTCACGCAGGCGATCCAGTACTGCCACGCGGTCGGCATCCGCGTGATGTTCTACCCCTTCGTGATGATGGACGTGCCGCCCGGCAACGGCCTCCCCGACCCGCACGGCGGCGCCGAGCAGGCGCCGTTCCCCTGGCGCGGCCGCATCACCTGCTTCCCCGGTCCCGATCAAGCCGGGACGGCCGACCGGACCTCTGCGGCGGCCGACCAGGTCGCTGGGTTCTTCGCGCAATACACCCCCATGGTGCTGCACTACGCTCATCTTTCCGTGGCGGCCGGCGGCGTGGACGCCTTCGTGATCGGCTCGGAACTGGTGGGCCTCACGCGCCTGCGGTCGGCGCCGGGCGACGGTCCCTATCCGGCCGTGCAGGCCCTGAGGGACTTGGCCGCCCAGGTCAAGGCGGTCGTCGGCCCCTCGTGCCGGGTGGGCTACGCGGCGGATTGGTCGGAATATCACTCGCACCGGCCAGGCGACGGGTCGAACGACGTGATCTTCAACATGGACCCGCTGTGGTCCGACCCGCACGTCGACTTCATCGGCATCGACAACTACCTGCCAATCAGCGACTGGCGCGACGGGACGCCCAACCGCGACGCCGATCCCGTCGCTGGTCCCGTCGCGATCCACGACAAGGCCTACCTGTCCGCCAACATCGAGGGCGGCGAGGATTACAACTGGTTCTACGCGAGCGACACGGATCGCGCGGCCCAGACCCGCACGCCGATCATCGACACGGCCCACGGCGAGCACTGGGTGTTCCGCCAGAAGGACATCCGCAATTGGTGGGGGAGCCCGCACCGGAACCGGCCGGGCGGCGTGCGGGCCGACGCCGCCACGGGTTACGTGTCGGGAAGCAAGCCGGTGTGGTTCACCGAGTTCGGTTGCCCGGCGGTCGACAAGGGAACCAACCAGCCCAACGTCTTCTACGACCCGAAATCGAGCGAGTCGGCGCTGCCCTACTTCTCCCTCGGGTCCAAGGACGACGCGATCCAGCGGGCCTACCTCGAAACCACCCTGAGTTACTGGCGCGACCACGCGCCCGTCTCGTCGGTCTACGGCGGCCCCATGGTGGAGGCCGCCAACATGTTCGCCTGGGCCTGGGACGCGCGGCCCTACCCGGACTTTCCCGGCCTTACGGGCGTGTGGCGCGACGCGCCCAACTACGAGCTCGGCCACTGGCTGACCGGGCGGCTCGAACAGGTGCCGCTCAAGTGGATCGTGGCCGAGCTCTGCACCGCTGTGGGCGTGACCGAGGTCGACACCTCGCGCCTGCTCGGGCCCGCAACCCTCGTACCCGGCTACGCCACCGACGCGGTCGCGTCCCCGCGCGACATGCTGGCAGGGCTGATGGATGCGTTCCAGTTCGACGCCTGCGAAAGCGAGGGCCGGCTCGTGTTCTTCGCGCGCCGCAACGGCCAGGCGGTTGCGCTGAGCGAGGCGGATCTGGTGGTCGATGGGGATGGGGACGTGGGCTACTCCTTCACCCGGACGCCCGAGACCGACCTGCCGGGCGCGGTGCGGATCACCTTCGCGGACCCGTTCCGCAATCACGCGACCGCCTCGGTAGAAGCCCGCAAGCCCACCGGTAGCAGCCAGGCCGTGGCGACCATCTCGACCGCTGCGGCGCTCGACCAGACCTACGCGGCCGAGGTGGCGACCTCCGTGCTGCAGCAGACCTGGGCGGCGCGCGACAGGGCCTCGATCAAGCTGCCGCCGACCCTGGTCGGCCTCGATCCCGGCGACTGCGTCAACCTGACGCTCGACGGGGTGACGCAGTCGTTCCGGGTCAAGGCGGTCGACACCACAACCTACCGTTCGTTCGATCTGATCGGCTTCGATCCCTCGCTGCTGCGCGTCGCGGTGCGGCCCGAGCCGCCCGCCGGGGTCGCGGGGCCGGGCGCCTTTGGGCCGCCGGTCGTGGCCTTCCTCGACCTTCCGATGCTGACCGGCGGCGAGGACCAGCCCTGGGCCCCGCGGATCGCGGCCTTCGCAAACCCGTGGGCGGGCGTCGACGTGTACCGGGCCAATGGCGGCGGATTCGATTTCGTCACCCGCGTCGACACCCCGGCCGTCATGGGCGTGCTAACCGGGCCGCTGTACGCCGGCCCGATGGGGCGGTGGGACCGCGGCAACACAGTGTCGGTCCACTTCTTCTCGGTCGCAGGATTGCTGTCGCGGGCCGACGCGGACGTGTTGGCCGGCGCCAACGCGCTGGCGGTCCGCAACGAGGCCGCCGGCCAGTGGGAAGTGGTGCAGTTCGCGAACGCCGCGCTGACGGGCACTACCAGCTACGACCTCACGCGGCTGCTGCGCGGCCAGCTCGGCACGGAGGGCGCCATGGGCACGGCCCCTGTCCCGGCGGGCGCCCGCGTGGTGGTGCTCGACCGCGATGCGCTCGCGGTGCTGGCGGAGCCGATCGACAGCCGCGGGCTCGCCCAGACC
>CAXTEP010000012.1:25040-27666 GCA_964243125.1 uncultured Lichenihabitans sp. | reverse complement strand
CGATGCGCTCGCGGTGCTGGCGGAGCCGATCGACAGCCGCGGGCTCGCCCAGACCCTGCGCTACGGGCCGAGCACGGGGCAGGTAGGCGACGTGACCTTCGCGGACGAGACGGTGAGCTTGGCGGGCGTCGGCCTGCGTCCCTGGTCGGTCAGCCACGTCGAGGCCGTTCGCGCGCCCTCGGGTGACGTCGCGGTGCGATGGGTGCGGCGGACGCGCTTCGCGGGCGACGCCTGGACGCCCGACACGGTGCCGCTCAACGAGGAACGCGAGACCTACGTGGTGAGGGTCCTGGGGCCCGACGGCTTCGCGGCCCGCACCGCAACCGTGACGGCGCCGGCCTGGACCTACCCGGCCGCCGCCCAGACGGCCGACTTCGGCGCTCCCCAGCCGGCCTACACGTTCAGCATCGCCCAAGCTTCGGCCCTGTTCGGGCCCGGCCAGTCCGCAACCCGAACGGTGACCCTGTGAGCCAAAGCCCCAATCTCCGGCTTCCCTTCATCGACCCCAACCAGAACCAGAAGAGCGTCACCCACAACGCGGCCCTGACGGCACTGGACGCGCTGGTCAACGCCCGCGTGCAGAGTGCGGCTCTGTCGATGCCCCCAGCCTCGCCCGGCGACGGCCAGTGCTGGATCGTGGCCGGCGGCGGCACCGGCGCCTGGGCGGGCCGGGACGGCACCGTTGCGGCATGGCAGGACGGGGCCTGGGCGTTCTACCCGCCGACCCTCGGCATGCTGGTCTACGACGCGGCGCTCGCGGGCTTCCTCGTCTGGACCGGCTCGGCCTGGGCGGGCCTCGCGAGCCTGCTGGCGCTGCTGACCGTGACGGCGCTCGGCATCGGCACGGCGCCCGACGCCGCCAATCCCCTGTCGGCCACGCTCAACAACGCGCTCGTGAACGCGCTCGGCACCGGCGCGGGCGGCACGGGCGACGTGCGGGTCAAGCTCAACAAGCAGGCGGCCGGCAACACGGCGTCGTTCCTGTTCCAGGACGGTTTTTCGGGCCGGGCCGAGGTCGGCCTGTGCGGCGACGACCGGTTCCGCTTCAAGGTGTCGGCCGACGGCTCCACCTTCCGCGACGCCATCCTGATCGACCCCGCGACCGGCAAGGTCAGCTTCCCGTCCGGGACCGCGTAGACGTCCCACCGCGTCACCATCCGTTCGAGCACGAAGCCGTCCCGCCCCGGGGCGGCTTTTTCTTTGGAGTTCCCCTTGGCCTCAGCATCCATCCCCCTGCAGAAGACCTGGACCCGGATCGCGCCGGCCGGCGCCAACGTCGTGGTGCAGAACCTGAGCGGCCGGCCCGTCGTGGTCACCACGGCCGCGACCCCGCCCGCGACGCTCGACGGCGTGCAGCTCGGCACCTTCGACCAGCAGGCCGGCATCCTGGCGGCCGATCTCTACGCCCGCAGCGACGCCGGCGGCTCGCTGCTGATCTCGGACGGGCTCTACTCGACTGCGACCGGCAATGGCGCCAGCTTTCCGCCTTTCAGCGCCGCCCTCCCCACGGTTTCCGGGACCGCGCAGGTCGGCCAGGTACTCACCGCGGTGCCGGGCGGCTGGATCGGCGCGCCCACGGGCTACAGCTACCAGTGGCGGCGGGGCAGCACGGCCATCGCCGGGGCGACCGCGATCACCTACGCGCCCGTGTCGGCCGATCTCGGCGCGGGCCTCGCGGTGTCGGTCACGGCCAGCAACGCCTCAGGCAACGCCACCGCGACCTCGGCCCTGACCGCCGCCGTGATCGCCGCCACCGCGGCTCCCGCGGCACTTTCCATCGCGGGCACGCCAGCGGGCGCCACTGTCGGGACCGCCTACGCGTTCACCCCGACGGTTTCGGGCGGCTCGGGCGCCCGCAGCTTCACGCTCGCGGGCTCGCTGCCGGCCGGCCTGTCGTTCGGCAGCACCACGGGCGCGATCACCGGCACGCCCACTGCGGCCGGCACGAGTTCGGGCTTGGCGATCACGGTGACGGACGCGAGCGGCTCGGCCACGCTGGGCTCCTTCTCGCTCGCGGTGGCGGCCGCGGGCGGGGCCGGCGTTGTGCCGGCCAACACGGTGGTGGCCATGTTCGGCGACAGCCGCACGGCCAACTATTCCGCCGTGCCCGAGGTCACGTCGCCGTCAGGGGCCGGCTACCGGCAGACCAAGATCATCGGCATCCAGGAGCACATCCAGCGGCAGTCGCGCGGCCGCGCCCGCTTTCCGGTCCACCTTAACGGCGGCATCGGCGGCGACACCACGGCGCCCACCACGCCCACCTCGGGCAACGCGGCCGGCCTGACGGGCCGCATCGACGCGTTCCTGTCGACCTGCACGGCCTCCGGGGCCGGCTCCATCCTGATCCTGGGTGGCACCAACGACATCGGCGGCAAGACCCGCACGGCGGCTGGCGCCGACGGCACCACGGCCTTCTCGGTGCAGAACGCGGTCGCGGACCTGCAGCTTTGCGTCACGAAGGCGCGCGCCGCCGGCCTTGTCGTGTTCATCATCGCGGAACTGCCGCGCGGTTCCTCGGACGGCACCGGCAACATCGTGACGGGTGCCGACCTGACTCTGATGCAGGGCATCCGCTCGGGCGTCATGGCGATGCACAACCCGAGCGGGGGCATCTACGCGATCGACG
>CAXTEP010000012.1:17205-24940 GCA_964243125.1 uncultured Lichenihabitans sp. | reverse complement strand
CGCTCGGGCGTCATGGCGATGCACAACCCGAGCGGGGGCATCTACGCGATCGACGCCTTCCCGGCTCTTGCCGACACTGCGGCGGCGTTCACGGTCAAGCCCAACTTCACCTCCGACGGCCTGCACCCGAATTGGCAGGGCGCCTCGGCCGTGGCGGGCGCCTGCTGGTCGGTCATGTCGGGCGTCATGCCGGCCGCCACCGTCACGCTGCCCGCCAACGACAACGACGCCTACGACGCGACCGCAAACCCCAGCGGCAACCTGATCACCAATTCGCAGATGGCCGGCACGGGAACGATACCGACCGGTTGGGCCATGGGGTCGGCGCCGGCCGGCACCACGGTGACATCGTCGCTGGTCACGATCAACGGCGCGCAATGGTGGCAGGTGGCGATCTCGGGCACGCCGACCGCCTCGAACCCCGGCATCGGCCTCAAGCAGACCACGCCCATCGCCAATCTCAGCCCCGGCGACGTGCTCGACTGCATCGTCGACTACCAGCTCGATGCCGGCGCCACGGGCCTCCGCGCCATCCTGCTCGACCAGCGGCTCGTCTACGACACGACCTCGCTCGACGACCCGCAGGCTGGCGCGGCCGCCCTCAACCCCGACTTCGCCCCGGCGGCCGGCGCGTCCGGCATCATCCGCACCGACAAATGGACGGTGGTGACGCCGTCGACGGCGCTCAACTCCATGACGCCCGCGGTCAACATTTCACTCATCCAGAACACCGCCGTGAACGCCACGGTGCGGATCCGGGCCATGGACATGCGCAAGGGGAGGGCAGGCTGATGCAGCGGATCGGGATCAGGACCGGCTACGCGTGCCCGATGCTGCCGGCCGACGATGATGCGGACCTCGTCATGCCGGCCGGTCCGCGGACCGGCGGCCTCAACCTGGTCGGGGTCGGGCGATCGCTGACCGTCAACGGCGGGCAGCTCGGCGACCAGCGCATCAACGCCACGGGCACTTTCGACGACCTCATCCTGAGGGGGCTCAAAGGAGACTTCTCCGCCGCCCCGTCGGACGGGCTCGACCTCGGCTGCCGGGCGCGCCGCGTCGGCATCGACGGATGCCGGTTGACCGGCATCAACGGCCGTCACGCGGCCTTCCACGGTGACGCGGTGCAGGTTCAGCTCGGCGCGCGGATCGACCTCCTGACCGTCACCAACACCACCATCTGCTCCGCCTACCAGGGCATCATGACCTGGGCCAGACAGGATGGCACGGGCGTCAGGGTGTTGTACCTGGACCGAGTCAATATCCGGGACGAGCCCAAGCTTCGCACCGAGCCGTCGATCGCCCTCTACCTCGGCGACCGCGCTCCCGACGGGAACAAGACGGCTTCCTACACGATCATCCTGGGCGATGTCTGGGTGGATTGGCCGGACCCCGCGAAGGTCATGTTTCTTCCCGCGGACGCCACCGTGGTGGGATCGATCCGGCCGGGGGTGCCGCCCGGCGGCGACTTCTGCCCGTGACGAAGGGCTTCTAGCCAAGCGACGGTCGCGCAGGCATCGGCCCGGCCGCCGTCAGGGTTGCGGATTGCCCGGACCCGGATCCGCATCCTGCCGGCTCGGGTCAGTCGCGGGCCGCAGGATCGACGGGCTGATCACTCCGCCGTGGCGGGCCTTGGCGGCCTCGTGCCACCGCAGGAAGACTTGCTCCTCGTTTTCCCCGTGGAGATGTTTCGCGGCGAAAGCCAGCGTCCAGCCGGCCAGGGCGATGGTCAGCAGGCCGTAAGCCAAGCCGATCAGGACATCGCGAGGGGCTTGCATCTGCGTTCCTGGGTCTCGTGCACGGCTATTCGCCAGGGCGATGGTGCCGTGACATCCTGCCCCTCGTGTTTCTTAATTAAAACGAGACAAATCGTTCGCGTCTACGTTACAAACGGTTAAAATCTGAGTCGCTGAGCAAATCAGCCGTTCAGGGATGAAGCGTTAGGGTGCGTGGATCAGGGGGTGGGCCATGATGTGGATTGCTGATCTTTACCTGGCATGCTGGGCCTTTATCCTGATCGAGATGGATCGCGCCCCGATCATGGACGATTGAAGCCGGCCTTTTATTAGGTTGGACGGTCGGGCCGACCGTCAAGCGGCGGCCGCCCTTGGGTTTTGCGATTGACACCAAGCTCGTCATCCCATGACCGCGTGCCACGTCGCGCGACCGAGCCAGAATGTCACCCAGATGAGGCCGCAATACCACGCGGCTGACAGCAAGACTCCGACCACGACGAGAACGGGTAGCCACAGCCAGCGTGTCAGCCCCGATCTCGACTTAAACGATGTGGTCTTGATTAGATGCTGCATGATTCGGCGTCCCTAGTCGTCGCCGTCGCTGCAAGGCGCATTCCAGCACCAACAAATTTATACGTGCTTCGAAAACGCAGTTAACGCAAGAGTTCTTGCGATTTAAGTTCCGCTTATTCAATCGTTCTTGCAACGACCTGCACCCGCCCGGCCGAGCCGTCGGACCGGACGCTCGGCGATCCGGTTTGCATCCGATCGCGACGGTTCTCCCCGATGCCGCGCCGGTCGGCCATCCTGACCCGGAACGGGTCATCGCCTTTCCCTTCCATCGTCGTCGATTGGATCATTTCATGACACGGATCATGAGTGCGCGCGGGCGCGCCGCGCTGGTTCGGCGCGAAGGGCGGCGCCTGCGCGCCTACCGGGACAGCGTCGGGGTCTGGACCATCGGGGTCGGCCATACCGGCCGTGCCGCTCCTCCGCCGGTGACGCCGGGAATGACTATCACGGCGGCCGAAGCCGACGCGCTGCTCGAGGCCGATCTCGCCCCGTTCGAGGCCGCGGTTGCCGGGGCTGTCCGGCGCCCGGTGACCCAGAACCAGTTCGACGCCATGGTGAGTCTGGCCTTCAACATCGGGGTCAAGGGCTTCGTGGGCTCGACCGTGCTCCACAAGGTGAACGAGGGCGAACCGACGGCCGCGGCCGACGCTTTCCTGATGTGGGTTCACCCGCCCGAACTGCGCACGCGGCGGATGGCCGAGCGGGACCAGTTCATGACGCCCGACCAGGTGTCCGCTGATCCCGTCGCTGCCGCGGCCCGAAGGCCCGCCGATGCCCGGTCGCCTTCTTGGCTCGGCCGCCTTTGGGTCGCCCTCACGTTCAGGAAGGCTGCCTGAACGAGGTTCCGGCGTCCCCTCACCGCGCCTCCCACGACGCAGCTTGCCCCTTGGCGCCTCCCGGCGGTCGCTTCCATTCTCGTTTGCCGTCGACCCGGCCGAGGCTGCTCGCTTGGGTTCGTAACGGCCTGCATCCATTCGCTCAGAGCATGACATGCGGCGGCCTTGGGCCCCGAAGCATTCGGGGCTGAACCCGAGCATCCCTCTTGAACTACGGAGCTCTCGATGACGGACCTTGTCTTCCCCGGATGCCTCACGCTGGCATGGATGGCCGCCTACCTGATCTGGCTGCGGCCGTGGCTGAAGGCTTACCGCCGCACCGCCGGGATCATGGCGAGGATCGCGGCCGGGGAAGCGCGGGGCTTGGCCTGGCTGCGGTTGCGGCTGCGCGGCGTCAAGACGACCGCGCTGCTGTTCCTCACCTCGGCCGCTACGGGTGGCCTGAGCCTGGCCGAGACATTGGCCGGCCTCGACCCTTCCGGCCTGGCGCCTTTCCAGGACGCGGCGGTCTGGCGCGCCCTGGTCAGCGACGACGTCGCGGTCAAGGCGGCGTCCGTGGCGACCCTGGTGGCGGCCGTGCTGGCGCTGCGGGCGCGGCTGTGCGACCTGCGGACCGTGCCGCTCTCCGATCCCGCGGAGGCCGCCCGATGATGACGCTGGTCGGCCGATTGCTGGGCGGTGTCGGCGCGTCGCTGCTCGCCCCCGTCCTCGGCTTCCTGTCATCCCGGGCTGCCACTGAACTGGACGGATTTAAGACCGCGGCCGGGTTCGACACCGAAGCCTACAAGGCCGCCCTGGCCGCGCAGGTGGCGATGGCCCAACTCCGCGCAGCCGCCAACACCTGGTGGGGCGCCCGGCTCGTCATCCTCGTGGCGGGCGGGTCGGCATCGCTGCATTTCGCGGCCGTGATGCTCGATTCGACCTTCCGGTTCGGGTGGGGCGTGCCCCGGGTGCCTGCGCCCTACGACGGCTACGAGTGGGCCGTGGTGCAGAGCTTCTTCTTGCTCGCGCCCGCCATGCCGCTCGTGACGGCGGCCTCCACGTGGCTGCATCGCAAGTAGGAGCGTGGCACGATGCGTGAAGCCGCCTATCCGGATCGACTGATCGAGTGGTTGTTCGCCTGCATGATGCTGTCGTGGGGCGTGTGGCTGCTGCTGCCCCTCCATACCTTTCTCAACCCGCAATATGCGGCGCTGGCGGCGCTCGCGCCCGAACCGGTCTGGGGGTCGTTCTCGGTCAGCATCGCGGCCATCCGCATGGCGGCGCTGTGGATCAACGGCTCGTGGCGCCGGAGCCCCGCGATCCGCTGCGCCTGCTCGGTGCTGGGCGTGGTGTGGTGGCTGTCGATGGTTTTCCTGGCCGTGGCGGCGGCGCCGGACCATCCGCCGGCCGGGCTGACATGGTATCCGTGGCTCGTGGTGTTCGAGCTGATCTCGTGCTGGCGCTCCACCGCCGACGCCTTCTACAGCGACGCTTTCAGGATCGGAGGTCGACGCGCCACATGATGACCCCCGATCAGGCGATGGCCGGCCTCGGCGCGATCGTGGGCGGCGGCGGGGTCAGCGCCATCATCGTGTCGGTGATGAGCTACCTGACCGAGGCCCGGAAAGGACGCAAGCCGAGTGACGGCAACCTCGTCCTGTCGGTCGGCGACCAGTACGGCCAGGCCAAATGGGCCGAGATCAGCGCCAGCCACCTCGGCGGCATCGGCTACAACCTGGTGCGGCTGGCGGCCATCGCGGAGCTCGATGCCGAGAAGCGCCTTGGCACCGACTTCCACGATCGGCTGGAGAATAAGATCATGATCCTCATGGCGCAGGGAGCGCGGCAGGCTTCCCCGGTCCGGGACTGAACCGGGGCGCCCGGGCACGAACCTACTTGGCTTTCGCCTTGCTCCGGGACGAGGCCTTCTTGGGTGCCTTGCCGCCGGCGGCATCCGTTTCCTTGGCGGTCTCCTCGAGGGCGCGGCTAGCTTCCTGGTCGCTCTTGGCTTCTTCTTCGTCGTCCTGCTCCGACTCGCCCTGGCCGGCGGCCTCATTGGCATGCGACTCGGCGATCCGGCTCAGCTTCTCGTCGGTGGCCTTCTCCTCCTGCAGCGTCTGGTCGAGGAGCTTCGCGGCTTCGGGAAGGCCTAGCTGCGTGGCCCACGTCTTCAGCATGCCGTAGCGGGCGATCTCGTAATGCTCGACCGCCTGGGCGCAGCCGATCAGCACGGCGTCGCCGGCCTCGGTCCCGCCGAAATCCTCCAAGTCCTCCTGCATCTCGTGAACGATGCCCTGCATGGCCTCGCAAGTCTTGGCGCGCGCCGGCTTGCCGAAGATCTCGAACACCTGCTCCAGGCGCTCGACCTGGGTTGCGCTCTCGTCGCGGTGCTGTTCGAACGCCTGCTTGAGTTCGTCCGCCTTGGCGGCCTTGGCGGATTTCGTCAGCGCCCGCACGGACTGCTTTTCGGCGTAGTAGACGTCCTTCAACGATTCGTGAAACGCATCCGAGAGCGTTTTTTCCTTGCCGGCCATGTGATTTCCTTGTTCGAGGCTCGCGCCCGTGCGCGGCCAGCCCACCGGTGGCCGGATAACCGTTGCGGGTCGCCACCTTTTTGACACTCTCGCAACGCCCGTCCCGAGGGCGGGTTCAAATGAATTTGCGGGCAAGTCGTGGAAGATGGGTCTCGGGCCAATCTGCCGCGGTTCGCGCGCGGGTTTGCAGGGTCGCGGGCTTGCAATTGGTCGCGGCGGAACCGATGCAGGGTACCTTCACCGCTGCATCGCCCTGGACATCGAGTGTTCCTCCGCCTTTACCTGCGCACGCTTCGCGTCCTTCGAGCGGACGCGCGCGTCGCCTTCGTCCTGGTCGGCGCCAACCTGGCCCTGGCGGCGGCCCAGTTCGCCGAGCCCATGCTGTTCGGCCGCATCATCGACCGGCTGACCGGTGGCCAGCCCGGCCGGCCGGCCGCGGCCTGGGCCGACGTCGTGCCGCTCGGCCTCGCCTGGGCCGGGTTCGGTTTGTTCGTGATCGGCTGCTCGGTGGTCGTATCGCTGCTGGCCGACCGCCTGGCACACCGCAACCGGCTCGCCGCCATGGCGGGCTTCTTCGACCACGTGCTGCACCTGCCGCAAAGCTTTCACGCCGCCACTCATTCGGGGCGCCTGCTCAAGGTGATGCTGGACGGCGCGAACGGCATGGCGGCGCTCTGGCTGCCGTTCTTCCGGGAGCATTGCGCGGCTTTCGCGGCCCTGATCCTGCTCATGCCCTTGTCCCTGGTCGTGAACTGGCGGCTGGGCAGCCTGCTGGTCGTGCTAGTGGGCACCTTCGGCCTGCTCACCGTTCTGGTGCTGCGCCGGACCGAGCACCTGCAGCGGCAGGTCGAGCAATACCAGACGGCCTTCGCCGAACGGGCCGCGGACGCGCTCGGCAACCTGCCCGTGATCCAGAGCTTCGCGCGGGTCGACGCCGAGACCAGGGCCATGCAGTCCCTGATCGGGCGCCTGCTCGCGGCCCAACTGCCCGTGCTGTCCTGGTGGGCGCTGGCCGCGGTCGCCACGCGGGCGTCGGCGACCCTGACCCTCCTGTCGGTGTTCGGGCTCGGGCTGTCGCTGCACTTCCGGGGGCTGGCGACCGTCGGGCAGATCGTGGCCTTCATGAGCTACGCCACCATGCTGATCGCGCGCCTCGACCAGGCGGTCGCCTTCACCAACGCCCTGTTCCTGCAGAGCCCGAGGCTGCGCGACTTCTTCGGCGTGCTCGACACGACGCCCGCGGTCCGCGACCGGCCCGGTGCGCGTGACCCGGGCCGGCTGAAGGGCCGCGTGGCTTTCGAAGCCGTCCGGTTCTCCTACGACGACCGGCGGGACGCGGTCGCCGACCTCGCCTTCGAGGCCCGGCCCGGCGAAACCGTGGCGCTGGTGGGCGCGACCGGCTCGGGCAAGACCACGACCCTGAGCCTGCTGCACCGCGTCTTCGATCCCACCGGCGGCCGCATCACGGTGGATGGCATCGACCTGCGCGACATGACGCTCGCGGGCCTTCGCCGCAATGTCGGGGTCGTGTTCCAGGAACCCATGCTGTTCGCCCGCACGATCGAGGACAATCTTAGGATCGGCAAGCCGGACGCGACTGCGGCCGAGATCGCCTCTGCGCTCGAACGCGCCCAGGCGACCGATTTCGTGGGCCGGGCGCCCGACGGAACCCACACCCTGCTGGGCGAGCGCGGCCGCTCGCTATCGGGGGGCGAGCGCCAGCGCCTCGCCATCGCCCGGGCGCTGCTCAAGGACCCCCCGATCCTTATCCTGGACGAAGCCACGAGTGCGCTCGATCCCGCCACCGAGCGGCAGGTCCAGCGGGCCCTCCAGGCCGCCACAGCCGACCGTACCACCCTCGTGATCGCCCACCGCCTCACCACCATTCGCAACGCCGACCGCATCCTGGTGTTCGACGGCGGGCGGATCGTCGAGACCGGAACCTACGATGAACTCGTCGCGGCGGGCCGGCGCTTCGCGGCGCTGGCGGATGCGTGAGGCACCGGCCGCACCCTCAGCCTCGCTCGATCCGCTCCACCATCGCGGTTTTCGTCACACCGTCGAGTGGCACCTC
>CAXTEP010000012.1:11979-17105 GCA_964243125.1 uncultured Lichenihabitans sp. | reverse complement strand
CTCGCTCGATCCGCTCCACCATCGCGGTTTTCGTCACACCGTCGAGTGGCACCTCGACCTCCTCATCCTCCTCGCACCCGGCTAGTGCCTGTCCCAGCGGTGAGTCGATCGCGGCCCCCGCGTCACGTCCAGCGGTCAGCGTAACGGCCCGCGGTTTGCTGCCGTCCGCGAAGCGCAGCACGATCCGGTCGCCGACGGCCGCCTGTTTGGCGCGGAGTGCGCCGGGCGACGTGGCGAGGGGCAGCTCGCCCTGGCTGTCTCCTTCGTCGGTGGACGCTTTGGCGACCCGGTGTTCCACGTAGACGCTCGGCCCGGCAGGTCCGCCCTGTTCCGTTCCGGGCTCGATGCCGGAGCGGTGGAGCGTCGTCGCGAGGTCGGCCATCGTGCCCTCGGGGTCGGCGTAGAAGCTCGACGCGAAGCAGCGCCAGAACCGCCAACCGACGCGTTCCAGGACGCGCTGGCGGCGCATGTCCTCGCGCCACGCGTCCGGTCCATGGAAGCTGTCGCCGTCGCATTCCACGGCGAGGCGACGCCCGCCATCGCCTTCCACCACCATGTCGATGCGGAAACCCAACGCGCCCACCTGCGGCTCCACGCGGTAGCCGAGCCCGAGCAGGCGGCCCATGACGTCGCGCTCGAAACCCGACTCGCAGCGGTCGAGCCGGTCGCCCGGCGGCGCCGCTCCGGACGGCATCGGGTTCTCGAAATGGGCGATCAGCCGCGCTTTCAGATCCTGCGGGTTGAGGTCGGCGCGCTCGACCGAGCGGACGAGAGTGACCCGGTCCCGCGCCCGCGACATGGCGACGTTGAAGCGCTGCTCGTAGCGCCGCATGGTCAGCGCCGTGCCGCGGCTCCGGTCCGCCACCAGCGACAGGAACACGACATCGCGCTCGTTGCCCTGAAAGGTCGCGCTGTCGCCGCACAGGATCCTGTGCCGCTGCATGACCTCGGCCCCGACCCGCTCGGCCAGCAAGGCGCGCACGAGTTCGGCCTGCTCGCCCCCGATCAGCGAGATCACCCCGATCGAGCGGCGCGCCGTGGCGGGATCGCTCGTGATCCGCGCGATCTCGTCGACGATGACGGCCGCCTCGGCCCGGTTGATCTTGCGGTGGGTTTCGCGCGTGCCGTGCGGCACGAAGATGTCGACGAGCGGTGGGTCGAGCCGCTCGGCCGCCGAGGGCACGCGCAGCGGCAGCAAGCGTTCCGGGTAGAACGGCATCGAGAAGCTGATGATCGGCTCGACGCAGCGGAAATGCTCCTTCAGCATCAGCCGCTGCTCGGGGAAAACGGCCTGCATCAACGTGTACAGGCTTTCGCCCGGCTCCAGCAGGCTCGCGAACGGCTGGTCGCGCAAGTAGCGGCCGCGCAACTGGTCGATGCGGGCCTGCGACACGAAGGGCGCCTGCGGGCTGACCTGGCGATCGTCCCCCACCACCAGGATCTTGCGACCCCGCAGCACGGCCGGCAGTTCGGTGACGTCGGACTGCGAGGCCTCGTCCAGGATCACCAGATCGAAGGCGCCGAGGTCGGCCGGCACCTGCTCGGCCACCCGCCAGGTCGGCATGATCCAGCACGGCACGGCCTCGTAGCAGCGGCGCATGGCCTCGCGGGCGATGCGGCGCTGGTGACCCGCGCCCTTGCCGGTCCCCTTGCCGAGCCGCGCGAGCGCGCTCACGAACTGCACGAGCGCGGACTTGACGGCCGGCGACAGGCGTCGCTCCAGCGCGTAGAAGGTCCGTTCCCTGACGAGCTCCAGGAACAACCGCGACGCGTTGCGGTCCGCCTCGGCCCGCTGGTTGGCCAGGGTCGCGAGCCGGACCCGCGCGTCCGTGCGGGCCAGATGGGTCCAGGCCGCGGCATGGTCCCAGGCGGCGCGCCAGTCGGACGGCACCAGCGGATCGGCATCCTGGGTCGCGGCCTCACCGCGCAGCCGCGCCGCCCAGGCCGGAGCACCCGCCTGCGCCACCGCCTCCGTCAACCGCTCCAGTTCCGCGAAGGCCGTCCCGAGATCACGGAACCGTTCGAGTCGGCCGAGAAGAGCGCGCCAGGCCGCCGCGACGCGGGCCGGGTCGCGGTCGTCCCGGCCCAGCGCGTCGGCGAAGAATCGCTCGGCCATGCGACTCGTCCGGTCCTCGCCGTCGAACAGCGCGGCGGTCCGCAGCGCCGCGGCCCGCACCTCTTCGAATGCCGCGCGCTCGACGGCCCGGCGCAAGCGCGCCGCGAGCGCGGCGGCGCCGGCGGGATCGGACGCCAGTTGCTCGAACGACGGCGTCGCGGCGGGCAGGCCCGGCATGCGGGCCAGGGTTTCGCGTGCTTCCACTAGATGGCGCGCCACGGTCGCGGCAGCCGCGAGGCCCGCGGCATCGACCGGCTCGATGGTTCCCATGTCCCGGCCCAGCGCGCGCCGTTGCGCGTCCATGGCGCGTCTGCGTTGGTCGAGCGCGATCCGCGCTTCGACCGCGGCCCAGGCCGCGAGGTTTCCATCCGGCACCGGGGCGCCGCGGACGCGTATCGCCGCCACCAGGGCCTTGGCGTCCGCCTTGCCGAGGGTGAGCAGGGACCAGGGGCGCTGGCCGTCGGTCGCCCGCCGCACAGCCGCACGGGCATCCGGGTCATCGAGGAGGCCGGGTGGCAGGTCCACGGCCGTGGCGGCAGCCGCGGCGAGATCGTGTTCCAGCGCATCCCACGCGGCGCAGAGCTGCGCCAGCGGCACCGCCCAAGGCCCGGAAGCTTGCGATCCCAGAAGGCGCGCGAGCCAGGCTCGGTGGCCGGGGACGTCATGCAGCCGTGCCGAGTGATCCAGCGCGTCGGCAAGCGCCAGTGCCCGAGTGCGGTCCGCATCCGCGATGCTCAATCCGTCGTCGGGTCCCGCCGCGGTTCCAGCCACCAGGGTCGCGTGCCAGCCCGCCACGGTATCGGGTCCGGGCAGGTCGGCGGGGCTCGGCAGGCGGGCGCCGCGATGGTCCAGCAACTCGCCGATGCGCCGTCGCAGGGCCGCCAGCGCCGCCATGTCGGCGTCGGTCAGGCCGGTCTCGGCCGCGTAGGCGTCGGGCCGGTCGGTCATCCAGGCGTAGGCGTCGCGCTCGGCCACGAGCCGCCGCGCCACCGCGGCGGGCGTCTCGCCCCGCGGCCCCATGCGGGCCGCCTGCGCGGCCGCGAGCCCATCGAGTTCGACGTCGATCGCGTCAATGCGCAGGCGCAGCTTGACGATCTCGGCCTCGGCCATGGCGATCGCGCGCCGCCGATGCTCGGGCCGGCTCCCTTCCACCACCGCCTGGATCTCGCGCACGGCTCCCTCGACCTGCCGCAAACCCTGCCGCTCGTTGGACAGGAGCGCGATCGCCAGCGGGCGCACCTTTTCGGGCAGGTGGTCGCGCAGCACCGACAAGGCCGCGTCGCCGCGCGACACGACGAGCACGCGCTGGCCGGTTGCCATGGCATGGCAGATCAGGTTGGCGATCGTGTGGGTCTTGCCCGTGCCCGGCGGGCCCTGCACCACGAGGCCGTCGCTCCGCGCCAGGCGCCGGACGATCTCCACCTGATCGTCGTTGAAGGGCTTGGGAAAGAACACGTCGGTGGCGAGCGACACCGGCGCCTCCACCTCGGTCGGGGCCGCGCTCGCCCCGAGGGTCGGGCTGAGCGGGTCCCACCGTTCGTCCACGGCGGCCGAAGGTTCGCTCACCAGGCGCGCCGCCAGGCCCTCGACGGTTCGCCCGGGATCGCGCGCGACCTGCCGCATGCGGTCGATGTCGGCCAGCATCACGTGGTTCGACCGGGGCCGCGCGAACAGCGCCCAGGAGGCGTCGAACACCGGTCCGTCCGTGTCGCCCGCGACCTCGTCCGGCTCCGGCCGGAACAGGCCGTGCGGGTGGAGCCGGGCCGCGGCCGCGACCAGGATGGGCTCGAAGCTGTCGCGCCGGAACGGCGTGACCCCGTCGTCGATGGCCACCCGGTCCACCTCGCGCCGGATCAGCCCGTCCAGCGCCGGCAGCCCGGCGCAGCCCAGGTCCTCGTAGGGCTTCAGGTCCACGACCGCCTCGCCCGCGGTGGGCCGGACCCGAATCAGCCCTCCCTCGTCGAGCTCGAGATCGACGCTGCGCTCGATCAAGGGACGGTCGAGCACGCGGCCGCCGGACCGCCAGCGGGCCATGCCGATGCCCCAGACGAGCTCGATCGGGGCTTCGGCACCGCCGACCTCCAGGGCCTGCAGCAACCGGTACAGGGTCTCGTAGAGCGCGACCGTGCGCCGGCGCGGCGTTTCAGCCGCCGACCACGGCGCCCACGCGCTCGCGATCCAGCGCTCGATCTCGGTCCGCGTTCCCGGCAGGTCGGCGAGGTCAAGGGTCAGGGTGAACCGCGGCGCGGCTTCCGGATCGTCGAGCGGGTCGGCCTCGAACTGCTCCGGGCAGGCGCCTTCCGCGAGGCGGGCCAGCCGCCCCGCCGCATCGACCGTGATGGAGCGCCGGCTGCGGATCTCCGGCGGACGTGTGGAATCGTCCGACGGTCCGATCCATCCGGCGAGATGCTCGGGTACGGCTGGGCTCGCTATCCTGTCGAACCGTTCCACCGCGAGCCAGACCGCGCCCCCTTCGTCCTGGATGTCGTGACGGACCCCGGGCAGGCCGCGCGTCTCCTCGGGTCGGATGATGGCCGGCTTGCGGTCGGCCAGCCGGTAATCCGCGAGGGTGAACACGGTACGCTCGTCCAGCCGGACTACCTGCTCGACGTAGTCCAGCAGGTCGATCAGCCTGTCCGCCGTGGCTTTGGCGGCCGGGTGCGGTGGCGAGGTAAGCATCGTGGCCGACACAAGCCTGGAACGAACAGGAACGCAAGCGGAACGCATCCGGTCCGGGTTGACCTCGGAGAGTGCCGTCCCGTCAGGTGTCGGAACAGCGTGCGGTCAGGCCGGTTCCAGCATGGCCTGGGTCCGCCACAGGTCGATGCCGCCCTCTGTCGCGTGGGCGTCGATGGCGGTCAGTTCGTCGTCGCTGAACGCCAGGTTCTTCAGTGCGTCGAGCGAATCGTCGAGCTGCTGGACGTCGCGGGCGCCGATCAGGGCCGAGGTCACGGTGCCGTGCCGCAGCACCCAGGCGATCGCCATCTGGGCCAGCGACTGGCCGCGGGCT
>CAXTEP010000012.1:8014-11879 GCA_964243125.1 uncultured Lichenihabitans sp. | reverse complement strand
GCCGTGCCGCAGCACCCAGGCGATCGCCATCTGGGCCAGCGACTGGCCGCGGGCTTGCGCGATGGCGTCGAGGGCCTGGATGCGCGCGATGTTCTCCGGGGTGACCAGATTGGGTGAGAACGAGCCGTTGCGGGCTGCCCGCGACGCGTCGGGCACGCCCTTCAGGTACTTGCTGGTCAGCAGGCCCTGAGCCAGCGGCGAGAACGCGATGCAGCCGACCCCGAGTTCGTCCAGCGCGTCGAGCAGTCCGTCCTCGACCCAGCGGTTGAGCATGGAATAGGACGGCTGGTGAATCACGAAGGGGGTGCCCAGGCGCTTCAGGATCGCGTGCGCGGCGCGCGTCAGCGCCGGCGAGTAGGACGACACGCCCACGTAGAGCGCCTTTCCTGACCGCACGAGCTGGTCCAGAGCTCCCATGGTTTCCTCGAGAGGCGTCCTGGGGTCGGGGCGGTGGTGGTAGAAGATGTCGACGTAGTCGAGTCCCATTCGGGCGAGGCTCGCGTCGCAGCTCGCGATCAGGTACTTCCGCGAGCCGAGATTGCCGTAGGGGCCGGGCCACATGTCCCAGCCGGCCTTGGACGAGATGACGAGCTCGTCCCGGTAGGGCCGGAAGTCGAGATCCATCCAGCGACCGAAATTGGCCTCGGCTGAGCCGTAGGGCGGGCCGTAGTTGTTGGCGAGGTCGAAATGCGTTACGCCGCGGTCGAAGGCGCGGCGCAGTATGGCCCGGCCGGTTTCGAACACGTCCGTGCCGCCGAAATTCTGCCAAAGGCCGAGCGAGATGGCCGGCAAGTCGAGGCCTGATCGGCCGCAGCGCCGGAACGGCATGACTTTGTAGCGGCCAGCATCAGCAACGTAGGTCATCGGTCGTTCCCTATCTCTGGGCAGGATGGTTGGCCGGGGTTCACGCTCAAATCTCGGCGTCGTCGCCGCGCACCGGCAGGCTTTGCCTGGCGAGGGGAAGGTCGAATAGGTCGTCGACGTCGGGTGCCAGGCGGCGACGCCAGTTCGGCCGCTCGCTCGATGTGCCGGGCAGGTTGACCGCCACCGTCTCGCCCACGAGGTCGTCTGCCTGCGCCATGACCAGCATGGACGGTGCCGCGGCCACGAAGCGGTGGACGTCGCCGACGATCTCGGTGCCGGCCTCGGCGGCCCCCGCGAGGTCGGGCCGGCCCAGCGCCTCGACGAGGCGGGCGCGCTCGACAGCCCGGTCGGTCTCGGCCCGGTCGGCTTCGGCGTCGGTGAAGGATCCGAGCGCGCGCCGCTCGGCAATTTCGGCGCCGCGCCACCAGCCCGCCAGCGTCGGCAGGTCGTGGGTCGACACGCAGGCCACCGCCTTGGCGGGGTAGCGGTCGGCGGGAATGAAGCTCAACCCGTGCTCGCGCTCGAAGAACAGGACGCGGTAGCTCAGGATGTCGGCGGCGGCGAGACGTTCGCGGAAGCCCGGCGCCACCGTGCCGAGGTCCTCGCCGATGACGAGGCAGCGCGCGCGCTGGCTTTCGAGCGCCAGCTCCCCCAGCATGGCCTCGAACGGATAATGCACGTAGGCGCCTGCGGCGCCCGGCATGCCGTGAGGGATGCAGAACAGCCGCGACAGGCCCATGGCGTGGTCGATGCGCAGCGCGCCGGCGTGCCGCATGTTGGCCGACACCAGCCGCGCGAAGGTATCGAGCCACGTCCGGCCCGGCGCCACGGGGCTCGGCGGCGGCAAGCCCCAGGTCTGGCCATTGGCCGAGAAGGCGTCGGGCGGCGCTCCCACCGACATGCCGGTCGCGTAGGTGCCCTGGTTGGCCCAGGACTCGGCCCCGTGCTGCGCGGTGCCGACCGCGAGGTCGCGGTAGAAGCCGAACCGCAGGCCCGCGGCGTGTCCGGCCGCCGCGGCCGCGCCGAGCTGCAGGTCGGCCAGCCACTGCAGGTAGAGCTGGAAGAAGAAGCGCTCGGGCTGGGCTTCCGCATAGGCCCTGACGCCCGGATCGTCGGGGTGGCGCAACCCCTCGGGCCAGGTCCACCAGGGCGCGCCGCCGAACTCGTCGGACGCCGCCGCAAACACCGCGTAGTCGGCGAGCGGCGTGCCGCCGGCCCGCACGAAATCCTCGAACGCAGCAAGGTCGGGATCGGACCCGCCGGCCCGCCGCCGCGCCTCGAAGCTCGCGAAGGCCTGGGCCAGCACTTCCTTCTTGAGCGCCCACACGCGTTCGTAGTCGACGTTCGTCAACCCGCGCAGGGCCGCGATCCGGTCGGCCTGGCGGTCGAGCGCGCGTTGCACGTCGGGCGCCTCGCCCACCACGACGGGCGCCGTGACGTCGATGTAGATTGGGTCGATGAAGCGGCGATCGGAAGGGTAGTAGGGGCTCGCCTGGTCGCGATGCTCCGGGAACATGGCGTGCAACGGGTTGAGACCCACGAGCTTCGCGCCATGGCGGCCCGCCGCATCGGCGAAGCGCGCCAGGGTCGTGAAGTCGCCCATGCCCTGGTCGGCGGCGCTGCGCAGCGTGTAAAGGTGCGCCGCCACCCCGAAAGCCTTGCGGCCCGCCAGCAGCGACTCGGGTAAAAAGCAGCGCGGTGGCGCCACCGTCAGCACGCAGGACGTGGACGGGTCGTCGGCCAGCCACACGCGATGCCGGCCGACCGGCTGCGCCGGAAGCGGCACCTGGAGGATCGGCGCGGGGCGGCCGTCCGACGTCACGCCAGCAACCCGGTTGGCGGCGTCGGGGTCGAGCCTGACCTGCACGGTCGTGCCGTCCTCCCGCTCGATCACGAGGTCGGCCCTGGACCCGACCCGGTCCGTCGCCGCCACCGCCAGGACGGGCGGCACCTCGGCCCAGGCGATCGCGGTTTCGGGCAGGGGGCGCAACTCGCGCCGGCGCACCAGCTCGTCCAGGCTGTCGCGGATCTCGCCCGCCGAGCCGACCGCGAGCCCCATGCCGGCCAGCAGCGCGGTCTTGGTGTCGGGCATCACCACGTGGCAGGCGCCGTTCATCTCGAACCATTCCGGCGCGATGCCGGCCGCGCGGGCGAGCTGGTCCAGCTGGTCGGACGCGAGGCCTGCCCGCATGCCCCCCTCGAACAGCTGCTCCACCAGCGCCACCACGGAGCGGGGCCGCACCGGGAAGGTCGCGCCGCCGTCGAACCGGCTGTCCCCGTCGGGCCTGTCATCGGCCGTGTCGACCGCGACGCGCCAGCCATGGCCTTCGCGGGACGTGGGAAGCACGACGGGCAATGTTTCAAAACCCGCGTGGAAGATCGCGGTCACGCGGTTGGCGGGCAGGCCGTCGAGGGCCGGCGCGTCGAACACCGCGATGAGCGTGCGGGTTGCCGGATGCTCCCAGTCGGATGGCTGCGGGGCGCCACCGTCGGGCCGCCGCCATTCGACGTCCGGCCTGTCGGCGCCGTCCGGCACCTGACCGGTCAGGAAGCGGTCGCGGATCAGGGCGGGGTTGCCGAGCCGCACCGCGATCAAGCGGGCGATGAAGCTCGTCAGGTCGTCCGGATCGGACCAGTCGACCCAGGTGGTCTCGTTGTCCTGCGCGTAGGCGTTGTTGTTGCCGTTCTGGGTGAGCAGGCGCTCCGTGCCCGGCCCCAGCATGGGCGTGCCGCGCGCGAGCAGCAGGGTGGCGAGCAGGTTCTTCTGGTCGCGCAACCGGCCGGCCCGCACCGCGGGATCGCCGGTCGGCCCTTCCGTGCCGCAGTTCCACGACCAGTTGGCGCCCGCGCCGTCGCGGTTGTTCTCGCCGTTCGGCTCGTTGCGCTTGTCCGTGTAGGACACGACGTCGGCCAGGGTGAAGCCGTCGTGGGCCGACACGTAGTTGACCCCGCGCGAGGGCCGGCGCTTGGCCGCGAACAGGTCGGCCGAGCCCGTGACGCG
>CAXTEP010000012.1:5638-7914 GCA_964243125.1 uncultured Lichenihabitans sp. | reverse complement strand
TCGTTGATGTAGCGCGACGGGTCGTCGGGCAGCAGCCGGTAGTAGGAAGCGTTGTCGAGGCCGCGCAGCGACAGGGTCGGGCCCCACTCGTCGCTCTCGCCCGAGTGGTTGTAGACAACGTCGAGGATCACCTCGATGCCGGCGCGGTTGAGCGCCGCGGTCGCGGCCCGCACCTCGGCCCAGCCGCCGGGCGCGAGGCGCGGGTCGGGCGCCGAGAAGGCGATGGGGTTGTAGCCCCAGTAGTTGGTGAGCCCGAGCGGCGGGAGATGGCGCTCGTCCACCCAGGCGGCGGCCGGCATGAGCTCCACGGCCGTGACGCCGAGCTTGACGAGGTGGTCGAGCGCCGCGGGCGACGCGAGGCCCGCGAAGGTGCCCCGCGCCGCCTCGGGCACGCCGGGGTGGCGCTTCGTGAAGCCGCGCACGTGCAGTTCGGTGATGACGGTGCGGGACCAGGGCGCGGCCCCGTCCCACGGGTCGGCCAGGACCGGGGCGGTCACGATGCCCTTGGGCATGGCGGCGGCGCTGTCGGTCTCGTCGATGCGCCCGTCGCCTTCGACGAAGCCCCACATGCTCCGATCGAGCCGGAACGGCCGGTCGAGCGCCAGCGCGTGAGGGTCGACCAGGAGCTTGGCGGCGTTGAACCGGTGTCCCTCGTGCGGCGCATAGGGACCGTGGGCCCGCAGACCGTAGCGCGCGCCTTCCTCGACGCCCGCCACGTGGGCGTGGAACACGTTTCCGGTCCGCTCGGGCAGGCTGATCCGCTCGATCTCGCGGTCGCCGTCCTCGCCGAACAGGCACAGGTCGATCGCGTCGGCGTGGGCGGAGAAGACCGCCACGTTGATGCCGCCCGCCGTGAGCGTCACGCCCAGCGGCTCGGACGAACCCTCTGAAATCCGGCGCTGTCCTGCGGAACCTTGTGCGATGGCCGGACCTCCTCGTCGTCAGCCACGCCTTGTTGGCTTTCCCGACCGCGGAATCAATCGTGTTCTTGCGACGTGTCCGGCCGATCGGACCGACGCCCTCGTCCTGAGCTTGTCGAAGGACCGGCCCCACGCAAATCCTGCATCGTCCTTCGACAGGCTCAGAACGAGGAGACGGGTAGACCGATCGATCGAGATTGCACAGGCGGTACGAGGCCGCGTCAGCCGAACGCGACGCTCCCCACGCCTTGCCAAAGGATCAGCGGCGCGCCGTGGCGCCGACCTAAGTGACGACCGAGGGTTCGGTTCGGCCCGTGTGGCCGGCGATGTCGGGGATGGAACGCGACAGGCCGACCAGCGTCTTCAAAGCCTCGCCGGTGTCGAGGTCGAGGCGTTGCGGCCCGGGCTCGAAGGTTTCGATGTAGACCCGCAGCGTCGCGCCCGCGGTACCCGTGCCCGACAGCCGGTAGACAATGCGCGACCCGTCGTCGAACATGATCCGGATGCCCTGGTGGGCCGAGTCGGATCCATCCACGGGATCATGGTAGCTGAAATCGTCGGCGTCGGCGACCGCGAGCGACCCGAAGCGCTGCCCCTTGAGGCTGGGCAGCCGGTCGCGCAGGGTCTTGACCAGCGCATTGGCGCCCTCGGCCGGCACCTCCTCGTAGTCGTGCCGCGCGTAGTAGTTGCGGCCGTAGGTGGCCCAATGGTCGGCCATGATTGCCCCCACGCTTTCCTTGCGCACCGCCAGTATGTTGAGCCAGAGCAGGACCGCCCACAGCCCGTCCTTCTCGCGCACGTGATTGGAGCCCGTGCCGGCGCTTTCCTCGCCGCAGATCGTGGCCTTGCCGGCATCGAGCAGGTTACCGAAGAACTTCCAGCCCGTGGGCGTCTCGTAGGTGCCGATGCCCTTACGGGCCGCCACGCGGTCGGCCGCCTGGCTGGTCGGCATGGACCGCGCGATGCCGGCGAGACCCCCCTTGTAGCCGGGCGCCAGATGTGCGTTGGCGCTGAGCGCCGCGAGACTGTCGGACGGCGTCACGAAGATGCCGCGGCCGATGATGAGGTTGCGGTCGCCGTCGCCGTCCGAGGCCGCGCATAGGTCCGGCGCATCCGGCCCCATGGCAAGATCGTAGATCGCCCTGGCGTGGACGAGGTTGGGGTCGGGATGGTGGCCGCCGAAATCGGGCTGGGGCGTGCCGTTGATCACCGTGCCGGGCGAGGCGCCCAGCACGTCCTCCAGGATCTTCGTGGCATAGGGACCCGTGACGGCCGACATGGCGTCGAAGGTCATGCGGAACCCGCCCGCGAACAGGGCCCGGATCGCGTCGAAGTCGAACAGCGTTTCCATCAGCG
>CAXTEP010000012.1:0-5538 GCA_964243125.1 uncultured Lichenihabitans sp. | reverse complement strand
CCCCGGCCCGCCACGACCTCGCCGAACCCGTTGGCGGCCGCCATCTTGATGACGGTCTGGATCGCCTCGCGGTTGAAAAAGCGCCCATCGCCGCCCACCACCAGCGTCTTGCCCGCGAACCCGTCGAGGCTGTCGAACACCGACTGCACGAAGTTCTCGACGTAGTTCGCCTGCTGGAACACCGACACCTTCTTGCGCAGGCCGGACGTGCCGGGCTTCTGGTCGGTGAAGGGCGTGGTGGGAACGGTGCGGATCATGGGGGTCGCTTCCGCGCTGGATGAGGGCTGGTCGGCGTGCGCCACGGTGCGGTACAGGGCTGCGGTGCGCTTGGCCGGGCGATGCCACGATACGTCGGTCGCCATGCCGGCCTTGACCATGCCGTTCCAGTCGTCCCGGTCGGCGTAGATGGCGGCCGTGCGGCGCAACGCCATCCGCAGGGCCTCGGCCGTGACGGGGCTGAACTGGATGCCGGTCGCGGCCCCGCTCGCGAGCGCCATCTCGTTGGCGTCCACGACCGTGTCGGCCAGCCCGCCCACCCGCGTCACCACGGGCACGGCGCCGTAGCGCAGCGCGCAGAGCTGCGTCAGTCCGCAGGGCTCGAAGCGCGACGGCACCAGCAGCGCGTCGCTGCCGGCCTGGATGAGGTGGGCCAGGGGCTCGTTGTAGCCGATGCGGACGCCGATCCGCCCCGGGTGCTGGGCCGCGGCGGTCCGGAACGCGTCCTCCATCCACCGCTCGCCCGAGCCGAGCAGCACGAGCTGCGCCTCGACGTCGAGCAGGGTTGGAACCGAGGCGAGGAGGAGGTCGAGCCCTTTCTGGTCCGACAGCCGGCTGACGACGCCGAACAGGAGACGGTCGGGCACCGCCTCAATCCCGAACGTGTCCTGCAGGGCCCGCTTGTTGGCGCCTCGTCCGGCCAGCGACCCGGCCCCGTAGGCATGCGGCAGCAGGGCGTCGGCGGCGGGGTCCCACACCGTCTCGTCGATGCCGTTGCGGATGCCGGAGAGGTCATGGGCGCGGGCCCGCAGCAAGCCGTCGAAGCCCATGCCGTTCTCGGGCGTCAGGATCTCGGCCGCGTAGGTGGGCGACACGGTGGTGATACGGTCGGAGTAGACGAGCCCGGCCTTCAGGAAGCTGACCTTGTCGTAGTATTCGAGGCCCGCGGCCGTGAAGGCCTCCCAGGGGAGGCCGAGCCCCGGCAGGATGTCGGCCGGGAACAGGCCTGGGAAAGCCATGTTGTGGATCGTGAACACGGTGCCGACCCGCGACGGCTCGCCGAACCGCAGATAGGCGGCGGCCAGCCCCGCCTGCCAGTCGTGCGCCTGGAGAACGTCGGGCTGGACGCCGGGCACCAGCCCGGACGCGAGGTCGGCGGCCACGCGGCCCAGGGCCGCGAACCGGAAGGCATTGTCGGGCCAGTCGGTCCCGTTCGAGGCCACGTAGGGATTGCCGTCGCGGTTGAACAGGTGGGGCGCGTCGACCACGAGCACGTCCAGACCCGACACGCGCGCCGCGAGGAGCCGCGCCGCGCCGCCGAACAGGGCGGGGTACTCGTGCAGCGTCTCGGCATCCCCCAGAGCCTTGAGCACCGCCGGGTAGCCGGGCAGCAGCGTCCGCACCCGCACGCCCAAGGGGGCCAGCGCACCCGGCAACGCCCCGGCAACGTCGGCCAGCCCGCCCGTCTTGATCAGCGGGTAGACCTCGGAGGCGACCGAAAGAACCTGCAAGTCGGGCAAGCGCGCCTCAGCGAACGAGGTTGTCGATCATCGGCTGCGTGACGAGGCAGATGCCTCGGTCGGTGCGGCGGAACCGCTGCGCGTCGACCTGCGGATCCTCGCCAATCACCAAGCCCTCGGGGATCTGCACGCCCCGGTCGATCACCACGTTCTTGAGGCGGGCCGAGCGCGCCACGTTGGCGTAGGGCATCACCACGGCGTTCTCGACGTTGGCGTAGGAATTGACCCGGACGCCGGTGAACAGCAGCGAGCGGCGCAGGAAGGCGCCCGACACCACGCAGCCGCCCGACACCAGCGACGTGATAGCGTGGCCGCGGCGGCCGTCGAGGTCGTGCACGAATTTGGCGGGCGGGGTGATCTCGCCGTAGGTCCAGATCGGCCAGTCGTTGTCGTAAAGGTCGAGATCCGGCACCACGTCGGTCAGGTCGATGTTGGCTTCCCAGTAGGCGTCCACGGTGCCGACGTCGCGCCAATAGGCGATCGACTCGTTGCTCGACCGCACGCAGCTGTCGGCGAAGTGGTGCGCCACCGCCTTGCCGTTCTTGACCAGGAAGGGCACGATGTCCTTGCCGAAGTCATGCGCCGAGTTCGGGTCGGCGGCGTCGCGGCGCAGCTGGTCGAACATCAGCCTGGTTTCGAACACGTAGATGCCCATGCTGGCAAGCGCCAGGTCAGGGTTGCCCGGCATGGCGGGCGGATCCTTGGGCTTCTCCAGGAAGTCGACGATGCGGTTGTGCTCGTCGATGTGCATCACGCCGAAACCCACCGCCTCCATGCGTGGCACCGCGAGGCAGCCCACCGTCACGTCGGCGCCCGAGTCGACGTGCTGCTGCAGCATCTTCTCGTAGTCCATCTTGTAGACGTGGTCGCCGGCCAGCAGCACGATGTACTTCGGGTCGTAGCTCTCGATGATGTCGATGTTCTGGTACACCGCGTCGGCGGTGCCCAGATACCACATATCCTCCGACACCCGCTGGCTCGCGGGCAGGATGTCGAAGCTCTCGTTACGCTCGGGGCGGAAGAAGTTCCAGCCTCGCTGCAGGTGACGGATCAGACTGTGGGCCTTGTACTGGGTCGCGACCGCGATGCGGCGGATGCCGGAGTTGAGCGCGTTCGACAGGGCGAAGTCGATGATGCGCGACTTGCCGCCGAAATAGACCGCGGGCTTGGCTCGCAGGTCGGTCAGCTCCATCAGCCGGCTACCGCGCCCGCCCGCCAGCACGTAGGCCATGGAATGGCGGGAGATCGGCCCCTGCAGCGACGGCCTCGTATTCATGTCGGCATCCTCCCCAAGCAACCGCGACCGACGTCGTGTTCCGCGACATCCTTTGTTTCATTCTGGGTCACGCGGTTGAAAATTCAAAGTACATGGTGGCAAGCGGCGGCAGGAATATCGCGGCCGAGGCCGGGAACCCGTTCCAGGGCGTGTCGGTGGCCACGACTTCACCCATGTTGCCCGTGCCCGAGCCCGCGTAGAGACTCGCGTCCGTGTTGAGGATCTCGCGCCACCGGCCCGCGCGCGGCAGGCCCAGGCGGTACTCGCCGCGAGGCACGGGGGTGAAGTTCGACACGGCCGCGACCGGCGGGTCATCGGGGCCGCCGGTCCGTAGCCAGGCCAGGACCGACTGGTTGCGGTCGTCCGCCACAATCCAGCGGAACCCCTCGGGCTCGCAGTCGCGGGCGTGGAGGGCCGGGGTTTCGCGGTACACGCGGTTGAGGTCGCGCACCAGCGCCTGCAGGCCCTGGTGCTCGGGATATTGCACGAGGTGCCAGTCGAGGCTCTGGCCGGCGTTCCACTCGTTGGTCTGGCCGAACTCCTGGCCCATGAAGAGCAGCTTCTTGCCCGGGTGCGCCCACATGAATCCGTAATAGGCGCGGGTGTTGGCGAACTGCTGCCAGCGATCGCCCGGCATCTTGCCGACGATCGACTTCTTGCCGTGCACCACCTCGTCGTGGCTGAGCGGCAGGATGAAGTTCTCGGAAAACCCGTAGAGCAGCCCGAACGTCAGCCGGTCGTGGTGCCACTGCCGGTGCACGGGATCGGTCGAGATGTACTCGAGCGTGTCGTGCATCCAGCCCATGTTCCACTTGAACCCGAAGCCGAGGCCCCCCGCGTAGGTGGGGGCCGACACGCCCGGCCAGGCGGTCGATTCCTCGGCGATCATCATGGCGCCGGGGTGGGTCGCGTAGACGAGCTCGTTGACGCGCTTGAGAAACGCCACGGCCTCGCGGTTGTCGTTGGTGCCGTCCCAGTTGGGGATCCACTCCCCTTCCTTGCGCGAATAGTCGAGGTAGAGCATGGACGCGACCGCGTCGACCCGCAGGCCGTCGACGTGGAAGCGGTCGAGCCAGTAGACCGCGTTGGCGGCCAGCGTGCTGACCACCTCGGGCCGGCCGAAGTTGTAGATGGCGGTGTTCCAGTCCGGGTGGAAGCCGCGGCGCGGGTCCTCGTGCTCGTAGAGCGCGGTGCCGTCGAAGCGGGCGAGCCCGTGCACGTCCACTGGAAAATGCGCCGGCACCCAGTCGAGGATCACGCCCAGGCCCGCCGCGTGGGCGCGGTCCATCAGCCGCGCGAAGCCGGCCGGATCGCCGAAGCGGCTCGTCGGCGCGAACAGGCCGATCGGCTGGTAGCCCCAGGACGGATCGTAGGGGTGCTCGGACACGGGCAGGAATTCGAGGTGGGTGAAGTTCATGCTGGCCGCGTAGGGGATCAACTGGTCGGCCAGCTCGTCGTAGGTCAGGAACCGGTCGTCCTCGCCCCGGCGCCACGACCCGAGGTGGACCTCGTAGATCGTCATGGGGGCGCGGCGGCGGTCCACGCGGCCGCGCTTTTCCAGGTAGCCGGCGTCGGTCCAGTCAAAGGGGGTCGGGTCGGCCACGACCGAGCCGGTGGCGGGCCGCAGCTCGCTCTGGAAGCCGACCGGATCGGCCTTCAAGGGCAGGTGGTGGCCCCAGGTGCCGATGATCTCGTACTTGTAGATGACGCCCGGCTTCACCCCCGGCGCGAAGATCTCCCACAGGCCGCTGCCGATCCGCTTGCGCATCTGGTGGCGACGGCCGTCCCAGTCATTGAAGTCGCCCACGACCGAGACGCGGTCGGCGTTCGGCGCCCAGACGGCGAAATGCACGCCCGCCACCCCCTCGTGCTCGGCCGCCCGCGCCCCGAGGCGCTGGTACACCTCCCGATGAGTGCCCTCGGCGAACAGGTGATCGTCAATGGGCCCGAGCACGGGACCGAACGCGTAGGGGTCTTCGAGGTCCCAGCTGCCGCCCGCGTTCGCGGCTCGCAGGCGGTAGCGGATGCGGGCCGCGGGCCTGCCCGGCAACAGGCCCTCGAAGAACCCGGCCGGATGGCGGCTTTCGAGGCCTGCGAGCTTGCGGCCACCGTCATCCAGCACGTCCAGGCTCGCCGCGTTGGGCACGAAGGCCCGGATGGCGGGGCCCTCGGGCGTGTCGTGGAAGCCGAGCACCGCGAACGGATCGCCGTGGCGCGCCGCCACCAATGCCTCGACATCGCCCTGATGCGCCCGCCAGCCTTCAACCATTCCCTGCCCCAGGTCCTTTATGGCGCGACCTGAACCGGTACGTTCCAGATCTCGTCCGCGTATTCGCCGATGGTGCGGTCGGACGAGAACCAGCCCACCCGCGCCGTGTTCAGAATGCTCGACCGCCACCACGATTGCCGATCATGCCAATGCGCGTCCACCCGACGTTGTGCCTCATAATAGGCGTCGAAATCGGCCGTGACGAGAAAATGATCGTGGTGGGTCAGCATGTCGACGAAGCCGCGGTAGCGGTTCGT
>CAXTEP010000011.1:42873-44226 GCA_964243125.1 uncultured Lichenihabitans sp. | reverse complement strand
GGCGAAGGGATTCGAACCCTCGACCCCAACCTTGGCAAGGTTGCGTTGGTGAAGGTCAGCGGCGAGCATCAGAATCTCGGTCCAACCACCGTGCTAAACACCGTTCTAAAAACCCACGCTTAGAACGTTGACTACATCCTAAGTCACTGAAGCGATTGGCGCGCTCGGAGAGATTCGAACTCCCGACCCCCAGATTCGTAGTCTGGTGCTCTATCCAGCTGAGCTACGAGCGCGCTTGGGCGACGGACCGCCAGACGGAGGTCCAGAGATCCGACATGTCGCTGCCGAACCTCTTAGAACGTCGTCGGAGGCTTGGCAACCCGATGACCGAGTTCAGCCCATATGAGACGCGGAAGGTCCGACGATGGTGGCGGCGAGATGGGCGGCCGGGGTTTTGTCGCCAAGGGCATGGTAAGGTCTTCGGTGGTTGCGGCGGTGCGCGAGGGCGTCAACGTGGGTCCGCGGCCCGATACGGTGCCGGCCGAGCGGACCGCTCAGGGCCGGCGGCTCGTCTCGTCCTGCCGCATCGGCATGGCGTCGATGACGGGAAAAAGGCGGTCCGGTCCGAGCGGGGCGTCGGCGCTGAGCTTCGCGCCTCCGTCCTTACCCACCAGAACGGCCCGGAACCCGTCCGGGCCGACGTCGAAGGCTTGGCGCAGGGCCCGCGCCCCGGGCTCGTCGCCGGACCCAACCACGAGCACGAGGTCGCGCTCGTCGGCACCGGCCCGCATGGCCGCGAACAGGCGCCTTTGTTCGACGAGGCGGGCGTCGTCGGCGCGGGGCGCCACCACGACCAGGACCCGTTTTTTCCAGCGATAAGTCGCCAAAGGGTCGACCGCAGCCCCGGCCGGGACCGAGGCCGCCAGGACGAAGGCCGCGGCGAGCACCGCCACCGCGAAAGGTCGGGAGATCATGGACGGTCGCCGTGCAAACACCGCCGTGTCAATGCGTACCGCCGGGGACCGTTCGCCGGCCGTCGCGAAAAAGGCTGGGCCGCGGACCGGACCCTGCGATTGCGCCGGGAAGGCGGCCCTGTAGTGTAGCCGCCATGGCCGCTTCCCACCCCCCCTACCCCGTGTCGGACCACTGCGACGGCCGGGTGTTCTTCAATCCCGGCATCGACACCGACAAGAGTTTTGGGGACCTGCTTCGCTGGCGGCGCACGGGCCAGCGCTCGCTGTGGCCGCGACGGCGGCTCAACCGGGCCTACCCGCCGCCGCCCGAGCGCGTCGAGGCGGGACAGGTGGCCGTGACCTTCGTGGGTCACGCCACCTTTCTGCTCACCACGCCCGAGGGCACGATCCTCACCGACCCGTTCCTGTCCGACCGCGCGAGCCCGTTCTCCTTCCTGGG